>CAWHSF010000003.1:0-430556 GCA_963832025.1 Candidatus Nomurabacteria bacterium
GCATGAGGGCTTCAAACGAGGTTCGCTTGTCGGCAGGGAGCGATGAAATGAAGGCCACGACAAGGGTGTCCGACTCGCGGCTGGGAAGGCGGCGAGAGCCACCTTTTCGAATTCCAGCGCAAACGACCCCAACTCCCCGCGGGAAAGCTCCGCCGAAGCGGCGACGTAGTCCGCCAGCAGGGCAAGCTTCGACGGAATCCTCTGCAATCGCGGATTGGATGGCCTGAGCCCGATCTGCGGCCATGCTTTGGAAATCGCCGCCAAGGCGCGCGTTTCCTGGGCAAAGAAAACAAGGAACGCGACGATAGTAAAAATACCGCCCGGCGGCAACCGTCAGAAGGATGGGCAGGTACTTTTTCACGCGCTGCCTCGAAACATCTTTCATTGGTCGATAGCTGGTGCGGTATCGCTCATCGCGACCCGTTCCCAGCACCTCCTTTCAAACTGTGCGTGCCGATTTCCGGCACACAGCTTACCGGTGAGTTCTCCTGACTGTGCATGCGCGGAACAGCCACCTGAGGGTATCGTGTCGTCCCTCGTAATCTGTGCAGGCCCATCTCATGAAGGCGTTCCTGGGGCCAACGGTCCAGCGGAAGCTCGTGCGCTGTCCGCCACGCCGCCATTGCCACCGCAGGACGCGGCCTAGACATAGTCATCGATCCCTGTGAACTGTGTGTCCGCGTTGCCCGTGCGAAAGTAATTGCCCCATCCCCGCAGAACAGGGTTCAGCTTCTCGATCAGCTCCCCCATGTCCTGCGACTGCCTTCCTCGCACCTCGGTGAGCTCATGCACACGGTCTCGGATTCGCTTCATCGCCTTCGGCGACGGCCAGCGCTGCACAAAATGCTTGCGAGGGTTGCGTTGGATGCTCCTGCGCTTGCGCACCGTCCACCCAAGAAACGTAAAGCCCTCCTTGCCCCCCGCCAGATTCACCATGCGCGTTTTCTCGGGATGCATTTCCAGCCCCAGACGTTCCATCACAATCTTCACTCGCCTGAGGGCTTCCTTGCACTGCGACTCGCTCTTGCACAGCATCACAAAGTCGTCAGCGTAGCGCACCAGGATGCCCAGGTGCTTGCACCTGTTCTCCCAGATGCGGTCCAGATAGCCAAGGTAGATGTTGGACAGAGCGGCGAGATCACTCCGCCCTGCGGCGTTCCCGCAAGCGTCTCCCTCACCGTCCCATCTTCCATCACACCCGCTGCCAGCCACTGGCCGATCAGTTTCAGTACCCGCCTGTCCGAGATCCGCTCCTTCACCAGCGCCATGAGCTTCCCATGGTCGATGCTTCCGAAGTAGTCCCGAATGTCGGCGTCCAGCACCCAGTTGTGTCCTCGGTTGCCCGCCTCGCGGATGACTTCCATCGCCTGCGTCGCTCCCCTTCTCGGTCGAAACCCCCAGCTGCACGGCTGAAAGTCCGCCTCAAAGATCGGCTCAATCACCAGCTTGGTCGCCATCTGCACCACGCGATCCTTCACCGTCGGTATCCCCAGCGGCCTCTGCCTCCCGTCCCCTTTGGGGATGTATCGCCGCCTCACCGGTGACGGTCGATACCTGCCTGCCTTCAGGACGTTCTGTATCTCCTTCAGATACTCTCCCGCCCCGCGTTCTTCGATGTCGCCGATGGACACCTCGTCCACCCCTGCGGCACCTCCGTTCGCCTTCACCCGTCTCCACGCCTCCAGCAGGACGTCACCCCGCCAGATCCGGTCGTACAGCGCGTGAAAACGTCGGCTCTTGCTCCGCTTGGCACACGTCCATAGCTGGCGCTGGAGTTCTCGCACTTTTTCTTCGGGGTTGTTGGGTCTTTCGACCATGCCCTCGCGCTTACCTCCACGCTCCAGCACACTCAAAGCAGGGTCCCTTCCCTCCAGCGGCTTCTCGCCGCCTTCCTCGGTACTACGAACCCCTCGGACTCCCTCCTGACTCCGCACGCTTTCGGTCTACCCCTTATACGCGCGGTCTTCGCCCAACGTGGGTTGCCAGGGAGGGCCTCTCGTGTTCCCCACCGTTCCTTCACAACGTGCCGCCGCCAATACCCCGAGGGCGTCCAACGTCCACTTCGGATTCGGTCCGTTGTCTGTTGCCTTCGCCGTGACATGATCGGCTCGGCCACCCCAAACACCTTTCGGCTGATAATTTGACGAGGCTTGCTCGGCGTTCACTCGCGTTGCGGCCCGCTGTGTTGCTCCCTCCTTAGAGGCTCTTGTCGGCCCGCTCGGCCAGAGGCATTTCTGTCGCTGGCTGGACCCTGCTACCGGGCGCTCCGACGCTTACCCGGGCGGAACTCTCATCCGCTGGAACGATGCAGCTTTCACGACGCACCATACGGGGATTATATCACGGGGGCAGGCCACGGGGCACCTTCACATGGCACGGCTCCACGGTGCACACTCCCGCCCTGATCCGTTGAGGAGATCCCTGAATGTGTCTATAATCCAATCCCCATGAGCAAATACATTTTCGTCACGGGCGGCGTCTGCTCTGGGCTTGGAAAAGGTGTAGCTTCCGCGTCCATCGGCAGCCTCCTGGAGAACAGGGGCTTCAACATCCGCATGATAAAGATCGACCCGTACATCAACGTCGATGCGGGGACGATGAACCCCTACCAGCATGGCGAGGTCTACGTCACCGATGACGGTGCCGAAACCGACCTCGACCTCGGCAACTACAGCCGGTTCACCCGTCGCCCATCGGGAGGGACAATTCGATCACGACGGGGCAGGTCTACCAGGCCGTCATCACCAAGGAGCGGGAGGGACGATTCCTCGGGCGGACCGTGCAGGTCATCCCCCATATCACCGATGAGATCAAGGCGCGGATCTTCCGCGTGGGAGCTGTGGGTTTTGACTGAAGTAGCACGGCTGCAACAGTTCCTAAAATTAAAAGCCCAATAATTGAAACAAAAATTTTTACTTGATTGTTCATAGTTTAAGTATTCTATCAATTTAAAAAATCTTTGGCAACAAGTTTTACCCACAAACGAACAAACCCCGCGAGGCTTGCTCGTGGGGTTTCTACTCGATAGTGGTCTTATGCCACTTTTTTAACTTATTTCTCGACACAAAACGATACGGATCTCTACGCTTTGCTCTCCAAACGGAGTCAAAAAGCAAGAAGGACCGATGCGAGGCTATTGGCTTTCCGTTCCGATCATCAATATACACGTATACAACATGTAAATTGGAAAGCTTGTTGGAAACTGGCATATCATGCTCAGTGAAGAAAAACAGTAGACCGTGGGTTGCTCCAGCCCGAATCTCTGATGTGTGAATGCTACAAAACAACCTGATTTGCGATTGCGTTAACCGCATGAACTCGAATTCTCTCCACGTGAACTCGCTGAAGATCTCAGCAAAAGATCCGTGCCTGATTAAATCGTAGTAATGCACATCCGTTTTTATGGTGAAAAATTTTCCAGGCAACAAATTCTCAAAGACAGAGTCAATGTAACCCGGAAAAACTTCTTTTGCTTCAAAAATTGAATCAACGCTATTGGTGGAACCTAGAAAAACTTTTCCAGCATAGCGAAGATACTGAGCTCTGTGAATCCAACATGGCTCCCTGCGCAAAAATTTCTTAAGCTCAGTCAGCCATTCTTTTAAACCTTCAAATGAACGCATCTTTTACCTTTCTGTTTTTTTGGGGGAGATTGAGGAACTAGTACCTTTATTATATACACTACATGAAAAACTGTGTCAAGAAAAAACTAAAAAATCTTGGGTAAGAAAATTATCAAACCGACAATGGTAGCAAGTGTTGCCATCAGCAATACTGCTCCAGCTGCCACATCCTTTGTGTCTCTGGCAAAAGGGTGATACTCCGGAGAAGTTAAGTCAATGTCTATTTCTATGGCTGTATTGAAGGCTTCGGCAACCAGCAATAATCCCCCGCTTAAAATAATCAGAATCCACTCTGTGCTCGAAATACGAAAAATAATTGCCAAGATTATCTCCAAAAGGAAACAAGAACTTTGCACCCAAGAATTTTGAGTTGTTTTAAAGAAGACAAGAACTCCGCGCCAAGCATGCGTCACACTTTTCATTCGAGCAATAATGGAAAATTCTTTTTTTTCTTTCGGAGAATCCATATTCTATCAATCATACAATTTTCCTGTTCGAGTGCTTATACTCCATTCATTGAATTGATTTTCTTCGTCACTGAGAACTTGAGCTGTTCTTAGTTTCTCTATCACCCGAGCAGCTAACTCTATTCTTTTTTGTGATGTATAAGGAGGTGATAAAAAATTTATTGGTTTTTGAGCTTTCTTTTCGTTAAAATTCAGATCCATTTGTTCTTTTTGTTTTGCAAATTCTCCCCCTGGTATTCCACCTTCATATTGGTTTTTCATGCTTACTATTATACCACAAGTTTATTGATATTGTATATATATCGGCTGGGGATTTAATTTCATCAGTTCCGTCGGAGTCATGATTGAACTTCCGGGAACCAGAAAATCGTTTTTATAAAATAGTTTGAAACCGGTAAATTGCACCGGCTCGCTATGAATAAACTGCTGGTAAGTTGCCAGTTTGTGCGCTTGATCTCCCCATCCGTCCATGTTCATAATGATTTGTACTTGCGGTATCGTCTTAATCTGTTTGTAATTTGTGACCATACCTTCAGTGAAACGATGCACGACAAGAATTTTCGGCGGAAGATTATTTTCGGTTACCAGATTGGCCAAATAATTTGAAACAAAATTTATATCGGTTGCATCAAAAGTACCGATAACCGTGCCAGGATGAGCGCCGGTTTTCATGGAAAACTCCGGATCAATTGCCAAGTCCACATTTGGCATTTTTAAATATTTTTGGAGAAGAGGAACTTCCGTTTGCACATTGGAAAGACCGACTTGAACATCTAAAATAACAATTGCATTTATTTTTGTCGCCATTGCAATTACTTTGTCTATTTCCGAATCCGGCATGCGTGCCCGATACATACCGCTGGCTCCCGGGTTCCCTTGTGCCACCACCGCAATATAATCAAGCGCCGGAATCACAGGAGTGGAAGGGTCAGCAATTTGCCATTTTTGTACTTCAGTTTCCAACATTTGCAACATTTGGTCTTCTGGATATTCGCCAAGCACTCCCATTTTGGTCGAGTATAAATTTCCATAATACGCCACGATTCGGTTGAACGGTAAAAGTGCTCCGGCATTTGGATACACAGTTTTGACTGGCCAAAGATGAGTCACGATTGGTTGCGGAGAAAGAGGAACTTTACTGGTTGTGGTGATAGATTTCCCATTTGAATTTTGTGTAATTGTTTTGACAATTGTGTAAACAATCGGGTCCGGTGGATTGTTTGCCAACGCAAGAAGTTTCTGGTCATAAAGAGCGGTGTCGAGTGGAGGAATTAAGGGTGTAGTTGTTGTTTGTGTCGTTACTATTGTAGCTGGATCAGGTTTGATTACTTGATTTATTTTTTGGTAAATAATCGTCTTGTTAAAATATTCCGAAACACCAAAAAAAATAACAAGTAAAAAAATTATTGTTATTAAAAATTGCCAGATTCTTTTATTCATAGTAAAAGAATCATAACGAACCGAAGTCAGTATTAATGCTGTTGATTGAGGATTGAATCATCTGCTCGGTCCATACATAAGCAAGGAAAATAGTTAAAATGGTAGCTATAATCAGCAATGCCCAAGCTATTTGGCCAATTCTATGCGTTTTCGGATCATTTGATTTGTAATATTTTATCCCGGGCCATTTGGTCACAAAAATAAAGCAAATCATTGGTAAAATGATACTAAAAAAATATATCCAAGCCTGAGTTCCGATGGTCGTGGAAAGAGGGGCTGCGTTTATTTTCGCTCCGCAGTTGGGACAAAAATAATATTGAGCCAATATCGGCTGATGACAAACCGGACAAGCGTTAATTACCGGATTGATAACTGGATTTATTACAGGCGCAACTGGTTCATTTAAATTTGGTTCCATAGCGAATTCATTATAGCATAATGTTCTTTCATTTGACAAAATTTTGCAAATAGATTATACTTAGTTTACCTAACTATTAGGTAAGTAAATATACCTGTCCCGTACTAAGTTTTTGATTACGGGGCATAATGATAAAAGTTATTAATTAAAATTTTAGTACTGGGATGATAAACACAAATACAAAATCTAGCCTTTCGGACTTAATTTTTATTTTTAGAAAAAATATCCTAAAAAGCATTAAAAAAGAAGGCTTTAAGCACGATTTAACTTTTTCTCAAGTTGAAGTTCTCGGTTTAATTGGACCAACCGGCAAAGTCACAATGAAACACATTGCTGATCACCTAGGAGTCACCCCGCCGTCAGCAACCGAGATAGTTAGCGAGATGGAAAAGAAAGGATTAGTCAAAAGAGTAGATGATAAAAAAGACAGAAGGATTGTTTTTATTGTCTTAGCTCCCATGTCCAAAAAACTTTCCGTTTCGCTGTGTAAAGAGAAAGAGTTCATATTAAAAAAGATGCTTTCCAAATTAAATAAAAAAGATTGTGAAAGTTTCGAACGTATTATTAGAGTTCTTATAACAGATTAATTATGAAACAACAAATCAAGTGGCTCACGCATCACCCAAAGAGAGTAATTATAATTTCCTTAATTATTGCCATTGCAATCGGATTTTTTGGCTACAAAGAAATAAATAAAAATGTTCCTACGCCTTTCATTCCGGATATTTCTAGTACGAGCACGGACACCAACTCTTCCCTACCGCAAAACCTGACTTTAGGTTTTCTAGTCGGTGGCAGAATTCAAACTGTCTCAGTGAAAGCCGGTGACAAGGTAGTCAAAGGACAAGTGCTCGCAACTCTAGACGCAGGAAATACTGAAGGGACACTGGCTCAAGCTAAAGCCGCTTATGAGACAGCTGAAGCAAATTATCAAAAAATTATTAATGGCGCTACAGGTAGTGCTATTGATGTTGCAAAAGCAGCCGTAAATTCAGCACAGGTAAATCTGGATGGAGTTACTAAACAACAAAATACTTTAGTGGCAAATGCTTACGCAAACCTTTTAAACTCCACAATTACTGCAACTTCAAATACTGACCTTTCTCTCCCAGCACCAACTATAACCGGCACTTATACGAGTAGCACGGAAGGTACTATCACTCTAGTTGTAAACCAGGGCGGACAAGCAGGATATTTTTCAATCACGGGAATCGAAAATGGGACAGGCATTGTCAGTACCACTACTCCGGAACCAATTTTAGATACTGGACTTGATATTGAATTCCCTGCTGGGTCTTCATATCTCGGTACAACTTGGGAAATCAATATACCAAATACGACTGCTCCAAATTATTTGGCAAATTATAATGCTTACCAAAGCGCCTTAGTGGCAAAAACCGAAGCGATTTCAAATGCGCAAGCATCACTTGATCAAGCCAATGCATCTTTGACCGCCCTAGTCACAGCTGCTCGTCCGGAAGATGTAGCTGCAGCACAAGCGCAAGTAGACAATGCACAAGGTGCAGTACAAATAGCAGAGGCGGCTTATGAAAATACAATCATTACGGCTCCGGCAGATGGAACAATTGTTTCCGTCGCTATTGCGCCTGGACAAATAGCTACTCCAAACGCTCCGGCAATCGAATTTATAAGCTTAACTTCTTCAAATTAAATATGGAAAAAAATATTGAGAAAAAGGAAAACATTTTTAAAAAACCTTGGGTTATCAGCATAATTTCTTTTATAGTTATTTTTGGCTTACTTGGAATATTCTTGTTTTGGCAAGAATCAAGTACTACTGTTTTTATTGAAGACTCAAACCTTGAGGCTCCAATTATAAACCTGGCCCCATCAACTCCTGGAGTTTTGAATGCTTTATATGTCAAAGAGGGTGACATGGTGGCGGCAAACTCTCAAGTTGCTTTGGTTGGTTCACAAATTATTTCTACCGGAGATGGTGGCTTGGTTGCCAGCGCTCCAGTCGTCTTGGGTTCATATTTTTCTCCTGGGCAAACAGTAGTTTCTATCGTGAATGTTTCTGAAATGAAAGTTGTCGGCCAATTAGAAGAAACAAAAGGATTGGATAGAATAAAAGTTGGACAAAGAGCGACTTTTTCAGTGGATGCTTTCCCAGGTAAAACTTATGAAGGAATCGTGGATAATGTCAGCTCTACCGCAGACGACACAGGTGTTGCTTTTGATATTTCCGACCAGAGACCAATTGAAAAATTTGACGTAGAAGTTCGCTTTAACGTTGCCGATTATCCTGAATTGAAAAGTGGTATGTCTGCAAAAATAACCGTTTATACTAAATAAAATTCAACTCCGCTACTCTAGAAAATAATTTATATGGAAGAAATTGAAGATAAAAAAAATGGCTCAAGACTGCGCTGGTGGATATTACTCACAGTCATCATCGGAACATTCTTGGGAAGACTTGATCAAACTATCGTAAACTTGGCATTGCCAAAAATCATCAGTGATTTCGGCATTACTGTTTCCGCTGCCGGTTGGATCGCGACTGCGTACATTTTAGCCAATGCTGTTTTTGTCCCAATTTGGGGAAAACTCGGAGACACCATCGGCCGAAAAAAAGTTTATATGTTGGGTTTTAGTATTTTTATTTTGGGTTCGGCCTTAGCCGGACTTTCTTGGAATCTTTCATCAATGATTGTTTTCCGTATCATCCAATCGATTGCCGGAAGCGCGGACTATCCTACCGCCATGGCAATTTTGGCAGTCACTTTCAAACAAGGCAAGGAACGCGCGCAGGCACTTGGTATCTGGTCTTCTTCTTTTGCAGCAGCAATAGTTTTTGGACCACTCATCGGAGGACCACTCATTGATAATTTTGGTTGGCGTTCTGTTTTTCTAATAAATATTCCGATTGGTATCTTGGGAATGATTATGGCATTCTATTTTATTAATGAATCGCGTTCGGAACAAAAAACTACTTTTTTTGACTGGTGGGGTGCAATTGTTTTAGGCGGAATGCTTTCGGCCCTTGTATTGGTGCTAGACCAAGGTTCTACTTGGGGATGGCTTTCAACAAATAGCATGTTGTGTTATTTCTTTGTGGTTACTTTGCTCGGAGTATTTATAAGAATTGAACACACAGCCAAAGAGCCTATCGTTGACCTAAAGTTTTTCAAAATTCCGGCTTTTGTAAATGCATTGGTAAACAACTTTGTAGTTTTTATGGGCATGATGGGCGGCGTATTTTTAATACCAATTTTTGCCCAAACATTTCTCGGATATAATGCGACACAATCCGGCTATCTCTTTGTGCCGATGGCTGCAGCGCTCATGCTGGCTGCTCCAATTGGTGGAATACTAACCGGCAGAGTAAAATCCAAATATGTTATTTTTGCCAGCACCCTGGTGGCGGCATTGGGAATTTTTCTACTTACCGGTCTTGACGCAAAATCAACTGCATTTGCCATTGCCATTCCTCTTGCCGTGATGGCGTTTGGACTCGGGTTCGGAATGGCTCAGCGCACAAACATTGTTGCTTCAGTGGTGCCACAAAATGAAATCGGTGTCGCTTCTTCTATCCTTGCATTGGTTCGAAATATTTCAGGTGCATTCGGTATCGCTATTTTTGCGACAATTTTAACTGACAGAACAAATTCTAACGTAATATCAATCAATAGTTTTAGTAGACTTATGAGCAACGTCCCGCTTGATATTCAAAAATATATTACTCTCATTACTCTGAAGGCTCAGATTGATGCTTACAACTACGTTTTCTTTATTTCAGCTCTTATTGTTTTCTTGGGCTCATTCACAATACTATTTTTGAACCTTAAAAATGAGCGCACTGATATAAAAGTGCATGTGGAATAGTAAGAGATTTTGTCTTGACGTTGGACATCCGCTTTGCGGGTGTTCAACGTCAAAATGCACCTAGATATGTGCATTTTTCGTATATTGTGCTATAGTGGGTTCCATCAATAGTCGTAACTATTATTAGAATAAACTTTTAAATCAAAATGAAAATCTATCAAAAATTCTTTATATTTACCCTTTTTACATTCTTTTCTCTTGTCTTTGTGGGTAATGCAAAGGCAGCAACTTTTAGCCAAACAAATGTTTCCGTAGCTGTCGGACAGACCTCTACGATTTATGCTTACAGTGTTATAACCTCTTTATCTCTTAATAACAATTCAAATCCCAGTGTGGCAAGTGTTTCTATTCTTGGAAATAATATAAATGTTTATGGAATTAATACCGGAAGCACTGTGGCAACAATTTGTGACGATGTAAGTGTATGCAGTACCATATACGTGACAGTCGGCGGAGGTAATTCTTCTTATGGAACTCTATCTTTAAGTCAAACAAGTTTATCGCTTACTACCGGACAAACCTCCGTCGTCACCGCATATAATAATTACGGAACTTCTACCGTGTTATATGTTTCCAACAATTCAAATCCCAGTGTGGCAACAGCAACAGTAAGTGGCAACACTATTTCAATCTATGGAAACGAAACGGGTAGCTCCACTCTTACTATCTGCCAAAGTTATAATACTTCTTGTGGAACTATTTATGTCTCTGTGAGTGGTTATGGATATAATTATAATAATGGAGTAAATAATTTAAATCTTTCTAATTTAACTATTCCGGCGGGAAGCTCTGCGACTATTTCATCTTCCAATAATTTGAATTATGGAAATTATTATAATGGAGTAGGATTATATGTGTCTAGTAATACTAATCCAAATGTTGCTTCCACTAATGGAACTTCTTCTCTCGTTCCTGGATGTTATGCTGGTCAAGCATACAGTACATTGACTGGACAGCCATGTCTTAATAATGGAATTATTACATCGTCTTCTTATCAATATATCCCCGGATGTTACGCCGGTGCGTTATACAGCATAACTACCGGACAACCATGTTCTGGCCAAATAAATAATCTTAGCAATAATGGATCAATTGTAATTTCAGCAATATCTCCGGGTTCCGATACGATTACTCTATGCCAAAGCGGAGGAAGTTCTTGCAATAATTTATACGTCACGGTGACCGGTGGTTATGCTACACCGTTAAATTCTTCTTATTATTACAATCCAACCTCATCCTATTATTCTGGTCAATTCCCTTCTACTTCTAGCTCAGGAATTCCAATAGTTTATTCTACGTCAAGCGCAAATTAAATCTATTTATTCAATAATGCTCTAGTTCTTGGACCCACAGTGCCTACTTGTGGGAGTCCATGCGCTTTTTGGTAGGCTTTTACTGCCGCCTCTGTGACAGAACCGAATCCTCCGTCAATTTTACCTTTGTAGTATCCTAAGGATTTTAGTTTTGTCTGTAATTCCGAAACTTGTGTCCCCGTAGAACCAAGTATCAAATATTTTGTAAACACATAGGCTGAACTTGTTGAACTGGAAGATGTTGAGCTAGGCGTCGTTGTTATAACTGTTGAAATAGGAGGAATCACGGTATCAGCAGGACATGCTTGACCAGTAGAGACACTATATAAAGCTCCCGTACAGTCAGATGGAATTGTCACATTGGTAACAGAGCTGCAAGACAGGCCAGTTGTTTGACTATAACCTACCGTAGAATAACATCCAGCGGGCAAAGAAAAAGAAGTAGAAACAGAATTTTGTCCCGTCACTGTTACATTAATAGACGAACATGACCCATTTGAACAAACACTCATTGATGAAACACCAACGCTCTCTCCATAAATAGTAAGTATATTGCTATTTAAACTTGCCTGAAAAATATTATTGGGAGTTAATAAAGTATTATAAGGCATAGCTCCGCCAGAAACTGTAACATTAACATTTTGACCAACTGAGAGAGTGACATTATCTTGACTTAAAGTAATATTTCCTCCGTTACTACTGTAATTTGGATTAATGGTAACAGTCAATGAAGCGCAATTACTGGAAGAGGCACAGATACTTATTGTTGAAGTTCCGTTTGCAATACCGAGAAGTGTCAGAGTGCTCCCGGATAAATTGGCTTGAACAATACTAGGATTTGAATTTGAAGAAACATAAAACAAACTACTAGTTGGACCATAAATACTTATATTTAAATTTTGTCCTATGGTCACAGTAGGATTTTGTTGACTAAAAGAAACTAGAGTGGTAGTAGAGTTTGCAGTATTGCCAATCGCAACATTTATAATTCCACACGAACTCATGTCGGTTGAACAAACAGTAATTGAAGACGAGCCCGTTGTGCTATTGGTGGCCAATGTAATAATTGACCCGGAAATACTTGTCGTTACTATTCCACTATTTTGTACTGAATTACTGAGAACTGAATAAGATCCATTTCCACCGGAAATTTGAATAGCCAAGGATTGTCCGGCAGACAAAGAGACGCTGCTTTGACTGAAAGTAAGCGGTTGTGCACTGCTATTTTGAACAATCACATACACACTTACGCAATTTGAAGTATTATTTACCAAGCAAATTGTTCCGGTAGTTGAACCATAGCCATTCCCTACCACAGAAATTTGAGAACCGCTGATATTAAAATTGGCAATAAGTGGATTTGAATTATTGGACAGGTAAATCGAGCTTCCGTTTAGATTGTTTGCGGTAATTGTGGATGTTTGTCCTAAAGGAAGCACAAGACCAGTTTGACTCAAAGAAAGTATATTTGTACTCCCGACTAAAGATGCCGCTGCTGGCCAATAAACCTGAGAAGATTGTGGACCATTAATATTGTCTAATATAACATGCACCGTACTGCCTGGGGGAACACTATATGACGCAGTACTAACTGTGGTCGTTAAAGTTCCGTTTGAATTAGTGGTGCCGATAGGAACTATTTGTTGTCCAGAACCGCTTTTCACATATACAAGAAACACACTCGCGCTCGGGTCACCAGTTATATTCAACTGAACAGAATCTCCACTTCCAGTGGCAAGCAATGATAAGGTTGGAGTAACTGTTGCATGAGCCACAGAGATAGAAAAAAACAAGGAAAACATTATTGCTAAAAATGAAAACCCAAAAAACATAGACAAACTAGATTTCTTTGATATTTGCATATACTTATTATACGCCATTTTTTTTAAAATGGTGCACCAAAGAGTATTATTTTCACGTATATACCTGCATACAGATAAGTCGTATTCTGTTCATTAAAAGTTAATCAGTTTAGATTATTTTTATTAAAAACATAATTATTAATTAAGTAAAAAATATATGAAAAATAAGAGACAAGAAAAATACGTAAGATACGCTTCTAGTTTAATGGGTCTAGCGACATTAGCAACGCTGGCTTTAGCTGTTCCCGCTTTAGCTCAAACAACTACAACACCAGCTCCTGGTAGCGCTTGGGGTGGTCACGTTGGTTTTGGCGCCGGCATGCATGGAGAATGATAAAGCCTGGAGTTTTTGGAACAGTTACAGCAGTAAACGGTAATATTATAACTGTAACTAGCACCATAGAATGGGTCCAAGACCTACTAATGGTTCAACAACTCCTACCACCACCACTCCTGTAACAACTACCTACACTGTAGATGCAACAAATGCAACAATTACAAAAAATAATGTAGCAGGAAACATCTCGAGCATCGCTGTCGGGGATACAATTATGGCACAAGGCACGTTAACCGGAACAAATCTGGTTGCGACGACTATGCGTGATGGAGTGATGGCGAGAACACCAGGAGCTACTGGGTAACAAATGGTCAAGCAGCAACTTCCCCTATCACTGGTAATGGACAACCCGTTAGTTGCCGGTACAATTTCATCCATCAGCGGAAATTCTGTAGTAATCACAAATAAAAGCAATGTTACTTACACTGTTGATGTGACTAACGCAAAAATCGTTGAAGGTCAAAATACAGTCACTGTTTCAAATATTGCTGTCGGTGATAGTTTAGTTGTTCAAGGAACAGTTAATGGCAATTCAGTTACAGCTTCAAGTGTAATTGATCAAAAGATCTGGAACAACAAATACCCACAGCAAAATAAAGGTTTCTTTGGTGCAATTGGCGCATTCTTCTCCCATCTATTTGGTTTCTAAATATTAATTTAATTTTAGAGTTCACAAAAAAATCCTTCGATTTTGTCGAAGGATTTTTTTGTGCTTAAAAATGTATAAATTTTTACTCTGGCGTTGGAGTTACAGGAGTTAGCAGGAGTTACAACGGGCAAATTGTTGTATCCACCATCGTTAAACGCATCTATCATTCCAATTCCATCGTAACGTCCGTATCCTGCTCGAATAGAACCGGTAATCATTACCTAGTCTGTATCCGCACCAGAAAATCAGAATAACGATAACAATCCTTAAAATCATTCTTACAAGATGATATCTGCCGTGACATCCATGCATATAACCCATACCACAAGAACATCCGCCTTGGCAAGAACACTCTTTTTTATCCGTGTTTTCCATAAAAAATAAATTTTTATTGTTAATAATTTTTGACCTTTGTTTCACTATTATACACTTTTAAAAACGCAAAGCTATCAAGAAAATTAATATTTAGCCGTTTGAGAAACCGCAATACAATCCTGATAAGTCATGTTGTTCGGATTGTTTTCCGTGATAAAAGCGCCCGCTCCTTTGCTCCAAAATACAAAAGATTCATCTTTATTAGCATATCTTCCTCCGTCTGCAGAAATAGTTTGTGGCAATGTCATCGAACGCCCATCGCCAAGCTTCAGAGCAACGCTACCGGTGGGAATCGGCATTTGACCAGCGACAACTGGCTCTGCCTTACCTTCATAAAAAGCCGCCACAATAGTTTTTCCTGCATCACAAGAATAAGAAACAGTATTGATGGGCTTGGCTACTGGTACTGCTACCGTTCCTGCTCCCGTTTGCGCTGGAATAATCAGCGGTATTGATTCTACCTCCCCTGCTTCTTTCCCTAGAGAAAAAGCACACCAAAAAACCAAGGCAAATACAATCACGGCTAATAATTTAGAATACCACGTCACTTTATTCCATTCGATTTTCATGAATTAATTATAGCACGATTTATTTAGAACTATTTGGCCAATAAGGGTTCTAGTTTTTCCCATAATTCCTCAAATTTCGTATAACCAGCTTTTTTATTAAAATGTCCTGCATTCGGAACAAAAGACAGCTTTACGTCAAGATTTTTTGCAAGCTTTTTTCCGTTTTCAATCCCCACATAAGGATCATTGTCGGAATGAAAAACTTCAAAATATTTTGCACTCTTTTTAATTTTCTGCCAATCAAAATCAAAACCACTAAAACTTTTATCTCTATCATAATTTAAGATGGGTTTTATACCAATAGGAGTACCTACAAAACAAGCCGAGTGAATCGGATGCTCTAGTTTTTCTAGAACCCGCAAAGCAAAAACTCCTCCCAAGCTGTGCCCTACTATAACAGTATTTTTGTCTATGTGTTTTTTATAATCTTCCAAAATATCAAACCATTCAGAAACCTTAGACGACACAACTGGAGGAGAAGGAAATTGAGGCACAAAAGTTTTTATCCCTTCGTCTTCAAGCTTGTCTTTAAGCCAAGGAAACCAGTTTTCTTCTGGGAAACCTTCAGTGCCGTGAAAAATTAGAACTTTTTTTGTTTTCTTTAAATCTGTAATACATTTCTCGTAGAGTTCCTTTAACTTTTCGTACTCTTCTTCCCTATTTTCAATAAAAGAAATGAGTTTGCCCGTTTTGGTTTCTTCCGTTATATTTTTTACTTGTTCAATTGTTTTTTCTTTTGCTAAATAAGTGAGCTGGCCCTTTAAGTCTGTCAGCTCCTCTAGTTTTTCTTCCATGAGTTTTTTTATATTTGGACAATTTTTACCGTTTTGATTATTTTTTGCATTTTTCTTTTGAACATTAAAACCTAAGAAGGCAAGGATTGCTGCAC
Source organism: Candidatus Nomurabacteria bacterium (assembly GCA_963832025.1). Taxonomy (GTDB): domain Bacteria; phylum Patescibacteriota; class Minisyncoccia; order Phycocordibacterales; family UBA9973; genus UBA9973. Next base: position 15,789 of record CAWHSF010000003.1, read on the forward strand.
CAGCTATTAAAAGTGTAGTAATTATTATATTGTGACCAGCTTCATTGTTTGTATCTGCTGGTGGAACAATAGGATTTGCATCGTTAGTTGTTGGTGTTGGCTTAGATACGAGAGAAGATATCGCTTTGGGCTCTGTTTTTATAGCAGAAACAGGCTTGGCTGCTGGGATTGGCTGGCTGGAAACAGGAACAGGTGTAGTACTACTGCTTGAAGAAATGGTGGTGCCAGCAGGATTAGTACTAGATGAATTAGAAGCAGTTGACGGAGAAGAATCAGCCGTAGCGGAAGCTGGTGCGACACCGGTAGATGACGATGCTGGGTCAGTAGCTACTCCTTGCGCAAAAGCTAAAAGTGGAAGAAAGGTTACAAAGAAAAGTATGTAAAAAATAATTTTTCCCATGAAATCAAAAAGTTATTTTAATTCATTAATGTTGTTTTTTATCATTTTCACAATTTCTGGAAACTTGGAGATTTTAAAATGTCCGTTTTTACTTTTGTAAATAATAATTTTTGCTGTCGGTAATTTTTGGCGATATTTTTCAGCATGGGAAACGGGAACCACGTCGTCATCTTTGGAAAACATCAGTGTTAATTTGTTAGAATTTTTTTCAAGCAAAGACAGATTAGATTTAAGTTTAAAACCGCCAACTAATTCTTCTTCTGTGTGCATTGTGTTGTCAAAAGGTGGGCAAGTTAAATACGTTGATAGTATCTTTTTTGGAAACTTGTTTTCAGATAAATATTTTGCGAGAAAAATTCCACCCAATGAATTACCAATTAAAATAATATTATTTTTCAAATAAGGGAAATATCTTTCAAAGCAGATTTTCCACTCATTATATTTAGCATTGTCCTGTAAAGGCATACGAGGTCTAATAATTTCAAATTTTTCCCCTAGCTCTTTGTCTAAATAATTCTGAGCCCATCCTAGATTTTTACTTAGGAGAGAAATCTTACGAGTTTTGAGATAATGCAAATAATCCTTTTGGTTTCTAAAAGTGTTTCCACCATGTATTAAAAATATTTGTGGTTTGTTTTTCATAACTATTTTTATTTATACCTTGCTAACTCCTTTGACCACTTTTCATAATTTTCTCTCGCAAATTTTTTATGTTCTTCTGAGCTAATGCGGTTAAACATCCAATCAAATTTTCCCTTTATCTTTTCATATCCTTGAGTTTTTGCTCTGGCTTCGACAAAATGTTGTGCGTTGGTTTCAAAATAACTTACTGAATCCGCATCCATAATAGCATTTTGCTCAGCATCTCCACCAAATTCATGTTTACTGATTAAATGTTTTACTTTATCTATGAGTTCTTGGCTAGCGCCATTTTTTGTCAAAAATTCTCCGATGATTTCTGCCCCACCCTCTGAGTGACGTTTTAACGTTTCTCTATCTAAATAATCATGATCTTTTTCTCCTTTTACTCCTCGTTCAATGTCGTGAGCGTAAGCAGCAATTTTATGCGCCTCTGTAAAATTAGGGATGAATTTCTCAATCCAATAAACCGCTCTTTCAAAATGAGGCTTCTTCGCTCCAAAAGAGTCATCAACATATTTCACAACTTTATCGTATAAATCCATTCTCTTATTATATCAAATTTTTAATAATCAAAGAAAAATGATAATCTTTAGGGATGAGCGAGCTCACCATCGGAATAGTTATCATTATAATCAGCGCACTCGGATATTTTAGCAACTGGCTGAATTGGCGGTTTTTGAATTACAAAATAAATCATCTATTTTATTATTTCGGGGCTTTCATTCACGAAAGTTCACACGCGCTCATCGCTCTCGCCACCGGCGCAAAAGTTCATAAATACAAAGTCTTTGCAATGCAACCGCAAGTCACCTATTCAAATTCTAAAATACCAATATTGGGAAATTTATTTATTTCGATTGCGCCGATATTGGGTGGATTAACTTTTTTATTTTTTCTAAATAAATACTTTCTTGCCAATCAGTTTATTATGCCTCATTTTTCAAATTGGAAATTTTTCTTCACTGATTTTCTTAAATTCTTTAAACAAATCAACATCACGAAATGGAAAGATTGGGTGGCGATTTTTCTATTCTTAAATATGGGCGCCATGATTGGCCCTTCCCCACAGGATTTGAAAAATGTCTGGATTTTAATATTTATTTTGGCCTTTATCCCTTCAGAATTGATTAATCATTTAGGAATTTTAGCTGTCACATTTATTCTAATCAATATTATTTTGCAGATTATCTTGATGGCTATTGTTTATGTTGCAAAATTAATTTGGTAGATTTTTTGCAAAATGAAAAATCACAATTTCACTGTCACTCCCTACTCGGAGTGGCGGACCCCAGGTTCCCACTCCGCTCGAAGTATAGACAATCATTTTGTCCCACATTTTGAGGCCATAATCATAGCCCTTGAAAATTAGTTTAGTGAAAACATTTAGCGGAAAAACTTGAGCCTTGTGCGTATGCCCTGAAATTTGCAAAGAAATACCGGCTCTCCACGCATCCGCCAATTGAGCCGGCTGATGCTTTAAAAGAATTGAAGGTTTATTTTTATCTATATTAAATTTTTCTAAAATAGTCTTGAATTTATCGGCATTAGTAGAGTCACGGTCATCCACTCCAATCAACTGCAACCCGTCTATCATCACCATTTCGTTGTAGAGAATATGAATTCCTGTTTTTTTGATTGCATCTAAAAAAATTTTGTCCTTTCTATATTCTTCATGATTCCCTGTTACAAAATAAACGCCGAGTACCGGATGTAAATTTGCAAAAGGTTTAATAATTTCAAATTCATCAACTTTTACTGTATCATAAAGATCTCCTCCGATAAAAATTATGTCCGGATTGATTTTATTTATTTTATCGGCAATTTTTTTGGCAAAGTTTTCGCCGTTCACGGCACCTAGGTGTACATCGCTAATAAATACCGCCCTCTTAGTAAACCACTCTGTCGGTAAATTTGGCAATATTACAGTAATATTTTTTATTAAAATTTTACGTGCATGAAATATGCCATAAAAGCTGGCGATAATGGCTAAAATTATAAATAAAATACCTAAATCTTTTATGAAGATATAATAAGTAATTGGTAAAATTGAAACTGCTAAAATATAAAAACAGGAAACCAAAAATAAATAGAAAGCTATGCCTAGCCACACAGCTGATATTCTGTAATAAATCCTGGTAAATAAATTATTAAACTTGAAAGACATAGTTACGGCTGCCACAAAACTGAAACAAAGAACGATTAGAATGATTCCCGAAACCAACTGTGCAGTTGTAGAGAAAGAAAAAAGAGAAATAATTGCTTGGTAAATAACAAAATGCATCAAAGCGAGAAAAATTGAAATTATTGCAATGAAAATTATTATCATATTTAGTTTGATAAATACGTGGCGATATTCGCTTCTTGCTCTGCATAAGTAACCGCGCAGTGAATAATGTGATTCTTGTCATGTAAATAATACAAACAATCAGTCGTAGTCGGATTAAGCACCGCTTCAATCGCATCGATACTCGGCTCACAGATTGGATGTGGCGGTAAACCGGTATGTTCATATGTATTAAACGGAGAATCAATGCTTTTATCTGCCACCGTAATTGGCGCCCACCATCCACTACCGGTATTACCACGAGCATATTGAAGTGTGGAATCGGCATCGAGCTCCATTCCTTGGTCCAAACGATTCCAAAGAATTCCGGCAACCAGTGGCATGTCGGTAGAATTCGCAGCTTCACGTTGCACGATAGATGCTAGGGTCAAAGCCGAGGTCCACTTAATATCTTTGGCTGTAAATTGTGGTAAATATGGTGCAAAATTTTCATTAAATTGATCGATCAACCTCGTGGTGACATCCACTGGTGTTTCCCCCACCGGAATCAGATAAGTATCCGGAGCATAGACACCTTCAATATTTTCCGGTTTAGTGGTTGTGTCTTTGGTGATCCACTCGGTCGTTTGTTTTTTTGTCCAACCCAGCGCCGGTGCAAGTAAGGCAGCAATTTCTTCCTTGCGAAGTCCGGGAGGAATCACCACCCATTTCATATATGGCTTAGCAGACAAAACTTGTAATAATTGTGAAGGAGTCCAACCAGTGGAAATTTTATATGCGCCCGGAGCAATTGTTGCTTGCCCTGAGTGCGTCGAAGGGTTTGTGCCGATTAAATTTGTAAATGCTGTGGCATCAGTGATATATCCCCCGCTCAACAAATTATTTGCAATATCAGTCGAGGCATCGGTGAGCGAAACGACAAATTGATCGGTGCCTACCGGCGGAGGTGGAGGAGGCAGAGCTGTCTTTGTTGCAGAATTACCACCCCCTTCCCCTCCTTGATTAAGGAGGGATGCCGGAGGCGGGGTGGTTGAGCTAATTGGAATAACCAGCTTTGTCACCACGGGTGCTTGTGTTTCTGTAACTTTTGGTTTATTAAAATGAGCAACCAGAAAATATAATGCAGAAATAATAATGATGGCTGAAACAATTATGATTTTGTGTTGTTTAAAATAATCCATGATTACATATTTATCAATTCATTAATATCAATTCCTTTTTTATAAATTATCAAATTATCTTTGGAATTTTTCCAAGTCTGCTGAACCGCATCCAAGATTCTCCAAGTTTCTAAAATCTCGCCGCTACCAATGAATAAATCATGATTCCCTTCGAGCACAGCTCGAATAACTCGCCCGTAGGCATCGGGTTCGTGCTCAATACTGAAAACTTTTTTACTGCCATCTTTATATTTAATTCTTATCTCCGTAAATTTTTCGGAAAAAGCTTTGCCGGTAGAAAGAACCATCGGTACTCCACGCCAGAGCGGATCTCCTGAAGTTATATTAACCGACACGAAAGTTTCTGTCATGCTTTCCTCATTCCCCACTTCCTTGCGATATCCTTCATACTGACCTCTTTTTACACATTCGTGTTTTTCTATATTGCAAACTATTTGGAGATTCTTTAAAGCATCATAGCGACGAACCTCGTCAAATGACTTGGAAAGCACCACAGAAAGCATTTCTAGAAGATGGCTTTGAAGAAAATCTTTTAAGGCTCCGGTCTGTTCGTAAAAATTAACCCGGCCTTCTATGTCTATTTTTTCGCTGGCAATAATTTCTATCTTCGCAATTCCTTTTTGTTCCCAATCTTCGGTGACCACTCTCTGCATAGATTGTTTTACCAGATAATGGTCAATGCGATAAATTTGGTCTTCGGAAAAATATTTATCAATATACTCAATCAAACTTCCGGCGGATTCTAGATCTTTTCCAAAAGGTTTTTCCAGCATTATTTTTACTTTTTCCCTGCCAAAATTATCACTAATTATTTTGACAACGTCCGACACAGCATCTGAAGGAATCGCCAAATGGAAAATTTTCTCTGCGTCTTTATCAATCAAATTCTTTAAATTTCCATAATCTTTTCGGGAAAGAGGCACCACCATGCCCGGAAAATACATTTTTTCGAGTGCAGGAAATAAATAGCGTTTTGCTAAATCGCCCGAAGCACCAAAAATTGCAAAGGTTGTGGTATTATTTTTCATTTATTTTATGTCCGCCAAATTGATTACGCATCAGAGCGAGTAATTTGGTAGCAAAATTGACCTTTCCTTTTTGTGAAGCAATTCGAACATCAAAAGCACTCTGAATGGAAGGCATTTCTATTTTTAAATCTTTAGCAGTTTCTAAAGCAAAACGCGCTTCGCCTAATTCTGGAACAACTCCTTCAATATCTTTCAATTCTGGATCTTCTTTTTGTAACTGTAAGGCATTTGTCGTAAGTTCATTCAACCACGAAACGATAACGCTCCCATGTTGCCAAACTTCACCCGCAGAAATTAAATCAAGATTTTTATATGGGCCTTCTTTGAGTAGACGATATCCCTCCGCCAAACTTTCCATCATGCCATACTCGATGGCGTTGTGCACCATTTTCACATAATGGCCAGAACCAGATTCGCTGAAATAACGATAGGCTCCGCTAGGTTGCGCAAGTGTTTTTATTACCGGTTCGACAATTTTAAACACTTCTCTGTCTCCGCCAACCATCATACAAAAACCATTTTTATAACCCCAAACTCCACCACTTGTTCCGACATCCATCAAAATAGAGCCATGTTGTAAGACTTTTTCCGCTCTTTTTTTTGTCAGTCGAAAATCAGAATTTCCACCGTCTATCAAGATGCTGCCTTTGGGGACTAATTTCAGCCATTCATCCAATTCTTCGTCCACGGAATCAGATGGAATCATAATCCAAAGCACCAACGGCTCTCCATTAAAAAAATTTACAACTTCTTCCCTAGAATATGCACCTCTCATGCCAAGCTCAACCATCTCATCAACAGAATTTTTACTGCGATTATGAACAATCAAATCATGTCTGTCCTCGTGCAGTTTTCTAGCGATTTGTTTGCCCATTCTTCCTAGACCTGTAATTGCTATTTTCATAATTTCATATCGCTAAAAATTGTTAATAATGAAACTTTTTTCAAAATCTGCGCCGGTTGTTTTTCAATAGCTATGTCTGTTTGCAATTCTTCCAAAATTTTCCATTTATCTTTTCCTTGCGCCCAGACTATTACCTCGTCCAATTTTTTTATAGCATTGAACGTCATGGTGATGCGGGAAAATGTTGCCGTATCATAACCAAAAGCCAAATCTTTTGCATCTACCGCACTAGTTTCTGGTAAAATCCCAGCAGTATGTCCATCAACGCCTATCCCAAACAGACCTATTTTATACTCTGCCCTAATGAATTCTTCATTAAGAGCCATGTTAAATTTTTCTGTCGTAATGTTACGATCGTCATCAATCAAAATGGGGATAATTTTTGCTTGGGGTAAACTGAAACCCTGCTCAGTGAGTTGGAAAAAATTTGAATTAAAATGATCTGTCGGACCATATCTTTCGTCGGTCAAAGTCACGATTAGATTTTGCAATAAATCTTTGTCTGCTTTATCTCTCAAGATATCGGAGATTTTCACACCGACAGCTACTGATGAACCGCCAGTCAAAAACAGCAAGACTTTTTTGCCTGCCTCCAAGTGACTGAAAACCGACGAAGCGACAAAGTCTGCCGCATTTTCAATGTCTGTGGTTGTTCTTATATTTAAGTTCATATTGACATAACTGGTTTTCTCCAAGATTTGAGAAAAATAAATACACACATCGCGACAAACGTCACCGTCGCGGCAAAAACAAATGCATAAGAAGGATTTAAAATCCAAAGCAAGCCCGCAATCGCCGAAGCCGGAAGATAAATCAAACCGGTGACAAAATTATACATTCCGATGGCGGTCGCCCGCCTGTCTTTTTCCAAATCGGTAATAAATACTTTGCTTTGGGCTTCATCAATACTATAAAAAATACCGAACATTAAAAATAATATTATTACCTCCCACTTGGCTTGAACAAAAACAAATCCCAGACACATCACGATATAAATAATGTATTCCAAGACGATAACATACTTGCGTCCGATGAAATCACCTAACTTTCCTATAGGCACCGACAAAACCACAAAAGAAGTATTGAAAAGCGCATAAAGTAAAACGACATCCTTGATGGAAAAACCTATTTTGTAAGCTTTTAAAAGCAGAAAACCAAAACTGAAATATGCCAAAGAAAAAATTCCGGCGGAAACTAAATATTTTTTGAAACCCGTGCTCAAAGTTTTCCAAGCTTTAAAAATATTTTCTTTGGTGTGCGTTGCTCCGGGCCGGTCTTTCATTAAAAATAAAACTAACACGGCCCCAATCGCTCCGCACATTGAGATGATAAAAATTAATTTAAAAGTGCCGATACCCTGCCCAAACCATAAAAGCAAGAAGTATGCGACCAATGGGCCCAAAATTGCTCCGGCTTTATCCATGGCATTATGCAAGCCGAAAGCATAACCTTTATTTGATTCATCTGCCACGGATGCGAGCCAAGCATCTCTCGGCGGACCACGAAAACTTTTTCCAAGTCGCTCAATTATGCGGAAAGATGCAAGCGCTGTTACGGAATTAGCCACTAAAAGTATTCCCTTGGCTAAAGTGGAAAAACCATAACCAATCAATGCAAGTGGCCTTCTTTTACCAGATTTGTCCGAAAGCCAGCCGGAAAAATAATCCAGAGATGACGACGAGAAATCTGCCAAGCCTTCCACTATTCCAAGCAACGCCGCCGAGGCGCCTAAAATTACGGTGAAAAATATAGAGAAAACAGAAAAAATCGCCTCCGAGCTGATATCCGTCAGAAAGCTAACCCACCCCAATCTTATAACATCCGGGTCAACATTTAGAAATCTTTTCTTTGCCATCCACCTATTATAACATTTTAAATTTAGTTTAAATATTTCTTCTTTTTGAGTTTGTCCGGCAGGAGACTTTCTTTGGTATATTTTTCGTAACCTTTTCCATAATCGAGTTCTTTCATCAGTTTGGTGACTGGATTGCGTATCCGAAGCGGAATTGGCAAATTACCGAATTTTTTTACATCTGCCATCGCTGCCAAGTAGGCATTGTAAGCCCGGCGGTCTTTTTTGGCTTGCGATAAATAAACCACACCGTGCGCCAAATTCTCGGCGCATTCCGGCAGACCAATCGTTTCCACTGCGCGAAAAACAGCGTTGGCAACGACAAGCGCCGTCGGCACCGCAAGCCCGATATCTTCGCTCGCAAAAACGACCATCCTTCTCGCAATAAATTTCGGGTCCTCTCCGGCTTCAATCATCCGACACATATAATAGAGCGCGGCATCCGGCTGGCTGGCACGCATGCTTTTTATAAAAGCGCTGATAGTGTTGTAATGTTCTTCGCCTTTTTTGTCGTAACGCAAAAATTTTGACTGCAAGGCTTGCGTTAAATTTTCCACGTTTATTTTTCCGTAAAGATGAAGTGTGGCATCAAGCATGGCGATGGCTTGTCTTGCGTCACCGTTTGCCATTGCGATGAGCCAATCTTTTGCGACCGTATCCATTTTTATTTTTTCACTTTTTAAAACACGCTCAATAATAAGGAGCATCTCTTCGTTTGAAAGCTCGTTCAAAACAAAAACCCGACAACGCGATAAGAGCGGCGAGATAACTTCAAAACTTGGATTTTCGGTCGTCGCTCCGATTAAAGTGAGTTCCCCTGACTCGACAAAAGGTAAAAGAAAATCTTGTTGGCTTTTGTTGAAGCGATGAATTTCATCCAGAAAAAGAATTTTTGATTTTTTATTTCTTTTGTCATCGATAATCTTTCGAATGTCATCTTTACCGGCTGAAACTGCAGATAAATCATGAAAATCCGCATCCAGAGCTTCCGCATAAATTCGCGCCAGAGTGGTTTTTCCTACGCCGGGCGGACCCCAAAGAATAAAAGAAAACAAATGTTTCTTTTCGATTGCCACACGTAAGGGCTTTCCTTCGGACACCAAATGTTCCTGACCGATAAAATCCTTTAAATTTTTAGGGCGTATTTTTGAAGCCAAGGGTTCCATAATTTGTATTTTATCACAATATAGTATAATAGAGGTTGGTTAATTAAATAAATAAAAACATGTCAAGAAGTTATAAAATTTTATGGGTTACAATTATTGTCGTTGTCTTCGTGGGCTTGGGATTTTGGTATTTGAGCAAAGGAAATGACGCAACAACCAACGAGCCAAGCACTACAACTGCGATAGCAAGTTCGGCTAAATTAATCAATTCATTTTCATTTTTAGGATTAAGTCCGGAAGTAGATGGAGCCGTAGATAATACAAATTATGATATAAATCTTTTAGTACCGAGTGGAACAGATGTGACAAAATTAGTTCCGACAATTTCAGTCTCGGACGGGGCAACTATTTCTCCAAATGCTGGTGTCGTGCAAGATTTTACAAATCCAGTGACATATATAGTCACCGCGCAAGATGGCTCCACTCAAAGCTATACGGTGACTGTATCAACCAGCGCAAATCAAGCAAGCAACACGGGTACACAAAACTCTGACAACACAATTGGCTCATTTATTTTTTCTAGTTTGACTCCGGCAGTAGATGGAGTGATTGATAATAATGGACACAACGTAAATCTGACTGTTCCTCTCGGTACAGATGTTACAAATTTAGTTCCAACGATTACTATTGCTCCCGGTGCTACAATTTATCCATATTCTGGTATCGCGCAAGATTTTACCAATCCGGTTATTTATACAGTCACGGCACAAAATGGTTCAATTGAGGATTACACGGTAACAGTAACGACCGCACAGAGTCCTTCTGCTCAATAATTTTTAAAATAAGAGTTCAATATTTTATTCGTTGGGAACGTAAGCAGTAGCTTCCGCTTGCAGAGCAGTAGCTTCTACCGCCGGAACAACGTTTACACCATTTTGAGCAATTGTTTGCGCAAGCTCGGAAGTAAAGGAACTTCCTCCCCCGTCGCTCACGACCAAAAATCTGGTTGTGGACAATGGAATGATTGTGGTATCAAAACGTTTTCCGGCCGGCAACATTAGCAAACCTCCCATGGTTGTTTTAGAAGTTTGAACCGGAGTCGGTGTGGCTGAGCCTTGGCCTGTAGGAGTACCTTCCGGAAAAGATATCATCCATTGATTGGAAGTACTGTCGTATGAGTATTTCGTTTGGGCAATCGGACTAGCGTGACCGTTTGGCTCGTCGGTTATCATACTCGTCGGAGAATTTACCACGACAACCGAAGTGCTACCCATATCACCAACTAGCAGAGTTTCCACCGCTACGCCTCCCGGAAAAGAATTAGTATCGTTTGTAATCGTGGATGATACTTGAAGTGCGCTCGGATACCAAAAAGAAAAACCATAAGTCGCATCGGTATATTGACTCATGCCGTAAGTATCTGCCGGCGATGTATTGGTGGTGACATTTTGTGGTGGCGGAGTTAGATTGCTTGATTGATTTTTAGAAGAAACATAAAGCCATGCTCCAACCACAATAACAACAACGATAATTATAGCTATTAAAATTTTAGAAGTTTTTGACATATATTTTTTGTTAATTATAACTTTCTAATTAATAATATAGACGCAACAAGTCATGAATGATTACTGCCTACGTCTTTGTTTATTATAACATTTTTTATGAAAAATGTTTATGATATAATAAAAATATGAATAAACCATTAAATATTGATAAAACAAAAACGGCCATTGTCGTCATCGACTTACAAAAAGGAATTACTTCCAGAGAAACACAGCCTCATCCTGCAAAAACAGTAATAGAAAACACTGCTCAATTACTGGAAGTTTTTCGTAAAAATAGTATGCCGGTGTTTTTAGTCAGAGTCGTTTCCTCTCCGGATCAAAAAGACAGATTAAATGTTGTAGCAGATGTCACTTGGAGTGGCGGACAAATGCCCGCAGATTGGAGTGAAATAGTTCCGGAATTATCACCGGAAAAAGATGCCGTAATTATTACCAAAAAACAATGGGGAGCATTTTATGGAACAGACCTTGAACTTCAATTGCACAGACGCAAAATAGATACTATTGTTTTGTGTGGAATTTCCACCAACATTGGTGTAGAAAGTACCGCTAGGTTTGCATATGAATATGGCTACAATCAAATTTTTGCCGAAGATGCGATGTCTGCCATGTCCAAAGAAGAACACGAAAATTCCATTCAGAAAATCTTTCCGAGAATTGGTTTGGTGCGTACAACAAAAGAAATTTTAGAGGCTTTGTAGAAAAAATGAACGCGCTACGGAAAACTTTTATCTCTTTACGTAATCGCAATTTTCGTCTTTTCTTTATTGGGCAAACAATTTCAAACGTCGGCAACTGGTTGACAAACATTGCCCTCACTTTGTTGGTACTCAAACTGACAAAAAGTGGACTTGCGGTTGGGCTTTTGGCTGCCTGCCAGTATGGACCTATACTTTTTTTGTCGGCTTGGGCAGGTTCTATCGCTGACCGAGGAAATAAATGGCGAATGCTTTTAATAACTCAGAGTCTAGAAATGGGGCAATCCATAGGTTTGGCCATCTTAGCTTTTATGCCCCATCCAGCTCTTGGGGGATTTTATGCGCTAGCGATTATCGGAGGTATCGTTTTAGCATTTGATAATCCTTTACGACGTTCTTTTGTAACTGAAATGGTTCGCGAAGAAGATGTTCCAAATGCTGTAGTACTTTATAGTAATACTGTAAACGTAGCGCGCATATTCGGACCAGCATTGGCTGGTCTATTGGTTGTAACTTTGGGCTACGGTTGGTGTTTTGCAATTGATGCTAGTACATATATAGTAGTCATCTTTTGTATTTATATAATGCGAACCGAAGAATTGCGACGTTTACCGATTAAACCACGCACAAAAAACGAAGTGCGAGACGGAATACGTTATATATTATCGATGCCAGTCTTATGGATAAGTTTTGCAATGCTCGCAGCGATAGGAATGCTCGCTTATAATTTCAGCGTGACACTTCCTCTTTTTGTTATTAAAACTCTTCACGGCAGTGTCGGAACATTTACGATTTTATACTCTATCTTTAGTTGTGGGGCAGTCATTAGTGCTTTTATTGTTGCTCACCAAAATTTGGTGAAAATACGCAATATTATTATTGGTGCTACCTTGCTCGGTACAACCATGCTTGTCCTCTCTGGTATATGGAATACTGCAATTGGAATACCGGTAATATTTCTCCTTGGTATGGCAAGCATTTTATATACCACAGCGACCACTGCAATTATTCAAGTAGAAGCCAGACGCGAAATGCACGGAAGGTTGCTAGCAATACAAAGTGTATTTATGATTGGCACCGGTGTCGTGGGTGGTCCCCTTTGCGGATGGCTAGCCGATATTGCAAACGCAAGAGCGCCGATGATACTTGGCGGAATTGTATGTTTATTGTCGGCAATTTTTGGTTACTTTGCCACAAAACATTACGCGCCGGAAAAATTATTCGAAGTAATATAAAAACTCAAATAGCCAGTTTTAGTAAGAAAGCTTTTTTTGAATCCTAAAAATTATTTCTTCTTAAAGAATTTTTAGTACGTTGTAACCTATATCCGAAAATATTTTTCTTGTTGTTTTTTCTGAAATTTCCATAGAAGTTTCTAATACCTACACCTGTCCTATGCCAACCAGTATGTGTATTTGAAAATGTACTTGGAGTATTTGTGCTAATACTTGTCGCAACATTGGTTCGTGAGACAGAAAAATCTGAGCCACTTGAATCAAGAGAGCTTGGAATCGCCAAAGCTTGATTACTTGAATTTACCATGGTGAGTGACTCTGCTCCACTTTGTGAAATGTTTAAGGTGCTATTGTTTTGTGTTACATATCCACCAGTAAATTGAATTGTCCCAAAATTATCCAGCGGAATAAGTGAATTATTACTCTCTAGGGTAGGCATCTCTTCTATCCACTCGGCAGAAGAATTGGAAGAAACATAACTCACTGTAGTGCTATAACTCTGGTTTGTAGTGTTGTTGTGAAAATTAATTGTCCAAAGATTACTGGAATTTTCTGACAGAGATACTGTAATGGAATTACCTGATGAGACAGCTAGGGGAACTTGTACCATATCTGATGGGAGCAACTCATACCAAGCAGTGTAACTTATCGAACCATTGCCTTCATTCATCGCTTGTGTGCCTGCTTGGATAAGGTCTTGAGAAATCACTCCTCCGATTCCAACCCAAGTATCATCCGCTGAAAGATTGGTACCAGTAGTACCGGATATTGTCGGTATTGTCCAGCTAGCGCCGATACCACTGTATGGACCATTGCTGGCAAGATATCCTGACCAATTTATAGAAGTATTTTTACTTAGACCAATATTTACAGCCGGAGCTGTGTTTGCCAAGGCAACATTACTAAATATAGTTAGATTCACAACAAAAACAAGTGGCACAATTAAGACCATCAATATTGCCTTATATTTCAATTTAATTTTTTTATATAACATCATAATCTGCACATATTGTATACGTCGAAAGAAATATTTTGGGTGCATTGACACACCAAAAAGGTGAAAAACTGTTTCATTCATTTAATTAATTGCTATCAATTGGATTTCCATCTTCATTCTTTTCGGTTTCCATCTGAATCATGTCAACCAATTCTTCGGCAGTTGCTGTTGTATTAAAATCTACATCCAAATCTGTAGCAATTGATTTTAATTTTTCCAATGCTTCAACACTGCCAGCCATTCTCAAAGATTCTAGATAAGAAAAATCGGGTTCTCCGTGTTCGTTGCGCCAACTATTTATGTCTTCTTTCTCATTATTTTTCATATTCATAGAGCCGTTTTGTAAATAAGATTATTACATAATTTTGTAATCATTTTTATCCTGTAACGACATCATAAAAGCATGGTCGAGAAGATTACAATATAACTATGAAAATATTATTATGCACGATGAAAATAATGAAGGAAAAGAGGGATGCACTAGTTGCCATATGGCTGGTCCTATGAAAAAAGAATTCAAATTGGCCATGTTGGAAAAAAAAGAAAAAATTCTTAAAATAAAACTCGATTTTCTTGGAAAAATGAAAGATATGGTAGAAAAAATGCCATAATCCAAAAAAAATCACTAAAATATAATAATTCGGATACCGAAATAAAACACTTCACCTAGGAGTGTTTTATTTTTTGTTTATAAATTAGCCTCTATTTTTAATATTTCATCCTTTTCTTTTTTTATATCAATCCTAATCTTGCCAAAAAGGCTCATATATACGTTTGCAATAAAGACAATTGAGAAAAAAGAAATACTATAACCTCTCCAATCACCGAAGAAAATTGTGTATCTAGTAATAAGTAATACACCTATCGTCACATAATGACTAAAACAATATTCACAAGTAAGCATATAGAAAAACTTGCGACCGATAAATGTTTTATCTTTCTTACTACGACGGACACAATATTCATGCAACTCTCTAAAAAGCTCTTCGTGGGTGAATGTCCAAGAAACACATGCTACAGGGATGGAAAGTATAAACAGTGATAAAATAATACTCATTTTTATATGGTTAGAATTTATTTTTTTCTTCTCTTGAAGTCAACTATTCCCCAAGTCATCATTATTAGCGCTAAGAGTGCGATGCTTGTTGGAATATACCAGTACATTATTCCATGCCAAGCAAACACATAAAGTTGAGCAATGAAAAAACCAATATAATCTACAATCACATCACTAATATGATTAGTGCTCTGTTCGTGAATCTTAATCAATGGTTCAAAAAGCTCCCAGCCAGTAAATAAACCCACCGCAACAGCTGAAGCAATATATGGATTAATATTTAAAAAAATAAAAGCTCCACCAACAGCAAAGCCCGTAAGAAAATGGACGAGAGACCATAAATCTATTAATTTTCCTTCCCTCCAGGCATTTGTTTTAGTTGATGACATAATTAAACAAAAGCTCTAGAAGAGACATTTTGTTCTTTGTGAGATTATTAACTTGTGGTGCAGTCACAAGAAGCACATTTAGCCCCTTTGTGCATATCGTGATGGCAGTTTAGACATTCTTCTTTTTCTTCTTCCATATTTTTATACTCTAGTTATTTTTTATAAAGCGACCCATGATTATGCCGAATTTACACCTTATTTATTACAACTTTAGTTTGGGCTAATATGTAAATTAAGACTTGTTTCCTAAAATTATTTTAGTTAAATTCAAATAAAATATCTCTAAAATCTATAATTTTATTATTTTTGTCCAACTTAATCCCCTCTTTTTTATATAAAGTAAGACGTTTCTTTTTATGTTTATCGTTGAGCCAAACCCTTCCATCAGAATATACAATGCGATGAAAGGAATATCCTTTACTCCGCTCATGTAAGCCTTACCTAATATATTCGTTATGCTTTGCGCAGCCATTGGTCCCGCACCGGCAGCGCGAGCAATCCTGCCATAAGTGGTGACTCTGCCTTTCGGAATTTCTAATGCAATTTTAATTACTCGTTCAGTAAAATTTTGTAACATAACCTAAGAAGATAAGATTGTGCGTTTACTTTTAATTAATTCTAGCTTTTTTCTCTCGTCAATTTTTTAATTTTCGCCTCAACTTTGGATGCCAAAGACCTGTTTTTGAATTTCTTAGAATAAACAACTTTCACTGGCCAACGCGAAGAAGTGTATCTAGCGCCCAATTTACCACCATTGTGCTCCTTCACCCTACGTTTTAAATCAGTAGTAATGCCAGTATATAAGGTTTTATCAGCACATCGGAGAATGTAAACACAATACATATTCTGATTATATCACTTCTAATTATGAATAAAATGTGTTAAGTTTAGTGGGTTAGAATACCATTTTGGGAGATCGTCTAATGGTAGGACATATCCCTCTGGAGGATATTATCTTGGTTCGAGTCCAAGTCTCCCAGCAGATTCGTGTTACACTAATACAATGAAATACTTCGGTATGATTGTTGGGTTGGCCTGGATTGTCTTCGCCCTCGTATGGCTCATAAACGCTTTTAGCGCGAAGCGTAATGTCTCGAACTCGTGGCGGCGAAACTCATGGTTGCGCATAATTATTGCCCTTTGCGTCTATTTTTTATTTCGCGAGCAGCTTCAACGCTTAATCCTTGCTGGGCACATATCTTCTACAAATCTTTTTCTTGGCGCCATCGGAGCGCTTCTCACCGCCCTAGGCATCGGCATCGCTATCTGGGCACGCCTCTATCTCGGTACGAACTGGGGTATGCCGATGACTCTGAAAGAGAATCGTGAGCTTGTGATGAGTGGGCCGTACAGCTATATACGTCATCCTATCTATGCAGGCGTTATGCTCGCCATGATCGGCACAGTATTTGTCGTAGGTCCATGGCTGTTGGTAGTGTTTGCCCTCTACTTCCTTTATTTTCTTTTCAGCGCCACGTCAGAAGAGAAGACTTTAATGAAAGAATTTCCGAATGTGTATCCGGCCTACAAAAAACGCACGAAAATGCTCATCCCGTTTGTCTTGTAGTGAGTTTGTGGAAGGCCATACAAAGTTTCCAACTTCGCACCAGACACCCAGCAACTTAAGTAATAATTTTGCCTCAGAGCCGTCTATACACATATGATAATATTTTTTATTGCTGGGCTGTTGCTGGGTGTGGTTTCTGTCATCTTTGCATTACAAAATACAGTCGTTGTGACAATTTCTCTTTTCTCTTGGCATCTGACAGGTCCACTCTCTATGATTTTATTATTAGCTATTACTTCTGGCATACTTATTACGATACTGCTTTTGCTTCCAGAATTTGTTGGCAATTCTTTTAGATATAAAAAAATTAAAAAGAAAATAAAGATCTAACAGAGGAACTTCGAAAACAAAAAGAGTTGACTGTTTTTGCAAAAAAAACACCTCCAACCGAAGAAGAAATTGAAAGAATTGAGCGTGGTGAGGTTGAAGTTGCAGCTTATTGAGTATTTTTTATAATTCCCCTTTTGTGGTATAAATATATTGAAGTTTAGTTTTTCACAAATCCTTACCCATGGTAAGAAAGAGGCCATACATGCCACCAGCCAACCCTCCTTGGCATCGAGTTCATCCTCAGTGTCCAGACTGTAACGGCACCCCTAGTTTGATAGCTTTCAGTGTCAACTCAAAAGGTAGTATCCTTCTGGAGTTTCACTGCGAGTGCGGAGCTCAACCCACAGCTACTTACGGAGCAGTGGCGTTAATCAGACACTTCACAGAACAAGAAGCAGTAATGCAAGGGTTACATCCAAAGAGAACTGTTTCAAAAGAGGAGGCCAAAGAAGTAGAAATGAGGGCTGGGGATGATAAGTTCCTTGAGAGCTTGAGGATTGCCCCTTTCTGGAGGAATTAGGAAGATAAGTTTTATGATTGCCGAAAGGCTTTGGAGGTGGTGAGTTTACTCGCCACCTCCACTTTGCTTATATTAAAGTAGGGTTTCGATATAATAAAAATATGCAAGATTTCAGAACCAAAAAAACATACGAGGTGTACATGAGAAAAATATCTGAGGGATTACTCAAATCATGGATGTCGTTTGTGCCAGATGAAACAAATCAAGGAATATAAATATTGGAAAATACTTAAAAATGAATATCCTTGGGACTTGATGGCAAAAACCCATGACATGATTGTTCCAAAAAGACATGTATCTTTTGAAAAATTAAATAGCGCGGAAAAAAAAGAATTTGATTTGATTAAGAAAAATTATTTGGAAAAAAAATACACGCATTTAATTGAAGTCTCAGACAAAGGAAAATCCATCCCAAGTCATTTTCATGTGCATTTAATAATCCTCCGAGATAGATGGCTTAAAAAATACAGTCCGAAATAGGAAAATTTATTTATTTTTCTTCCCAATCGCAGCTTTCACAAAAGCAGTAAAAAGTGGATGTGGAGCAAGTGGTCTGCCTAAAAATTCTGGATGAAACTGTGTACCTAGATAAAATGGATGCTCTTTTTTTGGAAGTTCAGCAATTTCCATTAATTTTCCATCTGGAGAAACACCCGAGAAAACCAATCCTTCTTTTTCTAATTGTTCAACGTAAGAATTATTCACTTCATATCGATGACGATGTCTTTCGGAAATTTCTTTTTTGTCATAAGCATTAGCTGCAACTAGTGCCCCTCCTTCAAAACACATGGATAAGCCCCTAAACGCATCGTGGCTCCATAATTTTTATTTTTAATTTTTTCTATTTGATCTTGCATCGTAGCAATGATTGGATCCGGAGTATTTGGATTGAATTCAGTGGAGTTTGCCTCTTTTAAACCAAGAACATTGCGTGCATAAGAAATGGTTAAAATCTGCATACCGAGACATAATCCAAAATATGGAATCTTGTTGCGACGTGCATAATCAGCCACGAGAATCATCCCTTCGGCGCCACGCTTACCGAAACCTCCAGGAACGACGATACCGTCCATATCATCCAGCTCTTTTAATTTTTCTTTATTAGTCTCAAATTTTTCACTATCAATCCAAACAATTTTCGGCTTGTAATTCAGATTCCAAGCAGCGTGATTGATGGATTCAATTACCGAAATATAAGTATCTTTGCAAGATTTCAAATTAAAATATTTTCCCACGATACCGATTTTTACTTCTTTTTTTATCTTTTTGATTTTATTTGCAAAGACTGTCCAGTCAGCCATGTCTTTGTGTCGCACCGGCAAACCGATGGTTTTCAGTAAAACAGAACCAAAATTTTCTTTTTCAAAATTTACCGGCACATCATAAATAGAATAAACGTCCGGCGCGGAAATTATCCTCTCAACCGGCAAACTACACACATTGCTGATGGTTCGTTTGATGTCTGGCGTAGCTGGTTGGTCTGCGCGACATAAGACAAAATCCGGATTGAGTCCCATTGAATGTAAATCATTTACGGCGCGTTGGGTCGGTTTTGATTTTTGCTCACCGAGCAGACTCGGGGTCGGCAGATAACTGATTAAAACAATATAAACCCCAGAAGGATTTTTGGCTTTCATCATTCTGGCCGCTTCCAAAAAAGGCAAAAGTTGATATTCGCCGACGGTCCCCCCATATTCTATAATCATGATTTCCGATTTGTTTTTTTCTTGGCAAACTTCGATGCGTCGAATAATTTCTTTCGGTATGTCTGGGTAAACTTCCACATCTTCACCTTCATATTCCAAATTTCTTTCTCTTCTGATAACTTCGGCATAGATTTGTCCGGTCGTTATATAATTTTCGCGTGTGCTAGTTTGGTTGGTAAAACGTTCATAGTTGCCAAGGTCCTGATCAGCTTCAATACCATCTTCTCCGACAAAAACTTCTCCGTGTTCAGCCGGACGAATCGTGCCGGCATCAATATTGACATACATGTCGGCTTTCAAATTGGTGACATGATACCCGCGCGACTGTAATATTTTTCCGATAGAAGAGGCGGCGATTCCTTTACCGACGGAAGACATGACGCCTCCCACCACGAAAATATATTTTGTTTCTTTTTTTGTCGCCATTATTATTTATTTAAATATTTTCTCACCGCCAAGAAACTGGAAATAACTCCCAATAGTATACCCG
Organism: Candidatus Nomurabacteria bacterium; assembly: GCA_963832025.1. GTDB lineage: Bacteria > Patescibacteriota > Minisyncoccia > Phycocordibacterales > UBA9973 > UBA9973. The sequence goes on from CAWHSF010000003.1 coordinate 35,740, forward strand.
ATACCAAAAGAATTGCAAAAATTTGGAAAAAGCTCGAAAGGTAATAACTATACATATTGATTCCGAGAAAACTGGTCATGGTGCGTCCGAGCCAGACACTCGCCGGCCAAAAAAGAAGCATGGTTATGAGAGTCGCCACCACGCCATAAATGGCCCCTTCAATCATAAACGGTCCACGAATGTGCATTTTGGAAGCGCCGACTAGACCCATCACGCCGATTTCTTCTTTGGAAATAAAAATAGTCAAACGAATCGTGTTAAAAGTGACAATAATAGAAATAATAACTAAAAGTAAAGTAAGCAGAAAGCCCAGCTTTTGTCCTCCATCAATAATGGCGTTGAGTCTGTCTATCACTAATTTATTTTGATTGTAGTCCACTTTGTCTATGATGGATGTTGAACCCAAAGAAAGCGCATTATCGGACTGCAAGAAATTCGCAATGTCTCCATACTGAGAAGTGTCTTTGGCTTTTACGTCTAAATAAGCGCCCAAAGGATTTGTCCCGATTTCATCTAAAGCTTGAATCGTCGGATAGTCACTCTGATGACGGTCGCGGAAAAGTTGAAGTGCGTCGTCTGCACTGGTATAAGAGACAGAAGCCACTTCAGGTAATTGTTCCAAGGAAGATTTTAAAGATAGAATCTGATCTTCCGGCGCGCCCACTGTGAAATATATCGTCACATCCACTTTGTTTTCAATTTGAGCGAGAGAAAAATGTAAAACTGCTTGAAAAAAAATAATAAGAGTGATGACCACGAGGGTAATGGTCATCACCAAAATTGCCGCCCAAGAAACAACCCCACCTCTTTTAAAGTTTATAAATCCGCCCTTTATAATTCTTCTTAATCTCGTCATTGCCATGGGTTTTATTATATCACCCCGTAGTAGATTTTGGCGAAGCCTTTTGGGCGCACTTTGCGCATCGCCAAAATTCACTACGGGGTATCATGCTTGTTTTTTATTTTTTGTGTCGCGAATAATCCTCCCATTTTCCATCGTAATAACTCTTTTATTTATAGATTCAATTACTCCTCGATTATGTGTGGTTAAAATTACGGTCGTGCCCAGGTCATTTATTTTTTTTAAAATTTGCACTATTTCGTGCGTGTTTACCGGGTCTAAATTTCCCGTCGGCTCATCGGCAATAATCAGTTCGGGTTGATTGATAATCGCGCGCGCGATAGCCAGACGTTGTTGCTCACCACCGGACATCTGGTCCGGAAAATGCATGGTTCGGTGACTCAAATCCACTAATTCTAAAACGTGCGGAACATCGCTTTTTATTTCTTCTTCAGTTTTACCGACTGCTTCCATCGCAAAAGCGATATTTTCGTAAGCAGTTTTACTGGAAAGTAATTTGTAATCTTGGAAAACAACGCCAATGCGACGGCGAAGTTTGGTCAAGTCTTTACTTTTTAATTCATTTACGTTTATTGATTCAAAAAAGACTGTACCGTCCGTCGGACTCTCTTCGGCTAAAATCATTTTGGTGAGAGTGGTCTTGCCTGCACCGGAATGTCCGACGATAGAAATAAATTCTCCCGCTTCAACCGTAAAAGTAATATCGGCAAGTGCGATTGCATCTTTGTAAATTTTTGAAACATTATTAAAATAAATCATCCCATTACGAAATAAACGCGGACGCAAAATGTGACACGCTTATTTTCATTATTGATAAAATTTTTCATTGTCATAATCATTTTTATTTCATGCGTCCGCGATTTCGTACGGGATTATCCCGTACAGAACAGGAAACGCTTCAATCTTTGCTTCAGATAAAGCTTACCTCTACCAGATTTTAAATATAACTCGCGGTTTCTTGCGTCATTTTCATCCAGACACGCTTCGTAATATATTATTTCGAATGGACCTCGTCCTTTAGTATATTTAGACTCTCCATTACAATGTTCCTTGAAGCGTTTCCTGTAAGTCATTAGTATACCCTGTGTACAAATTACCACTTGTCTTACTTTTTAATACGTAAGTGTAAAACATAGAAAGTTCTGTTCGGGAGCACTCATCCATCTTATCATGGTTCGAAATTTCTCACCATGACCCTGAGTGTTATTTCTCGAAGGGTCACAGATTTTTCTCTGCTTCCACAAACAAATCCAAGTTGCCATCCAAAACTTCATCAACATTCGCAGTTTCGGCATCGGTGCGGTGGTCTTTGACCATTTTGTATGGATGCAATACATACGAACGAATCTGATTCCCCCATTCTATCTCGGTGTTCTTGGTCAACTTCATACTTTCTTCCACAGATTTTTTTTCGGCTTCGGCTTTTTTGAAAATTTTAGCGCGCAGAATCGCGAGTGCTTGTTCTTTGTTTTGTTCTTGTGAACGTTCGGTGCGAACACTCACCGAAATATTGGTCGGAACATGCACAATCCGAACCGCCGTTTCTCTTTTGTTCACATTTTGTCCGCCTGGACCGCCGGAACGCGCAAATTCTATCTTTAAATCTTCCTGCGACAGAACAACATCGCGTTCTTCCAGTTTGGAAAATTTTGGCAAAACTTCTACCAGGGAAAAAGAGGTGTGTCGCAACTTTTTTGCGTTAAATGGTGAAATGCGCACGAGTCGGTGTACGCCACCTTCATTCTTCAGAGTACCATAAGGACCCGACCCCTCCCCAACCCTCCCCTTGCTAAGGGGAGGGTGAAGGGTAGGATTTTCGACTTCAAAAGAAACATTTTTGTATCCACCGTGTTCATTTTTATGTTCATCAATAAAATTAATTCCCCAACCTTTTTTGTTCGCATACTTCATATACATATTGAGCAACATCGCCGAAAAATCTTCCGCATCATCTCCCCCGGCACCAGAAATGATAGTAACAATCGCATTGCCCTTGTCGTATTTATTCACTCCGGCTTTTTTTTCTTTCAAACTTGCAATTTCTTTCAAAATATTTTGCGCTTTATTTTTATCAGACCAAAAATCCGGATTTTGCATTTCCGTTTCCAAATTTTTTATTTGCTCATCTAAATTGTTTTCTTCTGTCATGAGCCACCCCCGAGGATCGAACTCGGGACCCCGTCTTTACGAAAGACGTGCTCTACCAACTGAGCTAGGGTGGCAAGATTTTTCAAAAAGAGCAAAAGTAACTTTTAGAATGACTTGCGCAGCGCGACGGCGCGAGCAGGAACAAATTTTCAGCAGAAAATTATGTGTGCATTATAAAAGTTACTTTTGCTCTTTTTGCACATGGAGCCGTTGATCGGGATTGAACCGATGACCTCGATATTACCAATATCGTGCTCTACCAACTGAGCTACAACGGCATACTGAAAACTTTAAAACCAACTGAGCCCCGCCCGACTGAATGACTTCAGTCATTCGGGCAGGTACAACGGCATGCTGTTTATACTAGTGTATTTTTGTGTATTTTGCAAAAATATTTTATAATATATTTTACTAAGGAAAATAAATCCCGTACGAAATCGCAAACGCAGAAAGTAAATAAAATTATGAAATCTATAAAAAATATTATAAATAATAAAAAGGAAAATTATGCATAAGCGTTCGCGTTTTATTTCGTACGGGACTCCAATCATAATTTTTGCTCTCATTTTCGCAATGGGATTCATCGGTGCGCCGAAGGCTTTTGCCGCGACTCAAGTAATCACCGCAACCGGCACGGGTTCATGGACAATCCCCGCAGGAGTGACTTCTGTTCAGGTAGAACTATGGGGTGGCGGAGGTGGAGCTGGAGAATATGGAGGCGGTTCAGGAGCGTATGTAAAAGAAACAGGACTATCTGTAACACCTGGGAATAGTATTACATACAATATAGCAACTGGTGGTGGACATGGGGCAGTAGGTTCTGCGGGTGCTGGCGGAACTGGCTATTATTCGGGCGGAACAGGAGGGGCTCATACTGGTTACGCTGGAGGAGGAGGTGGAGGAGGTTCTTCTTCCGTTGTTGTTAGCGGAACGACTTATATTGCATCTGGAGGAGGAGGTGGAGGACTAACTATTACTCTTGCTACCGCCGCTTCTGGTTCAAGTGGTGGTAATGGAGGTGGAGGAAATGGTATGGGTGTTGGTTGTGCTGGAGGTGGAGGAGGTTCGGGAACAGTAGGAGGAAATTCCGCTGGAGCTGCTGGCGGAACTGGCGGAACTGGCGGAACTAATCAAACAGGAACAAATGGATCCCCTACATCATATGGTGGTGGTTCATCGGCTGGAGGTAGTGGAAATGGAGCTGCTGGTGGTGCTAATAATGGAGGAAATGGGTCAGGCGGAGCGGCTGGAGGAACGAGTGGAACACCAAACGGCGCAAGTGGTTCTGGTTCCGATTCAGGCGGTGGAGGATATGGAGTCTCTTCAGGAACAGGAGGTAACGGAGGACAACCTGGAGCTGGGTCGGGAGGAGGTAGTATTGGTGGCACAGGTGGCGCAGGAGAACTTGTTATAACTTATACTGCCAGTAGTAATGACACCGACAGCATGACCGGCACAACTTTTATTATCAAGGACCCAGTCATCGGCACGATGGGTGGCTATAATACTTCTACCAATTTTCAAATGGTTGATTCCGGTGACACTATTTTTACCAACGTAAATTCTTCCACAAATTTTATCGGGCATTTTGGATTTTTATATTACCCGCAAGTAACGCTTGGCACTTTGACTGCCACTCCGGTAGGCATGCAGACAAATCTAAGTTGGCCAGCTTCCGTCGGATACGACGGATGGAATGTTTCGGGATATAACACTGGTTGGTCTTCTACCTCCGGTGGTCCATACACATTTACTTCTGTTGGCAGTTCCACTAGTTATTCATATACCAGCCTAGCACCTGGGACATATTATTATGTTGTACAAACTTTGGATGCTTTTGGTAATGTTATCGGCACATCCAACGAAGCTTCAGATACTATTTTACCAGTTATCACTTACAGTATTAATGCCAGCACCAACAACTCTGGTTCTTCTTACACAGTTCCGCTTAACACCCTCACCACGGCTGCGGCATCGGGCTCGAACGAAAGCACAATTAATTCTATTTGGACAAACATCAGCACAAATGCCGGAAGTGGAGTAGTTGTAACGGTGCAATCCGCAAATGGAGATTTAAAATCTACGTCTGTTCCGGGAAATACCATTCCGTCTGCTACCGCAACCATGGCTGCCGGCACTGCCAATTACGGTATCTGTATTAAATCGGTCACGCAAACTAGTGGAGCAACTTTGACAAAAGGAGGTAGTTTCCCAAGTACCACTTGCACAACAACAGCAAATGGAAATACCGTTTCCGCGGTCACTACCAGCTCTCAAAGTCTCTTGACTGCAGGAGGATTAATTAATACTGGTGTCGGAGAAATTATGGTTGATGCGGAAAATAATAACGTCACTCCAGCACACACAGATTATTCGGATACTTTGACTTTCATTGCGACGAGTACATTTTAGCTCCAGACGTTGGACGTCTGGAGAAAAAGTTATCCACAGATTTTCTATACGTCTTTATTTCTTTATATTATAATATGGGTAGCTATTAATTTATTATTGCTAACTAGTTAATTACATATGAAGATAAAAAATGTTTTCTCTAAATTTGTAAGCGCTTTAAGCGTGATTGCGCTTCTCGTATTTTTGGTTGGTCCACAATTTGCCAACGCTGCATCTTTGACTGCAGTCTCAGACACAATGTCACGTGAAATGATTGGTGTGCAATCTACTCATAAAATAGTATTTAAGTCGACTTCAGCTATCGGCGTGGGTACGGCTGGTATTACATTAAGCATACCGTGGGGTACGGCAACTACATTCACAGGTGGTACTTTTGTATCCGGTGATATAGCGGGAATTTGTCATGGTCCTAGTACTGGTCTCGAAAATGGCTATAGTGCAAATTGTACGGCAAACAATGAAACACTCTCTACTTCACCAGGCGCTAACCAGTGGGGATTTACCACTTCCGGAGCAAATCCAGTGCTTATTGTTCTGGCTGCTCCCACTACAACTTTTACTCACACGATTGCCGCAAATGATATAGTAACTATTTTCCTTGCATCTACTGCTCACATGGTCAACCCTGCCTCAGCCGCGACACCCACTATTTCAATAACTACCACTTCTGACACCGGAGCATTTACCGTCCCTATCATCGCTAGTGACCAGATTACAGTTTCGGCAAGCGTAAATGAAACTGTTTCATTCAGCGTTCTTGCTAACACAACAAACACTGGAACAAACTATACCCTTCCACTCGGAACTCTTTCTTCTGCTGCAGTGTCGGGTTCAGGTTCGGGAGGTGTGTATTCAATTTGGGCAAACTTGAGCACCAATGCGGGTGGTGGAGCAGTAGTCACAGTACAATCCGCAAATGGCGATCTAAAGTCAGCTTCAACTTCTGACAATATTCCGTCTGCTACCGCTACGATGGCGAACGGTACTGCAAACTATGGTGTCTGTATTGTATCCGTCACCCAAACCAGCGGAGCGACCTTAACTAAAGGTGGTAGTTTTCCAAGTACAACTTGTACACATACTCCAGCCGGTAACACTGTATCTGCAGTGACCACCAGCGCTCAAAGTCTCTTGACGGCTTCAGCTGGAATAAATACTGGTATTGCAGAAATAGCAGTTGATGCAGAGAATAGTGTAACGACTCCGGCACATAGTGACTATGGTGACACGCTGACGTTTATTGCGACAGGAACGTTTTAGGTTATCCACACAATTTTTATAAATCTTTACGCTTTTCGTATTATAATTTATCACAAGATATTAATTATTAAATAATTACGTGAAAAAATAATAAAATGAGTATTAAAAATATTTCTTCAAAATTCATAGGCGCTTTGACTATAGTCGCCTTGTTTGTGTTTCTATTCGGCCCACAATTTGCTAGCGCTTCATCTTTGACTGGAGTCTCAGATACAATGACTCGTGAACAGACATCGGCAAGTTCTGTACATGTCATTAAATTTACTGCCACTTCTGGAATTGCCGCAGGAAACACAATTATTATAGTATTTCCAAGTGGATTTACCACGACAGGCCTTGTAATTACTGACTTGCAGATTTGTCACGGAACGACAGGCGTTGAAGACGGTACTGCAGTTGTCACAGGCGGTACTGCGTGCACAAGTACTGACGAAACAATAGCCGCCTCAAATGGTGCTTCTACTATATGGGGAGCAACTGTTGCAATTTCTGGTACTACCACAATAACTCTGACTCAAGCGTCTGGTACAGTTACTCATGCCATTACCGCCGGTAAAATAGTTACCGTTACTATTACTGCGACTCACATGGTAAACCCTTCTGGAGCTTCCACTCCTAATGTCACAATCACTACTACTTCAGACTCAGGAAGCTTTACCGTTCCAATTATTGCTAGTGATCAGATTACGGTTTCGGCAAGTGTAAACGAAAGTGTAACTTTCAGCATCAACGCCAGCAATAACAACACTGGCTCAGCTACCACAGTTCCGCTCAGTACACTTTCAACAGCCGGCGCAACTTATTCCAATGGAGGTGGTGTGAATTCGATTTGGCTTAATATAGGTACAAACACGTCCGGTGGAGCAGTGGTGACAGTGCAATCCTTAAACGGAGACTTGAAATCATCTTCAACTAGTGATAATATCCCTTCAGCCACCGCTACGATGGCGAACGGTACTGCAAACTATGGTTTATGCGTTAAAAGCCACACAGCAGGCACAGGTACCTTGAATGCGCTCTCCCCATTTGCTTCCAGTTGCGGTTACAGTAGTACAAACTCGGTTGGATCTGTCACAACTTCTCCTCAGTCAATCATAAATACCAACTCAACTTCAATCAGCACAGGAGTAGCAGAGGTAGTAGTAAACGCAGAGAATAGTGCGACGACTCCAGCTCATTCCGACTATGGTGACACGCTGACATTTATCGCAACCGGCACATTTTAAAAATATTATGAAAAAAAGTTACGAACATAAAAATAAATCTTTTTTTCTATTTGTAGTTATTTTAATTGGACTGTTTTTCGCTTTTAATAAGGCTAATGCACTGACTATCTCCCCTTCCCGTTTGGAAATTTCCGGAAATCCGGGACAAACTCTTTCGGAAAATATGTTTCTCATTAATGAAAGAAGCGATACTGAAACTTTATATTCTTCCTATGCAAACTTTGAAGCGCAGGGTGAAAGCGGTGAACCCGCTTTCGTGACCGCGACTGATGACTTGGGCACTTGGATGTCCACGGAGCCGACTATCACTTTAAAACCGGGAGAAAGTATTTCCGTTCCTTTTACTGTTACCATTCCTAAAAATGCGACTCCGGGAGGACACTTTGCTGTCATCTTTTGGGGTAACGGCGCCAGCCAGCCGGGCGGAGTCGGAGTCGGAGCAAAAACCGGCTTGCTTGTTCTTCTTTCGGTAAGTGGAAATGTCAAAGAAAATGCCGGATTTTTAAATTTCAATACTTTGAATAAACAATTCTGGTACAGCACCTTGCCTGTATCTTTTGAATATCGTTTTAGTAATAGCGGAGGTGACAGAATAGAACCTATCGGTCAAATAACCATTAGAGACACTGTCTTTCTTCCGGCTCAGGTTCTGGATGCCAACCCGAGTGCTGGAAATATTCTCCCCAGTAGCACCAGAAGGTATCAAGTGGATTGGATAAACTATGCCCGACCCAATAATTATGTGGCACCAACCAATGCCTGGAAGAAATTTTGGAGTAATGTTTCTTATCAATGGATGAACTTCGCTGTCGGACTTTATTCCGCGCACTTGAATGTCACATATGGCGCCAAAGGAGGACATGCCAGCAGTACTGTGTTTTTCTTTGTCTTTCCGTGGCAATTGGTGCTAGTTATGCTTATTGTTGCTATCATTATCGTCTGGGGTGGCGGAACAATCATTAAACGTTACAACAAGTTCATCGTTGAAAAAGCTCGTCAGAGTAGCTAACGGCAGGAAAAAAATATTGAACTATGAAAAAAAAGAAAAAATTATTTTTTTATCTACTATCTTATGCTTTCTCTCCGGTTTTAATCTTTTCTTTTATCTTTTTACCTCTCTCTTATGTTTTATACACCAATCCTGTTTTCGCAGGCACGGTAACATCAGGTCCTGAGACAGTTTCTGTAACTGCTGTTGTTGGAGGAGGAACAGTAACACAAGAACCCTTGGGCAGTGGTGGTGGCGAACTAAACGGTCCAACCATAACTATCCCACAAACCAGCGTACATTTTTCGGGAGAAGCATATCCAAATGCTACTGTTACTCTTTTAAAAGATGGGATAGATGTCACCTCTGTTACCGCGGACAGTGGCGGACTTTTTGATATAACTCTGGAAGAAAAATATGACGGCACGATGCTTTATAGTCTGGAAGCTACGGACACCAACGGCCAAGTATCTATTTTAATAAATTATCCTTTAGTGGTAACCAGCGGATATGTTACCGATTTGTCGGGGATAATATTTCCTCCGACCATTAGTGTAGATAAAATACAAGCGACAGCAGGAAGCTATCTGACAATTTCCGGTTTTGCCTTTCCGAAAAAAAATATGCAAATAGTTTTTACCAGTGCAGACAAGCAAACTACAAAAACTTTTAGCTTAGTCGCTCCCGATAATGGCAATTACGACATTACCTTGCCTTTGACAGATTTGCCGATGGGAAATTATACAGTTTTTATAAAATACCCTGACGATAATCGTCTCAGCGAACTTGTCAGATTTATTATCGGCGATTCAGATATTTCCAGTGTTAATACAACTTTAAATTTACCCGGTGACTGTAATTTTGACGGACGAGTTGATTTGGTGGATTTTTCTATCATGGCTTTTTGGTATGAAAAACCCAATCCCCCACCGTGTGTAGATTTAAATCATGATGGTATCGTCAACCTGACCGATTTTTCAATTTTAGCATTTTATTGGACAGATTAAATATATGACCCATTCGATAAAAACTCAGGGTCATGGTGATATAATTAAAACCATGAAAAAAAATAAGAAACAAATTTTATTCACTTTGACAATTGTTATTTTAGCCTTTGTTTTCAAGGTAAATAGCGCATCTGCCGCAAATTTTGCATTTACTGTTCCCTCTTCTCTTAAGGTCGGAGACAATTTAGATGTGGCAGTAACTGCGGACACCGGTGGAGTTTTCATAAACTCTGCCGAAGCCACCGTGAATTATGATACCACCTTACTTTCATTTAACGGATATTCTGACAGCAGTTCAGTTATAAAAATTTGGATTAATCCGCCAAGTGCAGAAAACGGACAAATAACTTTTAGCGGAATAATTCCTGGAGGTGTCGACGGACTTTATGATGCAAGCAAGACAGGATTGAGTCCATTCCCTTTGGTTCATTTAATCTTCACCGCAAAAAATACTGGAACTGCAAATTTTTCTTTTGCTAATTCACAAATTTTGGAAGATGATGGGGCCGGCACAGCACTTGTTCATGATAACATCCCTGCAAGTGTCACAATACAGACCAATCCAAATGGCACCAGTGTTCAAAATCCATCAAATAATAGTGCTGAAAACGTCACAAATAACAATGCGAAAAATCCGGGAGCTATGCCAGACAGACCCGACCCACTTTTTTGGGTCGTGATATTCTTGTTGATTTCTAGCCTTTTGATATATAAATTGTTAAAATATAAGGTATGAAAGATTGGTTCGGTAGAAATACAGCCAAGGTTATTTTCGGTAAGATTTTTGTTTTCATATATTTTCTAAGTATAATTCTTGGCACTAATATCGCACGAGCGCAAAATACGACCACGCAAACTGCGACATTGTTTTTCAGCACTCCATCCGTGCAAGTAAAAGAGGGTGATAAAGTGACTATCAACGTAGAAGTAAATTCCGGTGGACAATCCATCAATGCAGTTTCCGGAACAGTGACTTTTCCGGGAAATTTAGTTCATGCCATTTCGCTCAACGATGACAACAGTATTATAAAACTTTGGACACAAGAACCGAAACTACGCGGAAACGATATTTTATTTGAGGGAGTGATTTTAAATCCCGGCTACGATGGCACAAACGGTCTGGTCTTCAGTATTACTTTTCAAGCCGAAGCGACTGGCACGGTAAATTTAAATTTTAACAATGGCTCTATCTTGGCAAACAATGGACTCGGCACAAATGTTTTAGCTACTTTGGGTTCGACTGATTTTAATATCATCCCTGCTCCTTCCTATAACTCCATCGCAACGACACCGACGCCGACACAGCAACTCACAATGATACCGGTCATCACAAAATATTTTCCAAACATAAACCCAGGTGAAGTTTTATATATCGGAGGCAAGGGTGAACCAAATGCTTTAACCAAAATCACTTTCCAAAATACAGCAGTTAAATCTCTCGGAGAAAAATTTGTTGAATTTTTCCAAAACAAAAAAGAAACACTCGGTGTGGTAACCGTGGAAAATAGCGTAAATGGAAATTTTAATTATGTCAGTGGAAAAAATTTAGAAGCGGGAGTTTATAACGCCACACCTGCTCTGGTAAATGCCGTCAAAAACACAGACTTGACAGGTGTGTCGGTGCAATTTTTGGTAAACGATAGTGTTCTGGTTAAAGACATGGTGGTGTTGTTAAATGTTTTAGGACTTCTCATCCCTATCGTATTTTTGATTGTGATTATCTATTTTATCCCTTGGTATTCGTGGAGAAGGATGCGCATAATGAAAGACAAAATGCTCTTGGAAGAAGAGAAAGTTAACCTCACTGCAGAAGAATTAAAGAAAAAACCCGAAAATCCTAAGTCTTAATACTATTTTCCATTTTACCCTTTTATTTATTGGGTTTTTTGACATAAAAACTGTGGATAACTATTAGATATAATATCTACTCCATATTATAATAATATATAGATAAAAGAAGATATCGCCTACCTGAGATAGCATTTTTTGGTATCTTGTTTATCCGAGATGTTATTGTATTTCTTTGTCTAAATGGTCCCGTACGAAATTTTGCTAATAAAGTTTCGTTTATGGGATAAATCTGCTTGTTAAGTTAGTATAATTTTGTACGGGATGGAAAATCTTAAAAAAGTAATTTCATTGCATCAAGCATCAAATATTTCTGGGTATCACCAGGACTATTTGAGCGCCCTAATACGTAAAAATGAAATAAAGGGGGTGAAGATGGGAGGCAATTGGTTCACCACCGAGGAGGCAATAAAAAACTATATTTTCAAGCAGCAAATCCGACATAAAAATTGGCTGATTAAATTTTTTCTCTACTTTAAAAAGATAAATAAAAATTTTATTTACTCATTGCTTTTTTTGATACTTCTTGCGGTAGGTATATATTTTTACAATAAAAAATTCGGGGGCACGGAAGCAACGACACCAAACACACCAGCTCCGACTATTAATAATAGTGGCACAGAAGAATTAAAATTCTAATGAAAACTTTTTTTAATTTCAAAAGAATAAATTCCCGTCATCATATATCTTCTGTTTTTTCTTTTTTATTTTTCGTTTTCTTTGTCCTATCTTCTTTTTTCTATCTTCTATCTCCTGCTTCCGCTATCGCTTACACCACCGGTGTGCCATCGATAATAAATTTCCAAGGACGATTGATGGACACAAGTGGCAATCTTTTGGGTGGCTCGGGAACAAGTTATTGTTTTCGTTTTTCGATTTACGACAGCTTGGACAATACCGGAAGCAATGTAAAATTGTGGCCAGCCGGCACTCCGACAAATAACACTCTCACTGTGAGACAAGGTGTCTTTGATGCACAAGTCGGAGTCGCAGATAGTTTAAGCGGATACAATTTCCAGAGCGATAACACCATCTACATGAATGTGGAAGTCGCGGCGCAGATTTCCGGTTCTTGCTCCGGTGTAACTTACGATACGCTTTATCCCCGCCCACAAATCCTGGCTGCTGCTTTCGCCATCACTGCCGGCACCGTAACTGGATTCGCTCCGGCAGCCGGAAAAACTTTGACCGTAAATAATTCAATCACTTTGACCGGCACCGATTCCACCACCATGACTTTGCCGACAACTTCCAAAACTCTCGCAGCCAACGACGGCAGTAATTGGACTTTTGCTTCTCAAGCAATCGGTGACTTGGCTTACGCAACGAGTACTACTGCTTACGGTAGGTTAGCCGATGTAGCAGCCGGTCAACCTTTACTCTCTGGTGGAACTTCTACCGCTCCCGCCTATGCTGGTTACACTTTCTCTGGAACTTCTGCGAAGACTTACACCTTCCCAACTACCACCGCAACATTAGCAAGAACTGACGCCGCGCAAACATTTACCGGAGTGCAAACATTTTCTTCCGCACCGACATTTAGCAGTATCACCGGCAGTACCCAATGCTTGCAAGTCAACAGCAGTGGTGTGGTCAGTGGCACAAGCGCAGCTTGCGGAGGAGGAGGTGGTTCAACTGCTTGGAGCAGTATCACCAACCCAAGCGGAAATCTTTCTTTGGCAATGGCTGGTGACACCAGCACTTTCACTTACGGAGCGACAACCGGTTCAGCAAACTTGTTCAACTTAACCGACACCTCTTCCAATACCGGCACCGGAGTTTTGTTGAATGTCTCAACTGCCAGTGGTTCAACTTTAAATCCATTTTCCGTGACTACCGCCGGTGCAACAAATCCGAGCTTGTATGTCGGTTCTAATGGTAACGTCTCAATTGGAACCTCAATTACAAATACTGCAGTTCTGCAAGTACAAGCACCGGTTCCGGAAAGTAATCTTTTTGCTTTTGCGAACCATGATTTTTCTCTGGGTAGCGTAGGAACTGCCATGACGATTGATACCGGAACTACCTCCGGAGATACCTATGTGGATATGCAAGCTTACAACGCTGGTGGAGTTAATGGCGGTCCTTTAGTTTTTAACGCTGCTGGTGGTAATGTCGGGATTGATACAAACGACCCAACTACCGCTCTCACCGTTAATGGGAGTATTTCCAATCTCCTTAATCCCAGTTCAGCTTTTTTAAATGTTGTAGGTTCGACATCAATTACTTCTGCTTCCGTGGTCTACGTCTCCGGTAACTATGCCTATGTGGCAGATTATACCGGTAATGAACTTGATATTGTTGACATTACCAATCCGAATGCTCCCTATGTGGCTGGCACATTAGGCGGAATTAATCATATCTCTTCCATCTACGTTTCCGGTCGTTATGCCTATGTGACGGACAAAAGTATTGGTGACATGACTATCATTGATGTTTCCAATCCGATTTCACCGACTGTGGTCGGTACATTAACCGGACTTAATACTCCTACCTCCATCTACGTTTCTGGTCGTTATGCCTATGTAGCGGATAGCGGTAGTGGTGATATGTATGTGATTGATGTTTCCACTCCGAGATTACCGATTGTGGTTGCCACCTTAACCGGGCTGAGTAGTCCTTCCTCCATCTATGTTTCCGGTCATTATGCCTATGTAGCAGATAGTGGTAGTGGTCACATGTCTATCATCGATATTTCCGATCCGGTTTCACCGAATGTGATAGGTACAGCAACCGGACTTGGTAGTCCCTCCTCTGTCTATGTCTCCGGTCGTTATGCCTATGTGACGGATACGGGTAGTGGTAACTTGTATTCCATTGACCTTTCCAACCAAGCTTCTCCGAGTGTGGTTGGTACGCTACCAGGATTTATTACTCCAACTGATGTCTATGTTTCTGGTAATTTTGCATATGTAACAGACAGTGACGGTGAACTCGACGTCGTTGATATTTCCGACCCGACTACTCCGATTTATGATACATATGCAGGACTTACTGCTCCCGACTCGGTCTATGTCTCCGGTCAGTATGCCTATGTCGCGGATAGTGGTGGCGGCGATATGGCTGTCATTGACCTAACCGGAACACAAACAACTTCCTTGACCGCCGGGAGTGCGAACATCGGCAACTTGCAGATTGCTAATGATTCTTTGGTTGGTGGTCAACTGCAAGTAAATGGTGCCCTGACAGCCAACGGTGGAAACTTTAACAGTGGAGTTGCAGTAAATGGAAATATTTCCAATACCATTTCATCTTCTTCTCCTCCGACTGTCGTTGCTACTGCCACCGGGCTGACTAATATCTTAACTGACTATGTCTCCGGTAACTATGCGTATGTAGGAACTGGTACCGGTGGTACTGGTTATATGTATATCGTTGATATTTCCAATCCGACTGCTCCGAGTGTTGTCGGTACATTATCAGGGGTTGGTAAGATTAATTCTATCTATGTTTCCGGTCAGTATGCCTATGTGTTAGATGATAGTAATGGCTACATGGATGTCGTTGATATTTCCAATCCGCATGCCCCAAGTGTTGTCGGTACAGTGGTAGGGTTTACTGGTCCTGTATCTATCTATGTTTCCGGTCATTATGCCTATGTGACAGATGCCAATTCTCTGACTTTGTCTGTCATCGATGTTTCCAACCCGACTGCTCCGAATCTCATCGGAAGTCCATTGTCGCTGACTGCTCCTCTCTTCATCTATGTTTCCGGTCATTATGCCTATGTGACGGAAAGTGGTGGGAGCATGGATATCATTGATGTTTCCAATCCGTATTCTCTGAGTATTGTCGGTACAGCCACAGGACTTGGTTCTCTTGATGGCAATGTCTATGTCTCCGGTCGTTATGCGTATGTAACAAATACTGCTAGTAGTGGTGATATGTATGTCGTTGATGTTTCCAATCCAGTTTCTCCAAGTACTGTCGGTACATTAGGACTTTCTTGGCCTCTTGGTATCAATGTCTCCGGTCATTATGCCTATGTGACGAGTTATGCTGGTGGTGGCATGTATGTCCTTGATGTTTCCAATCCGACTGCTCCAAGTGCTGTTGCTCTTACACTCGGACTGACTACTCCTTCTTTTATCAGGGTTTCCGGTCGTTATGCCTATGTGGTGGAATCTACTGCTAGTTCCATGGCTGTCATTGACCTCACTGGTACCCAAACAACTTCTCTCACCTCCGGTAGTGCTAACATCGGTAACTTGCAAATTGCTAATGATGCTTTGATTGGTGGTCAACTGCAGGTGAATGGTGGTTTGACGGCAAGTGGTGGAAACTTTTCGGGGGATGTGGCGACTGAGGGAGCGTTAATTGCAAATTATCTTTCTGTTGGTCCTGGTTCTCCGTTTTCAGTAGATTCCTCCGGAGATGTTTTAGCTTCCGGAGATGTTTCCGCTGGGTCATTGCAACTTTCTAATGTTACCGGATCCACGCAATGTCTGCAAGCAGATTCCTCAGGAAATATTACTGGCACCAGTTCACCCTGTGGAAGCGGTGGTGGTCTCACTGTCGGTACCACCACTGTCAGCTCCGGAACATCGGGATATGTCTTATATGACAACGGAGGAACTTTGGGTAACTTGAATGTCACCGCCACCCCAACCGCTTCCACCATCGCCGAATGGGATGCGAACAAGAATTTGTCGGGGAATGCTTTTATTCCATCTTTCACAACAACTGCAACTGCTGGAACTACAACTACCATGACAATTGCTTCAACTGAATATCAATTTTGGACTGGAGTAAACACAAATCAAACTGTAAAACTTCCTACAACTTCTGTTGCTGCTGGTGCAACTTATGTTATAGAAAATCAAAGTACTGGTACAGGCGCGGTAACAGTGCAATCTTCCGGAGCAAACCAGATTACTATTTTAGCTCCGGGAACAAGTGGAACATTTACTTCAACAAAAGCTGCTCCGACTGCAGCTGCTGATTGGGGATATATTTATAATGGAGCAACTGCTGCTGCTGGTGGCTCCCTCACTACTTCCGGAGCTTACCCGATTACTTTGACAGGAACAGCTTCGACAACGGTTACGTTGCCTACTACGGGAACCTTGGTAAACTCTACAGTAGCAACTCTTTCTTCTTTGACTTCTACCGGAACGATTACGACTGGTGGATTGGGAACGGGGGCAGTTATTGGAGGAGTGACTATGACTCTCGGCTCAGATGCTTCTTATGATATTTATTATCGAGGTTCCGGTGGAGTTCTGACCCGTCTCGCAAATGGTACTTCTGGTCAATATTTGGGCGCAAATACCGGCGCCGCTCCGAGCTGGCAGACGCCAGCGGGTGGTCTCACTGTCGGTACCACCACTGTCAGACTCCGGAACATCGGGATATGTCTTATATGACAACGGAGGAACTTTGGGTCACTTGAATGTCACCGCCACCCCAACCGCTTCCACCATTGCCGAATGGGATGCAAACAAAATTTGTCGGGGAATGCTTTTATTCCATCTTTCACAACAACTGCAACTGCTGGAACTACAACTACCATGACAATTGCTTCAACTGAATATCAATTTTGGACTGGAGTAAACACAAATCAAACTGTAAAACTTCCTACAACTTCTGTTGCCACTGGTCAACTTATGCTATAGAAAATCAAAGTACTGGTCCAGGCGCGGTCAAGTGCAATCTTCCGGAGCAAACCAGATTACTATTTTAGCTCCGGGACACAACTGGAACATTTACTTCGGCAAAAGCTGCTCCGACTGCAGCTGCTGATTGGGGATATATTTATAATGAGAGCAACTGCTGCTGCTGGTGCTACCCTCACTATTTCCAATACACCGCTTACTTTCACAGGCACAGCTTCGCACGGTTTACGTTGCCTACTACGGGAACCAGTTGCATACACTCTACAATGTAGCAACTACTTTCTTCTTTAACCTTTGGAACAATTACGACTGGTGGATTGGGAACGGGGGCAGTTATTGGATGGAGTGACTATGACTCTCGGCTCAGATGCTTCTTATGATATTTATTATCGAGGTTCCGGTGGAGTTCTGACCCGTCTCGCAAATGGTACTTCTGGTCAATATTTGGGCGCAAATACCGGCGCCGCTCCGAGCTGGCAGACGCCAGCGGGAGGATCACAAACTCCATGGACTGGAAATATAAATGCTGCTGGATATACTCTCTTTGGTAACAACACCGCTGGAGGTGCACTAAACCTAGCAAGTACTAGTGGTACAGGTTCCAATGATGTGGTTAACATTAAAGGTGGTACGGCTGGAGGAACAACAATCGCTAGCTTCTTTGGGGCGGGAACGTATGCTGGAAGAGTTGGAATTGGAACGACGACACCGAGTCAATTATTTAGCGTAGGGAGTACCAGTCAATTTACAGTTGATTCTTCGGGTAATTTGAATTCCCAGACATTATCCATTGGGGCCGGACTAACGTCAGTTGTGGTCAGTGGAACTGGAACCGGTTCAGATGGTAGTCCAAATGGAACTTATTATTTTAGAGGCGTTGAAAACGGGGCAAACTACTACCAGCTTGGTAGCAGTAGTTGGTATATAACTTATAACGGTTCCGGCACTTGGGGTATTTGTATTTATCTCAATTCCAGCACTTGCAGCACGTATGGCAAGTATTTTTCTCAATCCGGTACCGTTCCTACTCCGCCTAACAACAGTTCTTGGTCTGACACCGTTTACACAGGGTCAATTACGACTGCCGCAGGTACGTCAAGTAATCTGACTGTCGATAACGCAGGTGACATAACATCCTACGGAACTTTAACTGCAGTTTCTCTTGCCACGACTTCCGGCCAACCATTTGAATTGCCGACGAGCAATGCTACCGCCGGATGTCTGAAAACAAGCGCTACAGGACAAATGTCTGTCGCTACTTGCGGAGATGTAGACAATCAATCATTCAATGCCAATGGTACTTATTCCATGCCTTCTGGTGCCTTGATGATAGTTGTCGAAACTTGGGGTGGTGGCGGCGGTGGTGGCGGCGGCGCAGGTGGCAACAACTTAAACAGTGCTCACGCTGGAGGAGGAGGTGGAGGAGGTGCATCTTATGTAAATAGTATTTTTTCAGCAACAACACTAGGCACACCGGGAACAACCACGCTTCAAGCTATCGTGGGTGGAGGAGGTGCCGGAGGTGGAGGAGGAAATAATGTAAACGGCACTGCTGGAAATTCTGGTGGTTCAAGTTGTTTATCTACCACAAATTGTACAAGTGGAACCATTTACGTGGAAGGATGGGGAGGTGGAGGTGGCGCTCAGGGTGCAATATCAAACACCCAAGGTGCCGGTGGTGGTGGAGGAGGAGGTGCTGAAGCAGTTGGAGGTAATGCAAGTACAACAACAGGTGGTACCGGAGGAGCGCCACAAGGTTCTACAGCCGGTACAGCAAACTCAGGATACGGAGGTGCCGGAGGTGCCACTTCAACAAATGCGGCGGTAAATGGAGCATCAGCACAGTATGGAGGCGCAGGCGGAGGCGCATCAACAACAACAGGAGCAAATGCATCAGGTAACGGAGGTGGCTCAGTAATCGGAGGCTCGGGTGGAGGTGGAGGAGGTTCGGTCGCTGTCACAACTTATGCAAAAGAAAATGGAGGTGCCGGAGGTACTGGTCAAGCCATTGCAGGTGGAGGTGGAACCGCAGGAACAACCAATGGCGCTGGAGGAAGTAATGGAAATCCCGGCGTTGGAGGAGGAGGAGATGGTGGAGGTGGAGGTGCAACGAACAGCACAGGTACGGGAGGTACGGGAGGTACGGGAGGAGCGAGAGGTGGCGGTGGCGGTGGCGGTGGCGCAACTGGTACAGGAGGTCATGGAGGTACAGGAGGCACAGGAGGTGCAGGTTTTGTGCGCGTCTGGTCATACATGGGACAAGGTGCCGACTTGGCAGAAATATATGGCACGATGGATCCAACTTTGTCTCCGGGTGATATCGTCGCAGTTGACTCCGCCATGCAAGCCGGAGTAAAAAAGAGTAGTGTCGCTTATGATTCTACTGTGATCGGAGTCGTTTCCACTAACCCTGGCATCGTTATTGGTAATGTTTCAGACCCGGGAGCCACACCAGTGATGGTAGCACTTGCCGGACGTGTACCGATGAAAGTAAATATGGAAAATGGTCCGATTAAGAGCGGAGATTATCTAACGGCATCTTCAACTCCGGGTGAAGCGATGAAAGCCACCAAGGCAGGATTAGTAATCGGAGAAGCAATTACTCCGTACAACACCACTGACATGCCGGGCATCGTGATGGCATTTATTAAGGCCGGACCTTCAAACGGTTCAAAACTTACCGACTTGATTCCCGGACTGACGACAGATGATGGAACAACTACAGACAGCTCAACAACGAATAGTAATTCAACAACATCTATTTCTCCACCGACCACGACTGATACGATTGGAACATCTTCTACTACAACTGCGACTACACCATCTGCTCCGACCCAAACGATAGAACAGCAAGCTCTCGCCTATTTCAACACCGGTCGCGCGGTACTTGCCACGCAAGTTGATTTATCGGAAGTAACCACCGACAGAGTCAGTGCCGGATTGGAAGTTATTACTCCGGACTTATATGCCACAAACGTACACACCGACACAATTCAATCCGCAACCGGAGACAACATCGGTTTGATTTTGGATGATAGCGGAGAGTTTACAATCGGTAAACAAACAATTAGCACAGTGGTAAATCCCGATGGCACCACCACACCTACGACAATATACACCCCGGAAATAACGATGGATAATCTGGGCAACGCTGTCTTTAGCGGCGGCTTGACCATCGGAACTCCGCAACAACCAAACGGAATTACGATGTATGACACTACGACTGGCAGCCCATATTGTTCTCGCATCACAAATGGAACGATGGTCACCTCTCCGGGCAAGTGTAGTGACATCTTGGGATTACCAATACAAAATACCGCTTCGGTAATAAACAGTACGAATCCAAATTCAGGTAATAATAATTCTTCAAACAATACGAACAACACTACAACAACCTCCACGGATAACACCACAGCACCTGCAGACACTTCGGACACTTCGGACACTTCGACAAGCACAGACAATCCTTCTTCTACAGATACAACTACTACCCCGGCAACGACCCCGAACCAATCCTCACAAAGTTCGGATGGTACGGGGCAGGCTTCCGATACTCCGGCAAGCACACCAGCAGCAACACCTGGCACCTCTACAACTACTCCGGCAGTTACTTCTCCGCCGGCAACAACAGACACGACTACGACACCCAGTCCGACAGCTGATACTTCGACTGCTCCAGCCTCGCCACCATCCACTGACACCACTGCCACGCCGGGTTCATAAATAAAAAACCGAAATGAAAAAAAATATTTTAAAAATATTAGTGTTTGCATCGCTTTTGATTTTTTTTGGTTCGTATCTGTTGTATAAGATTCCTTTGCCGGGAGCGGAAGATTTGCCCAGACAAATGATGAACGGCAAAAATATTCTGGCGGGACAATTCAATGTAATTACCCAGAATGTTTATTCTTATGTTGAACCCACTCAACCTTTTGCCAATCATCATTGGTTTTATGGAGTCATCGCATACTTGATGTATCTGGCAATCGGCTGGGACGGAATGGTTATTTTCAAAACCTTATTTTTTTTGTTGATTTTTGCTTTGTTGTTTAAAATTACAATTAAAAAAGCCGATTTCTGGTTGGCTTCCTTTTTCTCTATACCGTTTATTCTGCTTCTTATAGGCCGGAAGTGATTTCCGTCCGGAAATGTTTTCTTATTTCTTTATTGTTTTATTTATTTACGCGCTGTTTAAATTCGAAGAAAATCCCAATTCCAATAAAGTTTTCTGGCTCATTCCGCTTGAATTGCTTTGGGTAAACACCCATTTATATTTCGGCATCGGTATCTTAATCGTTCTCGGATTTTTAATTGAACAACTTATTTTAAACCGTAAAAAATTAAAGGAAAATAAATTAATAAAAAAATTTTCTTGGTTATTGATCGTTTTGATTCCGACTATTTTTATCAATCCGTATGGCTTGGGCGGGGCCATTCATTCTCTGATTGTAAACAAGGATCCTAACTTCCCTATCAATAGTGCCGAACTCGGTTCAATATCCAGCATTTTGCAATCTTCACCCAAGATAGATAATTTGATCGCGGTCATTTTTGAATGGATGCTTGTACCGCTCGCGATTAGTTTTATTGTAGCTTTAATTTTTAGGTGGAAAAAGAAACAACCTTTGTTTTCCAGACATTATATTTTTTATTTACTGGGAAGCGTTTCCACCGCGATCTTAAGCTTTGACATTATCAGAAGCATCCCGTTGTTTGCCCTAATCTTTTTGCCGGCAATCTGCAGTAATTTTCAAGATATTTTTGTGGAATGTAAAATTTGGCTTAATAAAAAATCCGCAGAGCTGACAAAAGTCATCAGCATAGCGTCTCTCGTTTTGTTTGTTTTAATTCCTATATTTTATTTGACGTTTACGATACGGCCAATCATTTCTCCTTATAATTATTTTGGAGTGGGACTCGCTCCCAACTCAGAAAGTTCTGCGGACTTTTTTATAAATAATAATCTGACAGGTCCGATTTTCAACGATACGGATGTGGGCAGTTATTTGATTTATTATTTATACCCAAAAGAACAGGTGTTTACCGACAACCGTTTTGGTGATGCATATTCCGCCGATTTTTTTGCTAATACTTATAACCCGATGATAAAAGACGATACGGTCTGGAATCAGGAATTGGCTAAATATAATTTTAATGTGATTTTTTTCAACCAATATGACGGTGGCGATGATATCAGGAATTTTCTATACCGCAGATATTATGACCCGGCTTGGGTTTTAGTTTATGCCGATAATTACAATGTCATCTTTGTCAGAAATATTCCGGCTAATCAAGCTGTCATTAATAAATATGGTATCAATAATAACAATATGACCGAAAGATTGAGTCCTCTTTTAAATTCTAGCGACCCTGATACACAGCTGGCCGCAGCTGATATTTACAGTATGTTTGGCCAAGTCGATTTGGCGGTAAATGAATACTTGAAATTTGTTTCTGAAATGCCAGCACGTGGAAAAGTGTGGATGGTTCTGGGTAGAATAGAGCTCACTCGTTCCGACCAACAAAATTCTAATCCGTATTTAGCGGCCACATATTTAGAACATGCAATTGCGGACGGATGGGTAACTCCGACTTCACTGAGCTACCTAGCTTTGGCCTATTATCGCACCAGTCAAATAGATAGAGCAAAAGCAATGGTTAAAAAAGAATTGCAAATAGACCCGAGTAGTACTGATGGAGCAGAATGGCTCAGTGTTTTCGCTAAACAAGCTACGCAGCAAAATCAATAATGGAAACAAAAACTAAAATTATCGGGATTCTTTTGACTTATAAACACGTAAATCTGGTGGAAGATATTTATCGTCGATTACCAAAAGGTGTTTTTGATGAAGTAATTATTTTCGATGATGCATCAAGGGATGGAATAGAAAAAGTTGCAGAGAAACTAAACTTGCCGATTTTTATTCAAGAAAAAAATCTGGGTTATGGAGGCAATATAAAATACAGCCTAAAAAAATGCGTGGAAAGAGGCGCGGATTATATGGTGGAAATTCATGGTGATGGACAATATGGCGCGGATTCAATAATTCCCGGCTTGGAGAAAATAAAAAGCGGCTATGATTTCGTTTTGGGTTCCAGATTCACCAATATGGGGCAAGCGCTAAGAGACAAGATGCCCTTACTCACTTATCTCGCAAATCGTGGACTTTCTTTTTTTGACCGTTTGGTTTTACAAATTCCTCTCACCGAATTTCACACTGGATTTAGAGTTTATAGTCGCAAGTTGGTAGAAATAGTTGATTTTAGTCCGACGGCCAACGATGATTTATTTAGTTTTCAAATTATCGCTATGGCTAAATATCACAATCTAAGAATTGCCGAAGTGCCGGTGCGTTGTGATTATGGCAAAGACCACACCTCTATTACCTTCCGCCGCGCCGCAAAATATGCTTTTCAAACTTTTAGTGTGTTATCTCAATATATTTTGGCGAGATTGGAATGGAGAATAAATTATTTCACCATTAAATCTATGAATCCGCGTTTTAAAAAATATTTTAAATTTATTATCTCCGGGGCATCTGTCCGCCTTGACCAGTCTGGTGTTTTTTTATATTTTTATCACTTTCTTCAATATCTGGTATCTGTTCGCTTCTGGAATGTCTTTTATACGTCTCAATCATGGTTGGTTTTTATCTGCAAAAATATATTACTTTCAAAGACTCATCCAAGGGAAATGGTAAAAACGAGAAGCTGGATTGTTTTTATTTCTTTTCTTCTTACTAAATCTTTTGATAAATATTAGTGCTTATGTCCTTCTTTGTCGGAATATTAAATTTTGAAAAAATGCTGGCAAAAGTCTGCACACTCAGCATTCTCGCTTGTTGGAATTATTTTATCTACGAAAAATTGGTCTTCGTGAAAAGAAATATAGAAAATCTGCCATTGGGGTAAAAGTTAAACAACCCTGACTTTCGGAATGGGAATGATAAATTTCACTCCTTTTTTCTGTAATTCTTTTTCGTTTTTCATTATTACATCGGCATAATTCCAGGCTAAAATCAAAATATAATCTGGCTTTTTTTTATTAATTTGTTTGCGTGAGAAAATGGGAATATGTGTTCCAGGCGTATATTTCCCCTGTTTGGCGGGAGTGGTGTCCACAATGTAATCAATCAATTCTGGCCCAATCTTGCAGTATTGAAGCAAGGTATTCCCTTTTGCCGCCGCGCCATAGCCAATAATCGTTTTGTTCTGTTTTTTTAATTTGGTGAGTAACTGCACGAGTTGTTTTTTTACTTGATCTGGAACTTTTCCAAATTCTTTATAAGTTTTTATTTTTTGCAAACCTTGTTTTTTTTCTTGTGCTAAAAATTTATTCACTGAGTTGTTTATTTTAAAAGGATTATTTTTATGTCCAGCGTATACGCGCATCGAACCGCCCTGCGTGTTCACTTTTTTTACATCAAAAACCTGCAAATCCCATTTTTCCAGAATCTTGATGATTGGAGCCAGGGAAAAATAAAAAATGTGTTCATGATAAGTATTATCAAACTCATTGTTTTTTATTAAATCACCGAGATATTGTACCTCAAAGATAAAAACTCCATCTTCCGCCAAAAGTTTTTTAACGCCGGCAAGGATGCCGTGAATATTGTCCGTATGAGCCAAGACATTATTCGCGGTAATGACACCCACTTGCCCATATTCCTTGAAAATTTTATCCGCCACCTCGCTGTCAAAAAATACTGGCCATGTATCTATGCCCATCTCGTTTGCAGTTTTTGCGATATTTTTTGCCGGATCGACACCAAGCACAACCCCTCCATATTCCTTGAAAAGCCCCAAAAGGAAACCGTCATTGCTGCCTATTTCCAAGATTAGATTTTTGATTTGCTTTGGAAATTTTTTATAAATGTCTTCCGCGTATTTTTTAAAATGTTCATGTAAAGGTTTTGACTTGCTGGTAAAGTAAGCGTAATGTTCAAATATTTTTTTTCTGTCCACCCAGTCAGTCAACTGCGCTAAATGACAATTTGCACAAACATAAACCCGCAAAGGGAATTTTTGTTCTTTTTTGGCCAAATTTGATTTATCAATATAGGAATTTGCCAAAGCACTCTCCCCTAAATCAAGGTATTTGATTAAATTGTTATGACCGCAAGCGATGCATTTTCTGTTTTTTTTTACTTTTTCGCTCATAATTTAATCTTTGTATACTACTCTAAATATGCTATAATTTCAATGTTTTTAAACAATCTCTATGAAAACAGGAAGGAAGGTAGCAGGCGCGAAAATGAAAGGGGTGATATTGGCAGGAGGCCTCGCCACTCGCCTGCATCCAGTCACGCTTACCGTAAACAAGCATCTCTTGCCGGTTCACGACAAACCGGTTATTTATTATGTAATTGAAAAAATGGTGGAAGTTGGTATTGAAAAAATAATGATAGTCACTTCGCCGGCTCATCTGCCGGATTTTGTAAAAATTCTTGGTTCAGGTAAACACTTTAAAATAAAAAACAGTAAAAAACAATTGCAAATTGTTTATGGCATCCAAAACAAGCCCGAAGGTATTGCGCAAGGGCTTTGGATTGCCAAAGATTACATTGGTAAAGATAATTGCATGTTATGCTTGGGCGACAATATCGTCGAAGACAATTTAAATAAATATGTGAAGAATTTCAAAACCGGTTCATTCATCTTTTTGAAAAAAGTAAAGAACCCGAAATTTTTTGGAATTGCGGAAACCGATAAAAAAGGAAGAGTACTAAAGATTGAGGAAAAACCCAAAAACCCAAAATCAAACTTGGCTGTAATCGGAGTTTATCTGTATGACAATACCGTCTTTGATAAATTTAAAGGCATAAAAAAATCGGCCCGAGGAGAATATGAAATTACTTATATTAACAATAAATATATAAAACAGGGAAAAATGTCGGCGCACCTACTCACCTCCCCGTGGTTTGATACGGGAAGTTTTGAAGGTTTAAAAGCAGCCAATAATTATATAAGCAAGAAAAATAACGGATAATTTTATGAAGTATAAAAAAACAATTTTAATTACCGGCGGAATGGGTTTTATCGGAAGCAATTTCTTAAATATTTGTGTACCAAAATATAAAAATTATCTTTTCGTTAATATAGATTCCCTGACTAGCGTAGCTGATGTACGTAATGTTTCGGTAAAAAATAAAAAAAATTATCGTTTCAAAAAAGTTGATATTCGGAATATTCAAAAACTGGAAAAAATATTCAGGGAATTTAAGATAACGGACATCATCCATTTTGCGGCAGAAACTCATGTAGACGTGAGCATACATAACCCAAAAATTTTTGTTGAGACAAACATAAACGGAACACATAATCTCTTAAATCTAGCCTTGAAATACAAAATAAAAAGATTCCACCAAATATCGACCGATGAAGTGTACGGTTCATTAAAAAAAGGACAAAAGAGTTTTACCACCAATTCTAATTTAGCACCAAATAATCCTTATTCCGCCTCCAAGGCTTCCGCTGATTTACTCGTCCGCGCTTATCATAAAACTTTCGGCCTAAATACGATTATTTCCAGATGTACAAATAATTATGGTCCCAATCAAGACCATTCAAAACTCATACCTAAGTCTATTAAATATATTTTGGCAGGTAAAAAGGTTCCTTTATACGGAAAAGGAGAAAATATCCGTGACTGGATTTATGTTGCTGACCACGTGGAAGCCATCGATCTTTTGTTCCACAAAGGTGTTTCCGGAAACGTTTACAACATAGGAGCGAACAATGAAATGACCAACCGAGCCATCATAGAGAAATTACTAAAAATGACTAAATTAGATAAGAGCCATATTAAATATGTTCCGGATAGAGCCGGACACGATTTTAGATACGGTATTAATACTACGGAATTATTTAAAATAATGAAATGGAAAGCAAGGATTTCCTTTATGGAAGGAATTGAAAAAACTCTTCTATTTTACGCCGAAAAATATAGGTTTTTTATGGATTAAAATATTTGTATACTAAAAATTATTATTATATAATGTTGTATACGATAAATCTGCGGAATAATGGCTATGCAAGATATGACTATTAAACTTAAATTAAGAAGAAATGTCTGGCCTATTATTACAGTAGTAGCTATTGTATTGGCTGTCTTCTTTTATTTACAAGTTAAAGAGTTAAAACAAAATCCACAAACTGTTACAGCTCAAGAAACGAGCGCCCTTGTAGCGAAAGTTTCCAAATTAGTATTACTACCGACGAACGAAACACCCACAATTGCAACTGTCTCCGATCCATCAGCATTAGTCGGTCAATCATTTTTTGATAATGCGCAAAAGGGCGATAAGGTTTTGATATATTCTCAGGCAAAGAAAGCCATATTATATAGTGTTTCGCTTAATAAAATTATAAATATTGCTCCATTAAACATAGGAGCAGGGGGCACGACAGGTACAAATCCATTAAATTCCATTACAACACCGACAAGTACCCCAACCTCTACAACTACAAATAAAACAAAACCGGTTAATACCTCTACTTTCTAGTTCCGGATTATTGATTTACTGTCGTTGAAGTTGATGACGAGGTACTTACATTTAATGTATCAAGGTTCTGAATAATTACCCTAGCATCTTGTCTTGCTGCTTGAAGGTCTTCTGTTGCAATTTTAACTTTGGCACGAGCAGCCTTAAGAGCGGCAGTGTTTGAAGCAAGCACGGTTTTATTACCTTGGTCCGGAGTTAAAGACAAAATACCATTTACAGCTATGCCAGCTTGGACATTTGCATCGGCAATTTTTGCATTGAGGTCAGCCAAGGAAGCTTGAAGAGTTGTGGTGTTTTTCCCAGCTGATTGGTCGGCATTTATACGTGTTTGAAGTTTTGCGCTGATAGTTGTAAACATACTTACAATAGTATTAACTCTATTTGAAGAAGCCTCTAGGTAGCCTTGTGGAACAACAAGAGCATAAATTCTAAAAGAACCAAAAATCAAATTGTCATCGCTTTTAGCAATTGTGGTATTTGTATCAGCGTCCTCAGTATTAACAGTATGAAATGGCTAAAACCGATAGAAGAAAAGAAAAAAGTCATTGAGGCCGCTATCGCAGGGTGGGAACTGGAAAAAGCTAATGGCAGTAAAGCTCAAAAGTCATTTGAGAGAATTAATCTCATGATGCGCGGACTAGTGAACGAAGTGGGAACTGCTATTAGACAGCATAAGGGTTATATTTATATACCAGATTTAAGAAAAAATTAACAACTAAAAATAATTAAATCGCATTAACTGCTATACTTGAATTATTTTTAAAATCTACATTTTTGGCATTGTGATTATTATAAAAACGCTTAGCTAATTCACTCACTTGCATCCATAGAAATGACCAGATCCAAACTAGAATAATGTATTTAAAAGAAATTGCTGTAGTAAATATACCAAAAAATGCAATAAGGCTGGCAATAATTTGAGTTATGATAGTTGCCCAAATAACTTGTTTTGATGGTAAGAATTTATACCAAGGTTTTTCAGTATGTGCAACATAAACCAGCATGTGTCCTGATACTGTAAGTTTTAAGAAAAATAATGTTTGGATAATAATCCATGGTGCGTGAAAAACGGTAATAGCAATCCAAAGTAAAATCATACTATTACAAATACCAGTGAATCCAAAAAGCAGACTAAGGGCAAAACGCTTTCTTGGATTCACACTAGCTGGAGCTTTGGCTAAAGTAACTCGGTCAAAAGCGAGAGAAATAATGGGAATATCATTCAAAAGAGCAATCAAAATAATTTGCACTGGCGTCAGAGGATAAGTGCCAAAAATCACACCAATAATAGCAATTGTCACAATTAATCTGAAACTTTCCGAGATTCGATAAAGCGAATAATTATACAACCGAGTAAAAACATTTCTTGCTTCTATAATTGCATCTTTGATCACAGCGATACCTGGCAGAGTTAAAACTATATCTGCTGTGCCCTTGAGCGCATCAACTGCATTTGCCACAGCGAAACCCACATTCGCTGCTTTGATTGGTGGCACATCATTTACACCGTCACCCGTAACCGCCACGACATATTTTTCTGGCAAAGATTGTGCCATTTTCACTAAATCATATTTATCTTTCGGAAGAACTTCAGCAAAGCCAGCAAGTGAATTGAATTTTTCTTTTACTCCATCAACACCGACCGGATTTGAACCGGCAACCTCCCGCGTGACAGGCGGGTGCTCTAACCAGTTGAGCTACGATCGCATATATTTGATTTACAAACCGACACCTTCTTATTGCTTTCGTTTCCGCCTTGGCGGGTGCTCTAACCAGTTGAGCCCGCCCGAGCGACTGAAGCCGTTCAGTCGGGCGGGCTACGATCGCATTTTCGGAACTTTATTTGCTCCGACTGTGTCGGCGGGAAGACTTGCACTTCCGACATTGGGCTTATGAGTCCCATGCTCTACTACCTGAGCTACGCCGACATTTATATTTTATCGGTAATAGACATGAGTTATATGGCATGTCACGTGCCGACTTGTTGCGGGAGGCCGAATCGAACGGCCGTCTCAAGGTTATGAGCCTTGCGAGATGCCTCTTCTCTATCCCGCTATATGTTAAAACTTATTTTATTATAGAAAACTACTTTTAGGCTCATAACCTTGGGTTATTCGCGCTATTAGTCTTTCTGGAGATGCCTCTTCTCTATCCCGCTATGTAAAAAATCACAAAACTACACTTTAAAAGGATGTTTTTTGAGACTACTTTATTTTACCTTAAATTTTCTAAAAAGCAACCTAGATATATCCATAGGTATGAAACATTTCTTCGTATAAAGCGATAATCCTTTTTGCTTCATGTTGAGAAAGTTCAAAAGACAATCCTTCGTGAGCTATTCTATTTCTGACAGTATGCACTTCCCAAGCGATGGTGAGTTGCGGGAAAGTTTCTTGATTGGCCATTTTTAATTTATCACCCAAGCTTTCACCTTTAAAACCAAGCTGGTCCAATAAATTATCGAGAATTGAGTCGGCTTCAATAATTGCCAGTTTCCAATCACTTGCATGTTGGGAAAATAGATAGCCCAAAACCTTGCCCCAATGTTCATTTTTTGAACCTCCGACTTCTTCGTGTAAATGTTTTTCATATTCTGCTTTATTGTGCGCATATTCTTCTATTTCATGATGTAGATATTCATGTTCTTTTTTTCTAATTTCAAATAAACGAACTATCGTGTAACAAATTATCGCTACAAAAAATATTGCCAAGAAAAAAAGTAAGGTTCTGGCTAAAGCCAAGAATTGAGGGCTAAAAAGAAAATTCCAAAGTTGCACCACGGCGGGAAATAAATGATTAAACAAGTATCCTGGGTCGAGATATCTAGAATCAAGGAACGTTCCAGTGTTGGGATTATTTAGAGGCGCGGTGGCTGGTTGCATATATAAAATTATACCATAACTTTATTTTATCTGATTGTTTCAAAATCTTTACCTACTTGAAAAAGTAAATCTTCCCTGCCATGTGGTGCCATAAATTGAACACCTAGAGGTAATTTTTTTCCTTCTTCCTCCACAAAACCAGCAGGGATAGAGACAGCTGGCATGCCTGTCATATTGGCAGGAGCAGTAAAGATATCTTCCAAATACATTTTTACCGGATCATTTACTTTTTCGCCAATCTTGAACGCCGGACCCGTAGTGGTCGGAGTTAGTATCAGGTCAACTTTTTCAAATGCATTATTATAATCTTTTATGATCAATTTTCGGACAGCTGTCGCTTTATTATAGAATGCATCA
Organism: Candidatus Nomurabacteria bacterium; assembly: GCA_963832025.1. Taxonomy (GTDB): domain Bacteria; phylum Patescibacteriota; class Minisyncoccia; order Phycocordibacterales; family UBA9973; genus UBA9973. The sequence goes on from CAWHSF010000003.1 coordinate 66,850, forward strand.
TAATACCCGGCAGACAATACATATGTACCTAATAAGATTCTTCGTTTAACTTCCTTACCATATCCGGCACCCTTTGTCTTGAAATAATCATCTGTAAGATTTATGCCATCTTTATGTAAACCATATCGCACGCCATCATAGCGAGCCAAGTTAGTTGAAGCTTCGGCTGGAACAATAATATAATAACTCGGTACTGTATATTTTACATACGGTAATTCTATATCTTTTACTTGGTATCCTAGAGATTTTACTTTTTCAGTTACTTTTTCAAAATTAGCCAACACTCGCGGATCGACGCCTTCTCCAATCAGATGTCGGGGGATTCCAATCACCGGTTTTTTAATATCTTTTTTCTGATAAAAATCTAAGGGTATTGAAGTGCTATCTAGTTCATCTTTTCCTTCTATCGCATGGAAAATAATTTCGGCATCAGAAATATTTCTTGTTATAGGTCCTATAACATCCAGCGAAGAAGCCATGGCAATGAGACCGTTTCGAGATACTGATCCGTATGTCGGCTTGAATCCAACCACTCCACAAAAAGCTGCTGGTTGCCTACACGAACCTCCAGTGTCAGATCCAAGAGCTACGAGTGCCATAAGAGCTGCAATAGCTACCACAGAACCTCCCGAAGAACCTCCAGGAACTCGAGATGTATCGAAAGGATTTTTGGTGACACCATATGGCGAAGTTTCAGTGGAAACCCCCATAGCACTATCGTCCATATTTGTTCGCCCAATAATTACGGCTCCGAAACTTCTTAATTTTTTGATTACAGTTGAGTCATATGCAGCAGTATAATTTCTCAAAATGTTTGAACCTGAAGAAGCAATGTGTCCAGTGAATAAAATATTATCTTTGATAGCAAAAGGAATACCAGTGAGCATGGAAGCTGTGTTATTTTTGAATTTCTGGTCAGCTTCATCTGCTTGCAGTAACACATCTCCATACACTTCAATGAAAACATTGAGTTCATCATTTTTTTCTTTAATATTTTTTAAATATGCTTCCACGAGATTACGACAAGTGTACTCTCCTGCTAATAAACTCTCGTGCGCTTTTGCTATTGTTAGATTTTTAAGATCAATCATAAATTTTATTTATAGTGAGCTTGCCGAACTAGAGGATTTTTTTTACTTTTACAAACCCATCTTGAGAGGCTGGAAACTGGTTTTTGATAAGTTTTTCTGAAAATTCTCTCGGTTCCAGTATATCCTCGCGCCAGATATTATATAAATCATAGACTGATTTACTGTCCTCCATGTGAACGGCCTCCACTTGTTTTACATAATCCAAAATACCGTCCATGTCTTTCAGGATTTGAATTTTTTCTTCTTCGGATAGTTCAATTCTAGAGAGCTCTGCCAATTTTTCTACGTCTTTAATTTCCATAATATAAAGAGAGTATACCCCAAAATTAATTACCAATCAAAGCTTTAATTCTCTCTTCGATTGGCGGATGAGTGGAAAACAGGTTCAAAAAGACATTAGCTTTTTTTACCGAATTTGAACCACCTCGGGGGTCGGCAATATACAAATGCGCAATCGCACTTGATTGATGAACCATCGGTCGGCTATATTGCGAAATTTTTTGAAGGGCGCTGGCTAATCCTTCCGGATAGCGAGTAAGCAATGCGCCGGATGCATCGGCCAAGAATTCCCTTTTTCTGGAAATGGCAAGTTGTATTAAGACAGCCACAATTGGCGCCAAAATTGATAAAATAATTCCAATTACCATAATAATTGCGCCTTCTTCCCCTTCGTTGTTATTTCTGCGTCCTCCGCCGAAAAACAAACTGTTCCGGAAGACACTTGCCAGAATGGAAATAAAACCAACCAAGACCACCACCACAGTGGAAAGCAACATGTCGCGGTTTCCAACATGCGAGAGTTCATGCGCTATTACTCCTTCCAATTCTGTCTTGTTTAAAATAGCGAGAAGACCGGTCGTAGCGCAAACCACGGCATGTTCTTTATTTCTACCTGTTGCAAAAGCATTCGGTGCGGGGTCATTGACGATGTAAACTTTTGGCATCGGCAAACCAGCAGTAATAGAAAGATTTTCAATAATTGTATATAAATCAAAATTTTCTTCCTTACTAGCTTCTTTCGCACCCGCCAGTTTAAGAACAATTTTGTCCGAATACCAGTAAGAAAAAATATTCATTAATATGCTAAAAGCGACAAAAATATACAGGATGTCCGGGTTGCCGTAGTAATAACTAAAAGCCCAGCCGATGGCCACAACCACGACAAAAAATACGGTCATCAGAAACCACGTTTTTTCAACATTTTTTGTTTGCTCAGTGTATAAAGTGGCCATTTGAAATTAAAATTTCACTTCCACCGGATTTTGCGCAGCGTCGTTTTCTGCAAGATCAAATAATTGCATTGGTAAAAAGTGAAAAACTGTTGCAAAAATGTTTGAAGGAAAAGATTGAATTTTTATGTTCAAGTCGCGAACATTTGCATTGTAAAATCTGCGGGCGGCTTGAATTTTATTTTCCGTATCGGAAAGTTCGTTTTGCAATGCCAAGAAATTTTGGTTGGCCTTTAAATCTGGATATGCCTCCGCTATGGCAAAAACAGATTTGAGGGCACCGGAGAGCGTGTTTTCTGCGCCCGCTTTATCCGCCAAATTCCCTCCTACTCCCATCGCTGCGCTGCGAGCTTTGGTCACATTTTCAAAAGCAGAGCTTTCATGTGTCGCATAGCCTTTGACGGTATTTACTAAATTTGGAATCAAATCGTATCGGCGTTTGAGTTGAACTTCAATGTCCGCCCAAGCTTCTTTAGCGCGATTGGTCAAAGAAACCAAGCCGTTAAAGGCAAAAATAGCCCATAAAACCAAAACTGCTAAAATTATATATAAGTAAATCATAATATTTTTATTTTCAGCCTCAGGCTGGTCCGCCTCGGGCGGAAGTTATTTATAATTAAGCTAATTATAGCACAAAACACAACAATAGAATTTTCTACTTGGCTTTCTTTTTCTGCCATTCTTCCACAAAAACCAAGAGTGGTGAAGCTAGGAAAATTGAAGAATAGGTTCCGAAGAACATGCCCGCGATAAGCATCAATGCAAAATATTGGGTAGAAACAGGACCAAAGAAATACAAGGCAAGCAAAACAAGAATGACGGTAAGTGATGTGCAAATAGAACGAACATATGATTGTTCCAAACTTTTACCGACAATTTGTCCAAAATTCATTTTTGCAACTTCGCTTTGATGTCTCAAATTTTCTCTGATTCTGTCAAAAATAACGATTGTGTCGGAAACAGAAAGACCCAGAATTGTCAGAATCGCCACCACAAAAAGTGTATCCACTTCCGCGCCATAAAAATGAGACAGCACCACAAATATCCCTACGGGAATAGCTACGTCATGCAAGAGTGTAATGATAGCAATCAAACCATACTTCCAAGAAGAAATCGGTTTGGAAACTTTTCTGAAAGCAAAAGCAATAAAACAGATAATCGCAAGAGAAATTAAAATAACGGCTAAAATTGCTTTTCTGGTAAGCTCTGCGCCGACGGATGGACCGATAGAATCAAAACTTAATTCAGTTAGAGAACTTGCATTCCCTCCCGAAAGCGTTTGTAAAAGTAAAGTATGTTCAGCGTCGGTTAAATCTCGAGACTTTACAATGTAACCCAAATCTCCGGTCGGCTGTAAGGAAATATCACCAAAACCAAGTGCAGCCAGAGGTTTTGTTAAATCAGCTTGAGAAGGACGTACCGTGGTATATGCAACTTCCGTTAAAGCGCCACCCTTAAAATCAATACCGATTTTTAATCCAAAAACACCAAGTGCGATAAGAGACAACACGACCAATGTTATAGATATACCGACGAATATTTTTTTATGATTGATTATAAACATATTTTTTATTTAGAATTATTTATAGTGAGCTTGCCGAACTATTTTTTTTCGGATGTTAAGCTAAAACCGCTGGAAAACAAAAATCTTGCAAACTTCCCTTCTCCAATAAAACTCAGTGCTCCCAGGAAAATACGGGTCGTCACGATTGCGCTAAACATAGAGACGATAACCCCCATGCCGAGCGTCAAGGCAAAACCTTGAATCAGAGATGTGCCAAACCAAAAGAGAATAACCGCAGTAATAAAGTTGGAAATATTTGAGTCTCTGATAGAAAACCACGCTCTGGAAAAACCGGCAGCGACAGAATCTTTGATAGTTTTACCGGAACGCATTTCTTCTTTGACACGTTCAAAAATAAGCACGTTGGCATCCACAGCAATACCGATGGAGATTATAAATCCGGCAATCCCGGCGGCCGTCAGAGTCACCGGCATCAATTTAAAGAGCGCCAAAATTATCGAAATAAAAATGCAAAGAGAAACAGTCGCGACCAATCCCGGCAGACGATACAAGAGAATTAAAAATAGAACAATCAATAAAAATCCAATAACAGCGGCTTTGACTCCAGCGTTGACTGCATTGTCTCCTAAGGAAGCACCGATAGTTTGAGTGGAAAGAAGAGTTATCGGAACCGGCAGAGCTCCGGAATTAAGCCGACCAACAAGCTGTTTGGCTTCAGTTGGAGTAAATGTTCCAGAAATTACCGCCTGACCATTTGGAATTTCTTCTTTCACCACAGGAGTAGAGATTGGAGCACCATCCAAGAAAATTGCCACAGTTTTCCCAATGTTGTCCTTGGTAATCTGATCAAAAAGTTGCGTGCCGGCAGAATTGAATTGCAAAGAAACGGTTGGTTCGTTGTTGGTATCAAAAGTTAGAGTCGCTTGTTGCAAGTATCGTCCGGTTAGTTGAGTGGGAACATATCCCGAGCCAGGATTTAAGACTACCTTGCCATCTGGACCGACAGTTGCCTGTTCCGGTGTGCCGGCCGGAGCTTCAGTTTCAAAAACCAAAAGCGGAGTCTGCCCAATCATGGCGATGGCCTGCTTTACATCAGTCACTCCGGGAAGGTCAACTATCAATTCTTCGCCAGCCCCGGAAACAAAACTGCTATTTTGTACTTGCACGACTGGTTCAGAAATTCCGAAAAGATTTATACGTCTTTCGATAACATCACGCAAGGCATCCATAGAGTCCCCCACTTGTCCTGCCGGCACAGCCGAAGTGTCGGCCTTGTATATCAAATGGCTACCACCAGATAAATCAAGACCCAAGCGAAAAGGGTGGTCTTTTAAAAATGAGAATGCTTTGGCAAAATTCTTGTTTAATTTAGGTTCGGATTTGATAACAAAAAGAGCTACCCCTGAGCCCAAAATAAGTATGACAATAGCTAGAATTATTTTTTTAATCATGACTATTTTACTTGCCCCGTAGGAAGATTGCTTCCCTTCGGGGTTCCACATATAAATATAACGATATATTACACATTTTTCACAAAAAATGCAACTAAGTATGTTTTTGTATTATGATTAAAAGACAATAGCCAGAATTACGACAAGACCTAGAATAACCCGATACCAACCGAATGCGGAAAAGTTATGTTTCTTAATATAAGCAAGCAACCACTTCACGACAAATAAGGCGACCACAAAAGAAACGATAAAACCAAGGAATATACTCCCCCATTCCGAGGAAGAAAAAGAAAAACCGGATTTTAATAAATCATACGCCGTGGCAGCAAGCATGGTTGGAATGGCCAATAAAAAAGAAAATTCAGTAATCAAAACTTTTGGCAAACCGAGCATGCGACCAGAGACAATAACCGCACCGGAACGCGACACCCCGGGCACAACAGCCAGAGATTGCGCAAATCCGAGAATCAACAATTCTTTGGATGAAAGTGTTTCGATTGTTCTGTTTGAAATGTCTTCAATCTTATTTTCTTGACGACGCTCGAAAAGAATTATAACAATTCCTCCGATTAACAACATAGAACCAGCGATCAACAAACTGCCAAGTAAGAAAGATTTAATTATTTTATATAAAATGAGTCCAATGATCCCTGTGGGAATAAACGCAATTAAAACATTCTTGAAATACAACCAAGAAGAGTGTCCTGAAAGAAATATTTTTTTCCAGTATAAAACAACGACTGCCAAAATGGCACCGAGTTGAATAGCAATTTCAAAGCTTTTTATAAAATCACTAGTCGGGATGGACAGTATATCTCTGTGTAATCTCAAGGTGTGCAGTAGAAGAAATCGGCAAAAATTCAGTTATACCTTCAACGATACCCATAATAATGGTATGAAAAATAGTCATGTTTGTTTATATATTTTTATATTCAATTTTTTTAAAAAGAAAGGCAACCAGAAAACCGATGCAAAAACCGCCCAAAATATCAATGGGAAAATGTACTCCAGCGATAATTCGCGCGATACCTATGAGTAAAGCGAAAAACATAAATACGTAACCTGCTTTTTTGTGCAGAAAAAAAAGAGAAAAAGCTAAAGCCATAAAAAAAGTTGCGTGTCCGGACGGAAAAGAATACCAACTTTCGGCAAACAAAGGATGGACTTGAGAAAAAACATCAAATGGACGTGGAGTGTGAATAATGTATTTTAAAATTATATCGAAAAGATAAGCGATAATGCCGATAAAAAATACCATGAGAATCTCTTTCTTCTTTTGCATCAAAACCAGAAAAGGTTCTTCTGCTTGAAAGACTTCGTGATGGAAAAGCAAAAAAAGTCCAGCTAGAATAATCACAATATAGGGAAAATAAACGGCAAAGAAAACCACAATCGTCATCAAAAATTTTTGACTGATGAGCTAAACCATAAAAAAAGAAAAATATTGCGTCGTTCATAAATTATTTTTTGCCACGGTTAATACATTCTTGAGAAGCATCGCTACAGTCACGGGACCAACTCCCCGGGACCGGCGAAACATAGCTTGCAACATCTTTGACACTTTCCAAATCAACATCACCGACGATTCCGCCTTCGGATTCAGAAGTACCGGCATCCACCAGCACCGCTCCTTCTTTTATCATATCACCTCTAATATATTTTCCCTTCCCTATCCCAGAAATTATAACATCTGCTTCTTTGAGAAGCTTCTCCTTGTTTTCCCCGCCTGCCAAGCTTCGCCGTAGGCGTTGCGGGCAGGGGTTTTACTGGTAATTATTGTCGGATTTAGATTCCGAAATTTCAGCAACGCGACAACTGGTTGACCGACCAGAGCTCCTTGCCCCAAAACAACTATCTTTTTTTCTTTCAAATTTAAATTAATAGAGTCCAACAACGCCATACAAGAAACCGCGGTCGGAAAACCCAAATCCTGCTCTCCGCCATAACTACTATAAAATTTTTCACTTCTCTCTTTTCCTAAGCAATCAACGTCTAAGTTCCGTATCAATGCTATCCAATATTGCTTGCTTGTCTAAATGAACCGGAAGCGGAAGTTGAACAATAATTCCGCACATATTTTTTATTTTATTCAAAATTTTTATTTCTTCTATCAACTCGGGGGTACTGATAGATGCCGAAAAATTTGCATTGTGGAATTTCATGCCGACTGACTTCAGCATTTTTTGCTTTCATCTGCACATATTGACCGACTCGCAGGATCATCCCCAACCAACACATCACAAAAAATAGGCGTAAAAGGCAAAGTTTCTACTTCCTTTTTTACTTTTTCCAAAATTTCGTTTTTTAGTTTTTTCCCATCTATGATTTGCATCCCGTACGAAATAGGACGCGTACGCTTACGCTTCGTTGTCCTTTTTGTTATTTATAATATATTTTACCATTTTCATATTTTTGTTTATTTTATGCGTCCGCGATTTCGTACGGGATCATGCGCCTAAAAATTCATGTTTCATGTCATCTTTATGTGCACTCCTTCCATATTTACGCATACTCATTAAAATTCCCAACCCAGCAAACTCGGTCAATAAGTGTGAGCCACCATAACTCATAAAAGGCAGCGGAATCCCTGTCACCGGCATGATTCCGATATTCATGCCGATATTTACGAGTATATGACCCATAAAAAAAATAGCAATTCCTATACCGTAAAGTATTTCAAAATTTGATGCTCCTAAAGATGCATTACGTAGAATTCTCCAAATGACCAAACAATAAAGAATGAGAATTAATGCGCAACCGACCAAACCCCATTCTTCGGCAAAAGCAGCAAAAATAAAATCAGACTGAGGCACCGGTAAAAATTTTAATCTTGATTGAGTGCCAAAGCCCAGACCCTTGCCAAAAAGTTCCCCCGAACCCACTGCAATCGTGGACTGAAATACATTGTAACCGGTTTTATGAATATCAGTCAACGGATTTATAAAATTATAAATGCGAGCTTTTTGATATGGCTTAAAAGCGACAAACCATAAAGATGCAAAAATAACCAGACCAATCACAAAAACTATGAATAAATGGGTTTTGGAAATTCCGGAAACTAGAACCATTCCAAGCCAAATAAAAAGAATAATCATAGCGGAACCAAAATCCGGCTGAAGCAAAACTAAAATGAGAGGAATAAATGCATAAAGTCCGGAAATGAAAAGATGTTTAATATCTCTGATTTCCACATGGCGACGAGAAAAATATTTTGCCAAAACCAAAACCAAAACCAACTTCATCACATCAACCGGTTGAAAAAAGAAAAAACCGAAATTAAACCAACTTTTGTGACCATGCGAAATATGTCCCAAAATAATCAGCACAAGCAACGCAAAACACATAGCTAAAAACAAAGTAACTAAAACTTTTGTTTGTTTCAAAAAACGAAAATCGATAAAAGAAAAAATAAAAAAAACTGCAAAAGATAGTATTACCCAAATGATTTGTTTGCCAAAAAAATTCCGGTGTCTTCAAGCGAAGAAAAAGATTTCATCGTCACCAGTCCGGCAGCGATAATAGGAATTATAAAAAAAACCAGCATCCAGTCTATTCTTTTCAAAGCTTTCTCTGCCATCTTTTTTTTACTGCAACTCTACAGCAGAAATGTCATACATAGGAATAAATTCTTTGGCAACCACGGGTTCGGAAAATGGTTCTGGCCAAGTAAAATTCAAATTGGAAGTTTGCAACGGACTGAGTTGGCTTAAATAAGTACTGCTGACCGAGACCGCATTACCGGAAGCGCCATAGAGAATGGCAACCACATTTAAATTTGGAATCGTAAATAAGGAACTATTTTTTATAGTTGCAGAGAGCTGTGGCGCAGTCGTTGCATTTAAGAGAGAGATGTTGGAAACTAACAATTTTAACTGATCGATTTTTTCTTGCGGAACCTGAATCCAGTTGGGTGTGCTGGTGAATTGAAATGTTGTATAGACCGGCACGGAATTTCCCACGGCTATCGCTGGCGCAAAAATCGCAAAATTGCTACCCGGTGGAATAAAAGTTGTGCCATCGCGACTACCGATATAGATATTGTTTGCATCGGCAAAACGAAATCTATAACTCACCTCTTCCGCTGAATAAGTTTTGTTGTAATTCACGACATAAGCGACGGCATTGTAACGTCCCGGTAAAACTTCAAAGGCTCTCTCCCAAAGAACTGCCGGCGGGATAGCTTGACTGAGGCAAGCATTGGGGCACGAACCTCCGCAATCTATGCCTGTTTCATTTCCGTTTTTTATTCCATCGTAGCAAGTCGGCGGTTTGTTAAATTGTGGAAGAATTATCAAAAATGCCAGTAATGCAAAAAATAAAATTATAACAATAATATAAAAAATCTGTCTCCTTAAGGCCCAATTCATAGAGATATAATAACACCCGGTAGTGAGTTTTGGCAACGCACAACGTGCGTAAATTTTTTAAAATTTACATTGCCAAAATCTACTACCGGGAACATTAAAAATTGAAAAATAAAACGCCAATAAACAGAAGAGTCGCCGACAAGAGCGAGCTCTTCGGCGACACATGAGATTCTTTAAGGGGTCTCAACCCTTGGTGGCGGTATGGATTCCGCCGAAATGCTGACGCACGATAGCAGAAAGCGCTGGTGCAGGCACAAAGGGCAGGTTTGGATCCTCGTGACCATAAGTCCAAGTCGTTGAAAGCGACCGATCCCCCCAGAACCCTCAGGATTGACGCAGGATCGATGTGACCTGCCAGCACGACCTGGCCGTCCTTATCGCTTTTGTAGACCCAGCTAAGCTCTGAAAGAGCAAGGAGGTCTGGTCGGTGAAAGCGGCCTTGAATGGTGACAACGGTGAATTGCTCGTCCCTCTCTGTGGGCAGCGGATTGTGACACATAAAAGTTGCTCCTTTTTAACCTTTGTGCTTTTGTTGGGTTACCGGCACCGAGGGTGCCAGATCAGACGGCGGAATTGACTCAGTCATGCTGGGCCTCCTCCGAAGCTCTTTTTCAAAGACTGTTGTTGGGACTTCCCCCCTTGGCAAATCACGATCGTCATCCTCAGTCGATCGTGATAAACCGCCTCCATAACCGCTCATTGCCATAGAACTTCTTCTCCCTTGTTCCCGGTTATTCTACAACAAAACATGCAAAAATCAAGCAAGGAATTCCATAAGCACACGCTTTTGATTTTCGTGCATTTCGTGTTGTTTTAAATCTTCTTTTTTGGAAACATAAGCAATATTTACAATTTCATTTCTTATGAAAATTTTTTGCTTCGGCAAAACTTTTGCATGATAAAAAACAAAAAGTTTTGGTGTTTTACTTATCTTCCCACTGTGATATACATCAACAGAAATAATATTTCCGATTTTCGCATTTACATTTAGCTCTTCTTTTATTTCTCGAAGTAGTCCCGCATCTGTTGTCTCCCCCACATTCAATCTGCCTCCCGGCAAAATCCATTTCTTTCCACCTTCCTGTTTCAAAATTACAAAAGAATTTTTGTATTTCAAAATGGCTTTTTGTGTAATCTGCCCGACAAATATTTTTTCTTTTTCCATTTATTTATTAAAAACTACATATTCCCCTTCGCCCATAACTTCCACTTTTCCATCGACAATTTCGAGAGCCATTTGATCATCTAGACCATAAACAATTTGTGGAGTAGTTTTTGCAAATTCGCTAAAGTTTCTTTTCTTAATGTGCGGAAGAATTGGAATTTAGATGTGGACGAAAATAAAAATCTATAAAATTTAAAGCCTTTGTTAGTTTCATATCCAAATTTTTCTTATAAACATTGCTTTCTCTTATTACTCAAGGCAATGGTGGACAGCGTCACAATACTCCCCGCACTAACTCCAACCCATACTTTATTTTTTAAAAGTTCTGGTAGTAATTCTTTTAATCCAGATTCATTAATCCATCGCATTAAATGTGTAGAATCTCCACCAGAAAAAAACAGAACATCGGCATATTTCAAGTCTCTCGTTGCCAATTCCATTTTGGTAGAGCAGAAATATCTACAATATCAATCGATTTTATATTTTTGTTGTTTAAATTGATAAAGATTGTCTAATAAGCCAGATTTTATTATGTGCTTCACATTTGAGCAGTCGGAATAAAAGCAATATTTATTTCTTCTGCCTTTTTGCCCACCAATTCCAAAAGCGCATCGGCAATTTTTTTATTTGTTATTCCACCTGAAGTTAAAAGTAGTTTCATAAACCTAGCATAACAAAAAACTACATTTTTGTGTAGTTTTTTAGACCTTAAATACATTGTTCTGGCGCCTACCTACTTTTGCCATGAAGACTATCATCGGCTCTGTAGCGCTTAACTTCTCTGTTCGGAATGGGAAGAGGTGTGACCGCTACGACAAAGCACCAGAACATTATATTCAAAGTTTTTACTTACCACGTGATTCGCAAAGCGAATTTTACGTGGTTGTGATTTCCAAATTTCTTAACAGGAATCGAAACATTAGTACTTCTCAGCTTAACGCATTACTGCGCTTACACCTAAAGCCTATCAACGTGATCATCTCTCACGGTTCTTAACGATTCCTAATCTTGGAGCTGGCTTCCCTCTTAGATGCTTTCAGAGGTTATCCATTCCCGACATAGCTACCGAGCATTCCACTTGGCAGTAGAGCTCGTACACCAGAGGTCAGTTCACTTCGGTCCTCTCGTACTAGAAGCAAATCTCCTCAAGAATCAACGCCTGCAGTAGATAGGAGACCAACCTGTCTCACGCATCTACAATTTTACTCGACATAATTCGAATAAAACTTTTCCAATTACTTGGGGATTGGACTATACATTCTATCGATTTTTCAGTAAGGTCAACATTTAGTCTCTACAGAGTAATCAAATATAATTTCTCCTCGGTGTTGTCCTCTCGTATCGCCATGGTCGGATTTCTCCGATATAAGCTCGACTTCTTCACATCATAAATTTCTACGTGACCGCCGTGATACAATTTAATGTACTTGGTTGTACCTGCATTCAATTGCATCATATAATCTTCGATTAAAACAGTTCAAATTTTTAAGTTCAAATTTCCTCTGAGGGTTCAAACTGTTCAATACTACTCGATCTCATTGACAGAATCTGATAAGTCCTGAACGGTCTGAACCCAGCTCGCGTACCTTTTTAATTGGCGAACAGCCAAACGCTTGGGAGCTTCTCCACCCCGCGCTAAGGTGAGCCGACATCGAGGTGCCGAACTCCGCCGTCGCTATGGACTCTTGGGCGGAACTAGCCTGTTATCCCTAGAGTAGCTTTTATCCGTTAATCTTCCACCGCATCTAATGCGAACGGTCGGTTCACTATGTTCTGCTTTCGCATCTGCTTGAGATGTACCTCTTGCAGTCAAGCTAGCTTGTGCCATTACACTATCGGCACGGTTTCCATTCGCGCCTAGCTAACCTTAATAAACTCCTCCGTTACTTTTTAGGAGGATAGCGCCCCACTAAAACTACCCACCAGATACTGTCTCAATACGTTTTTGCCGTCTTGGTTAGAACATGCCTTCGGTAAGAATGGTATTTCACTGACGAGTCAGAATTCAACCGAAATCGAATCCTTCAACCTCTCCCATCTATGCTACGCAGACAAAAAACATGCTCAATATCAAGTTATAGTAAAGCTTCTAGGGTCTTTTCGTCTAACTGCAGGTAACCGGCATCTTCACCGGTATTGTATTTTCACCGAGCTGGTCCCCGAGACAGTTCTCCAGTCATTACACCATTCGTGCGCGTCGGAACTTACCCGACAAGGATTGCGCTACCTTAGGACCGTTATAGTTACGGCCGACATTCACAGGGCTTATATCAGTCACCATATAATATTGCTACCATACAACGTCGATATTTGACCTTCTGGCATTGGTCAGGTGTCACCCCCTATACATCCTCTTGCGAGTTCGCAGGGAGCTGTGTTTTTGGTAAACAGTTGCCAGAGATACTTTCGCTGCGGCCCCTCGACTCGGTGCTAAGCACCTCGCTCGGACCTTCGGCCCAAAACATTTTTCAATATTTCTAGGCTGAAAGTCCTGAGAGAGATACGCATATCAATCGAAGGGCAAGCCTTATCCCGAAGTTACGGCTGCTTTTTTGCCGAGTTCCTTGGGGACCACTCACTCGTTCGTCTTGGTCTACTCGACCTGATCACCTGTGTCGGTTTGCGGTACGGATTCTATATTTATAAGTTTAGAGAGTTTTCTTGGAAGCGTGCTTTGTATCATTATCCTCTGCCGAAGCGAAAACTTTTTGCTTCTCTTTCATGCGCCATTTAAGGCACTCTACGGATTTTCCTATAGAGCATCAATCAAGACACAAACTCAAATCCAATAATGAGCGATACATACTACACTCCGTCACTCCCGTCACTAAATACAGAAGTCAGGGAATATTAACCCTGTGTCCATCGGGTGCGGCTTTCGCCATTCCCTTAGGCCCGACTAACCCTTGGCTGATAGACATTGCCAAGGAAACCTTGATCTTTCGACGTGGGGGTTCTCACCCCATTGCGGTTACTTGTGCCAACATTCTTACTTCCACACGCTCCAGAAGCTCTCACGGTCTTCCTTCACAGCAGAGTGGAACACTCTCCTACCACTCGTAGACTTCATCAAGAAGCCAAGCAACTATTCTTGATTAGAAATAATTGCTTAGCAATGTAAATATTTTATACTCTCTCACTTGAGAGAGCTGGCGGGGATGGTGGGACTCGAACCCACGATCTCCAAGTTTGAATACATGGCCTTTACTTATGATACCAGCCACTTCTTCTCCACTGGCGCTCTAACCAACTAAGCCACAACCCCGCGTTTTCTGCGAACAAAGACTTTAATTTAGATTTAAGAATTGGTCGGACCTGGGCAGATTGAACTGCCACTCCCTGAAGTTTACGGGTTAGCACTTCATGGCATAGGAACGCTCTTTCCAACTACCCAAGAGCCAGGTCCGTAAAACTTTAAATCTAAATTCCAATTGGATTGGCGTTCCAGGGATTCGAACCCTGATATTCGGCTCCAGAGGCCGGTGTCCTGCCGTTGAACGAGGCGAACGCTTTTGAAGTTGAAAAAGTTACTATGCTTGTTTTCACCAGCACACTAATTTCTCAACTCCTTCCAATTTTTTACTAAAACAAAGAACAATTTTTTCTTGATGAAGTCTACGAATCCTCAAATTCGGTAATATACTTAGCCCCAATTATTTTCGGCGCAAAATCTCTAGATGAGTGAGCTGTTACGCTATCTTTAAAGGATGGCTGCTTCTAAGCCAACCTCCTCATTGTTAAAGAAATCTCACCTTCTTGTCTTACACTTAGTATATATTTAGGGACCTTAAATGAGATCCGGGCTGTTTCCCTTTTGACCAATGGAGCTTAGCCCCCACGGCCTAACTGCCGAGCTATGGTCTCTGGTATTCGGAGTTTGATAGGTTTCGCGAGATTTCTCCCTGTCGAGACCTTCCAGTGCTCTACCCCCAGAGGAAACACTCGACGCTAGCCCAAAAGCTATTTCGGAGAGAACCAGCTATTACCAGGTTCGATTAGCTTTTCACTCCTTACCACAAGTCATCGGAAGACGTTGTACGATCTACCCGTTCGGACCTCCACAGATCTTTCGACCTACTTCATCCTGCTCATGGCAAGCTCACCTGGCTTCGGGTCTTATGCATGCTACTATCAATTAAGATAGCGCGCTATTAACACTCGGTTTCCCTTTGGTTCTGTGGTTTTAGTCCACTTACCAGCAGCATGAATAAACTCGTTGGCTCATTCTTCAATAGGCACGCTGTCGCAGATCCGAAGACCTGCTTCAACTCCTTGTAGACATATGGTTTCAGGTCTATTTCACCGCCCTAATCGGGCTGCTTTTCACCTTTCCCTCACGGTACTTGTTCACTATCGATCTTTAAGAATATTTAGTCTTAGCGGTTAGTTCCGGCTGGATTCCCCCGGCCATTCATGTCCTGGGGTACTCAAGAATAACAATAAAAGAGATAAGAAATTTTCGCTTACAGGACTATCACCCTCTATGGTGTTGCTTTCCAGCAACTTAAGCTAATAACTTATTTTTTAACTCCTCTTTAAATAAATAAAACATTGTCTACCTTACAACCCCCATCGTATTGCTACTGACGGTTTGGGCTCCTTCCTTTTCGCTCGCCGCTACTAAGGAAATGCATATTTGTTTCTTTTCCTCCTGGTACTGAGATGTTTCACTTCCCAGGGTGCGCTCTTTTATCATAAAGATAAAAATTATCAAGGTTTACTTGATAGGGTTTCCCCATTCGGAAATCTCCGGATCAAAGGTTGCTAAGCACCTCCCCGAAGCTTATCGCAGCAACGCCACGTCCTTCATCGCTTCTTAAAGTCAAGGCATCCACCGTACGCCCTTAAATTTCCTGTTAGGAAATTTGAAAACCACATCCCGACTTTACGCCGGGAAAAAACAAAGCTAGACTCAAACTTTTTTCACGACCGCTCGTTACTAAAATATTTGCCTTAGCTTTTTTCTGTCTGGGCTAAAAGACCCATCTTAATACCCGACAGATTTTCAATTTTCAATTTTCAAACCGTCCTGATTTTTCCACAAAAAAAACCGCTTTTGAGCGGCCTTCACAGACAAAGAAAGTCTGCTCTTAGCGCCGCCTTCTTAAACTGTTTCTTGTGATTATCATACTGATTAAACGAGTATAATCTATAACAAAAAAGATGTCAACCCGGTAGTAGAGCTTTGCGATGTGTATAACACATTCCGACCTTTTGCTCGGAATATCGCAAAGTCTCACTACCGGGTCAACCTTGTAAACAAAACTAAAAAAGCACCTCTTTTGAGGTGCTTTTTTAGTCTCTAAACTATTAAATTTTATTTCTCGTAAGTTGAATGTTCGCCGAGTTTGGAAATCAAACGTCCGGCTGCTTCCTTTCCACCCAAGCCGAAAGCGAGAGCGCCAGAGAGCGCCAGCATCGCTACTAAGCCTGTGAAGAGAATACTCATGTAATCACCGAGGCCAAGTTTGCCGAGCACGATGATGATTGCAAAAATCCAAATGGCATATTTGGCAACCATGGAAAGCATGTGTGCTGATTTCAAATTTACAGATTTTGCGGTAGCTAAAACAAGTTTAGCTAATCCTTCAGAAACGATAGCTGCGATAATCAAGACAAAAGCTGCGATGACGACTTGTGGTAAAAATCCAAGCACCCCGTCACTCAAAAAAGATGACACATCTGTCAAACCGACCAAGGAAAGAGAAGGAAGAAGGAAAACGATAATTACAAACCATCTGACGACTTCTCCGACAAAATATCCGGAGTTTAAATTTACTCCAGCCCTTTTAAAGAAGCTGTCTGCTCCGACAGAAGAGAAGAGGCTATCAATTTTTAAACTACTGAAAACTTGCTGAATGGCTTTGGAAATAAGTGAACCCAAAAGCCAACCGATTATAAAGAAAACAACCGCTAGGATAAGTCTTGGTGCAAATTGCACAAAACCAAACCACAAACCTTGAAGGGATGTGTTAAAAACGTCACCCCATGTCATCCAAATATTACTCATAAAATATTATAGTTATTAATAAAACTTACTAATAAATCCGGGTTCGACCCCCGCCTGCAACGCTGTGCGTAAGCACTGCGGGCAGGTTATAAAAGTTGTATGATTATTATAGCAGTTTCTAGACCTTTTTTAAGGCTTGTGTGGATAACTTCTTGCGTTAGGTCTTGCCTAACGCAGAGCTAACCAATCAAAAATCTCTTCAATAAATGAGGATTTGTTGGGAAAGTATTTCGGAAATTCTTCTATATTTAAAATCTTGCTCTGAATTCTTTTTTCTCCAACAAAATCTAGATAGCTTGAGTAGGTATATTTATTTAAATAATTGATGGCTTCTTTTTTGTTTTTAATCCCCCTTTCTTTCCAATCTCTCTGAATAAGTTTTATTGGGTTTAAATGTATATAAGAAAATAAATATTTCAGATGCTGATCTATGCTTGTATGCTGAGATTTAAATTTACCTTCAAATAATCCACCTGTTCTTTTATATTTTTTATTGTAATACATTGAATAAGCAGTGCTCAATTTTTGCATAAATTTACTTATTCCACCTTCAACTTTTTCAGTGATTAGTATATGAAAATGATTTGGCATAATACAATATGCTCCAATACCAACTAGAAGATTTTTTCTCTCTAGCTCATAAACATTAAAATTGATATCTCTATTTAAATCGTAAAAATTAAAACTTTGATTTGAGTTTGAAACATAGAGTAAGGAAATAAATCTTAAATAATCTCCCTTATCGTGAAAAATTTTCTGTTTACTATTTCCACGATTATAGAGGTGATAATACTCACCTTGAGCAAAATTAGTTTCTCTAAAAGACATATAAATATACTATCAAACATTCTCTGCGTTAGGCAAGGCCTAACGCAAGTAAATATTTTATTGTTTTACTTTATGAACACAATTTTCTTGAAATCCAGATCCTTGTCCACCATCTTGAATATAAATTCTTCCTCCATTTGGCAATGCATCCCATTTCTCATACGGAGGCTTAAGAGAATCTCCTTTACCTTGCGGCGTCTCCCAAGCACTAGTATCTTTCAATAATTTTTCTTTCATTACCTTTTCTACCACCTTACGTATCAATGCTGGATCCTGAATAAGTTGTTCTGAAAAAGCTCTTGCTATTGATTCTGGCAACACTATTTCAACACTTAAGCATTGTCCTTGTCTGCCCGTATAATCTCTCCATTCAGTTTGAGGAATTTGATAAGTAATTCTTACTGCTGGTTCATTTTTTCCAGCGCTAACAATCTCACTATGAAGTACTGGTTGATATTTCCCTGTAGCTTTTCTTTCGATGCGATCTGGAGTACTTCCCACACCAAACACTCCCTTTCTGCCTTTTATGGTTGATTCCTCATAAACCTCTTTCATTTCGGGACGAATATCAATAATTTCTCTAATACCATGTTCTTCAACTAATACATTTTTTAAAGTTTTCCCCTGGTTAACATCATTTCTTGAGAGAAAAACGTGTTCCATCGTTTTCAATGCAGAAGAAGGCATATGCCCATCTTGAATGCGTGTTGAAAGATCTCCAAATCCAGCATATCCTGTTGAGGATAAATTTTGTGGAACCGATGTGAATATTCTTATACCACCATCTTGAAGCACCGTATTTATTGTTTTCTCGCGAGATTTTTGTTGCTCAGTCTGACTTTCAACACCCAGTTTTTTATGCAGAGCTTCCATCTCGGCTTCTTTCTTTTTTCTATTATGCTCTTCTGATTTACGCCAAAGTTCATCCAACTTTCTCCGACTTTCTTCTAACTCTTGTTCGCTCATTGCATTGCTGGGTGGTTTCTTCTCTGGTGTTTTTTTATATTCCATAGCCCTTGAAAAATCCAGTGTTCCATCTGGTTTTCTTTCAACACCTACAAAAAGTTTTTTCTCTAGACTCATAATAAAATTAATGTCTTGCGTTAGGTCTTGCCTAACGCAGTTTCTAGACCTTTTTTAAGGCTTGTGTGGATAACCCCCACACTTATTGCAAAGATGCTCAAAAGAGCTTTATTTTTATAACTTCTTTGCGATAAGTGTGGGGGATAACTCTTTTGCCTGCAAAAGCACTTCATGCGGGTAATCTAAAATATCCCGAACTAGCTTGTCGTACATATTTAGCCTATAAAGAAACTCTTTGGTTTCAAAAATTGCATAGACAAGTTCGGCTCCAATTTCCGCTTCAAGTTTGCGCATACCTTCTTCTATTTTTCCACGTTTCATTTTGTCTCCGACAATCAACAAATCCACTCGACTATCGTCGTTTTTAATAAAAACACCAGAAACTATGACCAGTTTTACTCGTCCAGCTTTTTTAAAAGTATCCAAGATAGTTTCTCTGTTTAAACTGTCTGAACGAACCAATAAATCCTCAAATTCTTCACCATATTTGAAAGAAAAATTGAAAGACCAGCTTACGTCACGCTTTTTTATAAAACCAACAGAAGAAAGCAGTTTGAGTTCACGACGAACGATACCGGGGTTTACTCTACTTCTTTTGACAATCTCTTTACTGGAAAAACCTTTATGTTTATTGAGTAGAAAGAGTCGCATGATCTTCACCCGGGCCGCATTACCCAATATTTTTTCTAGAATTTCCATCTATGCATTGTATCGCTTTCGCTAAAAAAATCAAGGAGAAAATGGAGACGTTCGACACCCGCCAGAGGCGGATGTCGAACGTCTGGAATTTAATTCTAATACAGTATATTTAATTATGAATCTCAACCGAGCCTTCTGGGTAATTATAGAGCAGAATTCCATTTAAGTTGCCGATATTATTGCCATTTATATCATCCCAGATAAAACTAGCTTCTGAGCCTAAACCTTCTGATTCACCTATGCTTGTGTCTGCACTTGCTCCTGTACCCAAAGTACCGGAAATATTTGCATGAATTTCAAAAGTCTTGGATTGACCAGCTCCAATTCTATAATGATTACCACTACTCCAAGTTTGGTCGCACTCATTTGTTGGAGTAGTGCCTGAGCAAGAAGAAGTAAGATTTGGAAGAGCAACTCCGTTAGTATCAGTAAGATTTATGGCAGTTATATTGGCTGTACTATTTGCACCAGCATTAAGCGACGCGACTACTGGAATTTTAGCCAAGGCGATATCACCGGAAGTGTCAGCGGTCACAGTAAGTGTTCCAAGAAAAACTCTAGTTCCAGCCGTCAGAGTTACGTTTGAAGATGCTAAGGTTATATTAGGCTTCGAACCAACAAGTGTCATGAAAGGAGAAGCAACTGAAAGATTGTTTAGATATGCAACACTGCTACCAGAAGTATATTTTACAGTGGTGAGAATAATAAAGGCCGAACCAGAAGGAATACCATTTGGCCCAACTGGTGCATAAGAAATGTAAGCAACAACATCTGCACCTCCCCCACTAGCAGGAACTGGAATATTTAAACCAGTAAGATATGCAGTACCTCCGACAGCTGGAGCGGTCACTCCATTAACCGTAACTGAAGTAACATTGCCGTTAACAGTGGCACCTATACCATTCGTAGCAAATTTCAGTTCAGTGATAGTTGAGGCACTACCATTTGAAGCAAAATTAAAATCAACCTTCGCAGCATTCTGAGCCCCTACTGTATTTCCTACCGCAATATATTGAGAAGCAGTTGAGTTGCTTGAGACTATAATTGGAGAAGAGAGAACAGAAATTGTGGTAGTCGTTCCGGAAACAACATTGAACCCATTACTTGTGCCACAAATAGTTGTGCCGGTTTCACAAACTTTAACGGTATAATAACCTACCGCAAACGAGCTTGGAATTGCCACACTATATGAGGAACCCGAAACACCAGTCGCAAGAATTGTGTTTGTCATTGATTTATCAAAGTACGAAATGTCATATTTATGTGCGCTTGTAGGACAAACACCACCAGATAAACTAACTGGACAAGCTCCAAACTGAGCTATGGGTGTGATGTCTACCCAACTGATTGTGTGTGTTGAACCTTGTGCCCATTGTGCGCTACTAGTTGAGGAAGTAATGGTAATTGCTGGAGTCGTTGGCGTTGTTGTTAAAACATTCACTGTCGCAGAAGCACTAGCTGAAACGCCAGCACTATTTGTACAAGTAACAGAATAATTAGTTGTATTAGTTAAAGTTCCGGTATTAATAGTACCGGACAAACTGTTGGCTCCATTCCAACTATTGTAACAAGAAGTTGCATTTGTAGAATTCCAAGTCAAAGTGCTTGAACTACCGTAGGCTATACTCGTTGGATTAGCAACTAAAGTTATAGTTGGAGCTTGGGTTGTCGTTCCACTGGTTACTGTAAATGACACTGAGTTGCTTGCACCGTTTGCATTTAGCACATATATAGAATAAGTTCCCGGTAATATATTTGTTTCAAAATTACTTGAACAGGAAGAAGATTGTACTCCGGGACAACCGCCAGTTGGAATTGTCACTGTCATTGAACTATCATTTGTCACTTGCAAAGTACCATTGTTAAAATAATTTGGACCTAATAATTGAGCTGAGGTGGAACCAGATAACCACACACCATATTGTTCACCACCAGTTAATCCCGAAAGAGAACTAAATCCACTACCAGTTATTGTAACTTGAGTTCCAGTCGGACCTGAGGCTGGAGACAGAGAACTGATAGTCACTGAAGAGGTTGTTGTTGTTGAAACTGGTGTCGTAAATGTTACTCCATTCAAAACATTCTTTAATGCAGTAATATCAGCATTATTTACATCCGTGATGCCATTTGACCCCACACTACCGGCAGAAACCTGATCACCAAGATAAAATTCATAACAATTTCCATTTGTATAACCTGAATAGCTGTATCTATTAAATTCTGTTCCAGCAGCAGCGCTTCCAGCGGAAGTCCAGTTAAAAGGAACCCCATCAATAGTCGTCGTACCCATACCAGGTGTGCTATTATTTTGCGGATTCAAAGCTAGACATTGAGTTGCATTTAATTGTTGGGTATTTATACTCAAATTCAGATATGCCCCATCGAAATCTGTGCTTGGGTATGAAGTTGCAGGAATCTCTACAGTAACTAGAGAAGTTGAATTTGCTAGTTCACCAATTCCATAATCACCCAAGGGGTTATTGCTTGTACCTAGAGCACCATTACCCAATTTTTCTGTCCAAGTATTTGGATAGTTAAAACTAACTCCATAAGTACTGTTTGAATAAGTTTGTGTTGGTGAAACTGGAGTGACTGGTACTATAGGCAAAGGATGTGTTTTGTAATATTGAGTTGCGGCGGCGGCAGTAATTTTTCCATAAATACCGTCAATCTTGCCGACAGAAAAACCGGCGTTCTCTAGCATTTGTTGAAAGGCCAAAACAGCAGCTCCCCTTGCGCCAATTTGAAATGTCGGAGCAGAAGGAGTAGTACTACTGGAATTATTTTGCGTTGTAGTAGTCGAACAAGGCTGGCCTGTCAAATAGCTAAACTTATCTCCCGGGGCACAAGCTGAAGGAGTAGTAGGAGTTGTGCTACAAAGCTGACCGGTCGTGGTGCTATATGGACCAGCACCATTACAACCTGAATCATATGCACTTACCTTTGGAGCCAAAAGAACTTAATAAAATTAGGGATAAAACAAAAACGAAACGAAAACACAATGTGTTTTTTCATATATATAATGATATAACTCACACCTATGGTTGTCAAACCTCAGTGCTGATAAAATCCTCTCGCTTCAGAGTCTGGAAGCATGATTAGATTCACGTTTTTTGCTTTGCAAAGTTCAATAACCTTTTCGTCATTCACTGAACCACTTGTAGAAAAAATAGTTTTGATTCCGCGATTAATCAAAACTTCCGGCGCGTCGGGAAAAGGAAAAAAACTATCGCTGTAAGCAACAGCGTTTTCTAGGTCTGCTGTTTCTTCAAGAGGCAGAAGCAAATTTTTCAGCTTTCCTCCATCCTCCGGATGGACCCTTCCGCTAGAAAAATTTGCTTCTGCCTCTTTTCGAAATTTAGCTGCATCATCTGCACGAAAAATAGCAAGCTTGGCGGCGCCGACACGATCTTGCTGTCCGACACCGTTTCCATATAGCCTACCTTCTTTGACGATAGTTATCGTGTTACTATTTGAGGTGCATCCAATGGCCCAAGCTAAAATAACGTCTTTCAAGATATTCTCAGGCACACCCGCCGTCGCTAAAGCTATGTCGGGTAAGAAAGTATAGTTTGGCTGGGTTAAAAATCCGCCCCGCACATAACGAATTCTGGAAGTTAAGTCCAAGGAAGACAATCCTGCTTTTTCAATTACCGGATTTACCAAAATTCTACACTTTCCTTTTTTGCGAGACAAAATTTCCACAGCTTCGGCAGAAAATGAAGGTGCGGCGACAATGTCTAGTAAACGTCTCCCCTCACCTGCATATTTATGGATAAGTTCTTCCGCAATTTTTTCGTCAACATTAAAATTCAACATAACTGAACCACCGAAAATTGCGCGCAAATCACCCAAGAGCATTCTATCTATTGCTAGAGTCGCCTCGGCTGTGTGTTTTTCTGAAGGAGTGGCTGAGCGGAGCGAGGTACCGAGCGACTGAGGAAAAACATCAGCCGAGGCGACCCCCACTCCGCAAGCGTTCCCATGTTTGGCGCCGATAGCAACATGTGGAACTTTCGCAAAATTCTTCTCAAAACCAGCACCAACGTGCGTCATCGTTTGCATCATTCGGTCTATATCACAAATATTGTTGTAAGAAAGCGGACTGCCAGCCACGAGTTGCCAGTTATGAATTGCCAAAGGGTCATTTTTTATATTTAAATTTTCGTAAAGACTCGCTGGTTTTTGATAAGCATTTTCTCCGTAGGCGCATTCTAATTTTTTCTGACCCAAAACACCACGATATTCTCCACCACTATGATACTTACCAGAAAGCAAACAATATCTTGAGACAATTATTTCCGCTTTGGCGGCTAAATTATTTAAAAATTCTTCGCGATCGGGTTCACCATTTTTTAGCCATTCAATCACTTTCGTTCTATCTGCCGGATCGCAAATAGTTATACGTCTGCCTTTCGCCGCCGAACGAAGCATTGTCGGACCGCCGATATCTGTTTTTTCTATCACTGACTCTCGTGTTGCATTTGGATTTTTCGTTTCTTCTTCTAGTGGATACAAATCACAGCAGACCAAATCAATCCAAGGTATCTTATATTTTTCTAGTTCTGCTAAATGTTCCGGAGTATCGAGCGCTAAAAGTCCGCCGTGAATTTTCGGATGCAAGGTCACAACCCGATGGCTCAAAACAGCCGGAAAGCCAGTAATCTCTGCGACATCAGTAACCGGCACTCCAGCTTCGGATAAATATTTTGCGGTACCACCGGAAGAAATTATTTTCCAACCTAAAGTAACTAAATTTTCGGCAAATTCTTTTATACCTGTTTTATCATATACGGAAATGAGAGCTATTTTTTGTTTCATAAAAAATAAAAATACCCGTACGGGTATTTTTATTTTAGTACTTTCAGCGTATGAAAGCAATTATTGTTTTATTTCAACTCCACTTTGGCTACACGTAAATTTCTGCTGAAATTTCGCGCAGCCCCGCCTCAGCGCCGTCGCGCTTCCGGCCGAAAAATTGAACCTATTTTAGTTCAATTTTTCCTCCAGCTGCTTCTACCTTTTTCTTCAAATCTTCAGCTTCCGCTTTCTTCATTCCGTCTTTCAATGTCGAAGGAGCGGCATCAACTAAGTCTTTTGCATCTTTCAAGCCAAGACCGAGAGCTTCTTTGACTACTTTCATTACCGCAATTTTTTGTTCACCAGCTGAAGCGAGAACAACAGTAAATGCGTCTTTTTCTTCAGTTGCATCGGCAGCTCCAGCAGCAGGACCTGCAACTGCGACAGCCGCAGCGGATACTCCGAATTTTTCTTCCAAAGCTTTTACCAAAGCGTGAAGGTCGGCAACGGACATTGTTTCTATTTGTTTTATAAGATCTGCAAATTTTTCCATAAAATTTTATAATTTAATTATTAATTTTTCGACTGTGCTATTTGGTCCAAGACAACCGCGAAACGTTGGATTGGAGAATTGATAAGATTGACGAACTGCGCATAGAGAACTTCACGACTTGGAATCATCGCTATTTCCATCATCGCCTCTTTACCAAGAAATTTTCCATCAAAAATTCCTCCGATAATTTCCAAAATTCCTTTATGGGTTTTTTGAAAATTATAAATTTCTCGAGCAGAAGATGTGGCATCCTTAGAATATGCGACAGCAACTTCACCGGAAAGCTCAGGAATTTCTCCCGCCGCTTTGCCCGTAAGTGCGCGCTTGAGCAAAGTTTTTCGGCCAACTTTATAGCTGACACCCTGCCCTCGTAAAGCACTTCGTAGACTAGTCTCATCGCTTACTTTTAAACCATGGAAATTTACAAAGACCATTGATTCAGAACCTTTTATAGCCCCCTCAAAGTCTTTTATCATTTCTTCTTTTTTTGATTTTTGTAACATAATTTTTTCTATTTTTCCAATAAAAAAACGGCTTTCGCCGCAAGCTTGTCCCGCCTCTGGAGGATTTTCATCCAACAATAAACGGAATATCGACCCACTAAATAGGACTTATTGTTTGCCTATCTTCTCTGCGGTAAATACAATATAGCACAAATTTACTACTTTGCAACCTGAACGGAATTTGTCGTGGCCGATGCTCCATTTTGTTCAAGATAATTCACTAAGATAACCCCAGCCATCCCGAAAACAATTATCACCAGAAAAAGAAATAGCGCTTTTAAAAAGTGTTTAACCATCGTGTTTTCATTATAGCATAAGAGCCCTGTGGAAAAACCTCCAGACGTTGGACGTCTGGAGTCTAACTCGGAATACTCACATTGATTACGTAAGGAGAAAGGTAATCATCGTATTCATTGCCTAGAGTATCTTGGATATGAACTTTCAAACGAAACGTTCCGTTTTGTAACAGTCCCCCTTTTGACAAAATACCGTCCCAAGTCTTGGTGCAAGTATTAGTGCCATCAACACAACCGGCTCCGGATTGAAATAATTTATAAATACTTGCATCGTCTACGTTTTCAATTTTAACAGACATCCAATTTACATTTTCATTCGCGGACAAAAAAAGTGTTAGGTTGTTTGTTAAGGGATTAGTTGTTATATCTCCTGCGATATTGTTGAATGTATAGCTGGTGATTAAAGGTGAGGAAACTTGAGCAGGTGGAGACGGAGGATTAGGATTTGGGGCGACTGTTACTGTTACAATATAATTTTGTGTAGAATTATCTTCCGCGGTTACTGTATAAGTGACCGGGCTGGTAAAATTCTGAGCTGTTATATTACTCGGACTGATTGAAGCCTTATCGGAAATTGTAATCGTGGGTACCAAAGACGTCACGTCAGTTCCATACGGAACGGTCAAAGAAATAGTGTGATTACTTTCATCGACAACACCGACAATACTTGGATTTGAGCCCAAAAAATTAAAAGAGGAAATTATTTTAGCAGAACTAAATTGCGGAACTGATTCATTTACAATATAAACAGTTCCGTCGCCACTTTTTATGCCATTTCCGTTAGTACCACTTGCCACAGTTGTGCCTGTAAATGATGATGTTTGATAATAAATAGCGATTCTTCCTCCGCCACCTGGACCATAACATATATACGGACAAAATAGCCCTCCACCATTCGCTTGAAAACTTCCTGCACCACTCAAGGTATTTGTCGTTATATAAATACTTCCACCACTTGAGGTATTGGCTCCATTGGCTGAGATTGTGCCATTGTTTATAATTGAATTAGCAATAAATCGTATGGCGCCTCCTCCTGCGGCATGAGATCCATTACCTCCGCTACCTAAATCTGTCGGCATAGTAGAAGAACCGTATGTCGATGTCGAAGTGTTTAAATATCCTACTCCACCATAACTCGCCCCGGCATAATATGGATTAGGATTATTTGGGTCGTAAACAGCCGTAGGAGCTCCGGGTCCAGCAGCTACTCCATAACCTTTTGCATCAGCAGAAATGAATGAACCAGAATCAACATTAATATTCTGGATTGCTAAAGAAATCGTTTGCCCCGGAATAATAGAAAGAGAAGAATTTCCAACCACACTTAAATAACTAGATGTAATTTGTTCGGTACCTGAGAGAGTTAAAGTAGAATTTCTGTTCACCATCAACGTCGGAGCATTTAGTATCTCGCCTTTTGCTAAAGTAAAAGATGAATTTTGATCAACAATAAAATTATTTTTAGCTGTGATGGTCACCCCATCTTCCGATGTAACTACGGCACCATTTGAAATATAAATATCATTGAATAAGAATGGTGCATCTGCTTGAAGAAATTTCCACGATGAACCAGTCAAGAAAAGGTCATCTGTTGATTCATTAAAAAGACCGACGGTGCCACTTTGCCCGCAAGATTCCGTGTAGCTATCATAACTCCCACATCCTCCTTTCGCATCTATCGTTCCACTGAAATTTGAATTTTGATAATGAACAGCTATTCGTCCTCCGCCTCCGGGACTTTTGAAATAACCCGATGCCAGAAGATTGCCACCATTCGCATGCACAACACCATTTCCTGTTATGTCATCTGCATTTATATAGATACTGCCACCACTACTTGAAGTATTTCCATCGGCAGAAATAATTCCATTGTCAGTAAGAGCACCAGAGACTGCAAGATAGATAGCTCCCCCGCCACTCGATGCGCCTCCACTTCCTAAATCCATCGGCTTGGTGGCTGAGCCATATGTCGTAGAATAAGAAACACCGCTAAAACTAAATCCACCGTAACTCGCCCCGACAGAATATTCGGAAGAGATTCCGGGTCCGCTATTTTGACCATATCCTTGTCCATTGGCAGAAATAGAAGAACCAGGATCAATAGTAATATTCTGTGCATTGATTTTTACTCCCTTGAAAGAATTTGAGGAATTTGGATCACCCTGTAATGTTAAAGTTGCATTATTGGTGATTACCAAGTCTTCATAAGTATATTCTCCTGAAACCAAAGTAGTATTTTGATCTATTGTTGTAATATCGTGTGAAGGCTGTGGATTTGTTGGTGGAGTATTAGTATCGGAACCTGAGTCCGATGGTGGATTGGTCGTCGATCCATTTTGATCTGCTGGGTTCTGGTCTGTGCCGGAAGAAGTATTTGACGAGGAATTGTCAGGAGAAGAGTCTGTGGAATTTGAAGAACTATCATCTGTCGATGATGTATTTTGTGCTGATTGGGGATTTCCTGTTGTTGTTCCAGTAATTGTTCCAGGATTATCTTCCGGAATAGACGTCGTAATTTCTCCTCCACCTCCTTTGCCGATAAATGAAGGAAAAGAAGAAACAGGCGGAGCTAATGAGATAATATTTCCGGTGGAAGTATCCTGAAGTGCGGGAGGTTGTTCGGCTGATGGAGAATTTACTGTTGTATCATTTGTAGTAGGGCTACTCGGCGGCGTCATTTGATTAAGCGCATTTATCGCGTCCCCACTATCATTAACCGCTAAATTATTTATATCGTTTGCAGCCGGAGCAAAAAAAGAAGAAACGGAAGAAATTGCCGAACCGGTAATATTTGCAGTTGTATTGCCTACAGCAACAGCAACACTACTCACACCATTGGCTACATAAACGAGAGCATCTTGTGCTGTAATTGTCACAGGGTCGAGAATAGACAAAACAGTACCTTGAATTTTCTGCGCTAGGGTTAATTTCGGGGGGTTGATACAAAGAGAATTTTCATCTTGAATATTATTATTTTTTAATTTATTTAAAGAAGTTTTTATATCAGACACAATTCGGTCACCCTCATAGTTTAAATAAATTTTTAAAAAATCGTGTCCCATTCCACCATCGTCGCTACTTTTAAAATCTATATGCACATTGGGTTTTAAAATATTTGTAAAAGGTGCCTTAGCTACGGCCCCAGCAATTACATTATCTGTATCGGAAGTTAAATACAAACCATCTCCAGCCACATGAGTGGCTGGAGATGCCAGACTATAAACACCAATAGACTCACTCGGAACGCCACCGGACATATCAGCAACAGCATCATAGAAAGTGTTAGCATAGAAATTTCCCTGTGAATGCCCAACAAGTAAAAGTTTTTGCGTAGCCACTTTAGTACTTGCATCCGTAAGCATTTGAGCAAAATCTGAATCCTGCACATCAAACGAATTTTGGTCGAAATATTTTTGCAAAACAGAATCCAAAGAATCGATAATCACACCGTGAGTCGGATTGAGAACATAATCAACGATAAGTGGTTGGTTGTTGTAAGTTGTATTATTAAGTTTCCTCGCAAGAGCAATCGAATTGTCTCTTGCTCCTGCATCATATGTTAATACGCCATTTACTGTTAATATTGTATATCCGCTTTTTGAACATTGATTGTATGCTAGAGACAATTTTGGAATAAAAAATAAAACAAGAAACATTAAACAACTAATAACTTTGCCATATTTTTTTATTAAATTATTTATCATTTTTTTACTTTAGTTTGGTAAAGTTTTTAAATTCACATCACAACCATGTTGTAATTCAAAACTTTCTATTAGATTGTCAAAATTTGTTTTTATGTATTTTCTCTTTGTTGTATTTAGCTGTTTATTGTCAACAAAAGTAATATATGCTTGAATCTTTTGGATATCATCATTACTTTTAGGAACAATTTCCCCAACACAATCAAACGCTCTGGAATATTCTTCTCCTGCAATTACCGTTGCTATTTGCTTGTTGACAACTGGCTCTGTTTCTTCGGTTTGTAATAAAAGTGCATACTGCAAAAGTACTGCTCTGGTTTTGGCAGAATCGGGATACGCATTGAAAATCGCAAGTTCCACGTCATCGCGAATGCCATTGTCATTTGCATCAACCCCAGCAATCGTCTGGTCGGCCAAGGTTCCAGGGTCAGGTGGCAGATTTGTGCCTATCACGTCGTCCAAGGTGAGTTTGGTATTATGGATTTTTTCCACTTCCTGCATTTGTCTTGGCATCATTTTTGGATTTAATAAAAAGATAAACTCCACGAGCGATACCTAGGACAAGATACAGCCCGACTAAAATCAAAAAAGCCCACATTAATATTTTAAAAATTTTGCGCGTAAAAAATATTTTTATTTTTTCCATTATTAAATTGTATGCCGAAGATAAAATTGCAGAAGTGGAAAAACCTCCAGACGTTGGACGTCTGTAAGGATACAGACGTCCAACGTCTGGAGGCTGATGTTGGACATCTGCTAAAGCAGGTGTACAACATCATTCAACGTCTGGAGGTGCTAAAACAAAAAACCACCCTCTGGGTGGTTTTTTGTTTTGTTTTTAATAATAACTACTGACCCATTCCATTCATCAATGCTTTGGTCTTTGGACCAACCAAACCATCAGCTGTGAGTCCATGAGCTTTCTGCCATTGCTTGATGATAGCAATCGTTTTCGAACCGAGCCATCCATCGACAGCCAAATTAAGATTCAAATTTTTATTCAAGAACATTTGAAGTTGTTTGACTGCATCACCCTTGCTACCGTTTTTCAAAACTGTTGTTCCGAAATTGTAGGTTGTGGTGGTAGTTGTAGTCGTGCCATTGTTGTTCATTGTCGTTGTGGTCACAGAAACACCACCAGCACATGATTGACCTGTAGTAGGACTAAACCAGTATTTGAGGAACAACCTGGAACCGACCCAGATGGAGTAACTGTAATGACTGGAGTAGAGTTGGGGTTGTGGTAACTGGAGTCGTGGTTGGGGTGGTTGTGGTCGTAGTAGTCGTGGTTGTTGTGGTAGAAGAACCTGAACCGCCACCCATATTTAGTTGTCCTCCACCGCCGCCAGTAACATAACAAGTCTGTGTCGTATCTGGAGTAATAGTAAATGTTGAACCTGTACCAGTGATTGTCACTATAGTTATTAAACATGGAAGCAGTACAAGTCTGAGGAGCAACGACTGCACCACCGTCAACATTGTTTAATGGATATCCATTAGGCGATGTAAGTGTGAAGGTGCCACTTGCAGATATTTCAGCAATAGTACTACCACCAATGTTTATAGAAGTAACTGTTGAACCGCTCGAAACTGTGTAGTTGTGACCACCCATGACTACTGTGAAGACACCGGTAAAGGTAGGAGTAGCTACAGTTTTTAGTCCACTACCACTCAAAGTAAGATTGAAGTAAGGTACAGCTAGAACTGTTTGAGAACCAGCTGCGTTGTAATTTACAGTGTTTCCAGTTGCAGTTGCAGTAAATGTTCCCATCGCCGAAGTTCCACCAATGTTCAAAGTCGCGCCTGCGCCGTTGGTAAGAGCTCCTGAGCCAGAGAGGGCTGTCGTTACCGTCAAGGTTCCATTGTTCGTATACGTTCCAGTAACCGCCAAAGAAGGAATGGAAACCGTTCCTGTAATAGTTTTAGTTGTTCCGCTCAGAGTATATACGCCTGTGCCGGCAGTTAAAGTACCGCTGTCGGCAAGATTTCCGCCGATACCCACCGTATAGGTGGAGTTGGCCACAGTGGCCCCGCTATCTATTGTGAGATTGCCAGCAAGAGATGTGCTTGCGCCCAAGGTGAGAGTGCCGGAAGTTGGTTCCATGTTGCCAAACGTGTACGCACCGTTTACAGCGCTAGTGCCTGTAGTAAAAAATCCGGAAGTAGCACTCATGCTCACAGTTCCACCCGCAGAAAGAGTACCGCCATTCATAGTAATATACCCGTTGCTGGTAGTGGTGAGCTGAGCTTTAGCCAATGTACCAGTAAAAGTAATATTTCCATTAACTGTCAAAATTGAGTTTGATGTCAATACTGAATTTCCACCAGAACCTCCGTTCATCGCTAGGCTTCCAGTATTTATGGAAGCGAGAGTATCGGTTATGGTAGAGTTACCGGTGCCCGAAGAACCAGCAAAGGTCAGAGCTCCTGTGATTACGAGATAAGAACCAGAGTTGAGCGTAATCGCATTTGAAGCGTTTACAGGATCTTGCAAGGTTACCGATGCCGCCACGGCAGGGGTACTCAAATCATTGGCACTCGTTATCGTCACAGTGACGCCAGCTGGGATAATAACACTATCAGCAGACGTAGGGACTACTCCCCCGCAGCCACTCCAAGTGCCCGTATCGCTCCAGTTTCCTGTAGCTGCGGTACATGTATTTGCTGCATGCACATTACTTACGCCAACAAAACTAAAAAAAGCGAAAACAAAAACAAAAATTCCCACACTTAACAATAATTTATTTTTTAACATTATTTTTAATTTTAATAATAAACATAAAAGAAAAATCTTTGATTCTCGACCAGAAGAATCAAATTAGAACACACTTATTATACAATAGATTAATTCATGAAGAAATGGTGAGAATAAGCCCCTGTGGATAACCCCCACACCTTTTGTTTTAAACGAAAGGTATGGGTTAATTTTATACTTCCTGTGACAGCTCTTCTTCCAGCCCCAGAAAAGAAGAAACTTCTTTTCTTTGTTCCCTAATTACAGAGGACACCTTTAGGCACTCATTCTTGAAGTTATTGTTGGTACCAAAAAAACTGAGCAGGTTCTTCGCTTCTTTTTTGGACACAACATTAAAATCCATGTTTTCGTATTCAGCATCACTGGACAAAATCAACTCCCGCTTTTCTTCGGGAATATTGTGAATCATGTGATTGATATTCACATATGGAAAAATTTTCAAAAAATATTTATTGTTTTTAATTAAGCTTGATTTAAACCTGCCTTGAAACAAAGCGCCATTCCTTTTATGCACCAAATTGAAATATTTCGTATAGCCACCGAGTAATCTTTTTAAAAATTCGGAGATGCCTCCATCTACTTCTTGTTTTAAAATAAAATGAAAGTGATTCGGATTGAGACAATAACAAACAACAGCAACTAAGTTCCCTTCCTTGCTTTTTCTTTTCAAGCGTCGAGAAAATAACTTGTCTCGTGAATTGTCCCTGATACTACCAACCGGATAAATTTTATTGAATTGTTTTATGCTCAAAACAAAACGATTGAGGTCCTTCTTATTCATAAAGATATCCCTCTTATCGACTCCTCTGTTGTAAATGTGATAATACTCGTTAGTTACAAGCGGATGTTTTCTCATAAAATAATAAAAAATTTCTAGAGGAACGCGACCAGAAATTAAAAACAATTTATAAAAACTAAGCTTAATTAAGCTATTTAGTAATCATAGCGAAAAACTTCATGAAGTCATGTGGATAACCCTCCAGACGTTGGACGTCTGTAAGCTTACAGACGTCCAACGTCTGGAGCTAGAACTAGTTACCAGGGGTAGCCGAAGAGAAGCAAGAGAACGAGGATGACGATAAAAAGGATGAGTAGGACATACACAAGATGCATCCAATCCGTGGGACGATTGTGTTTGGTCATGTAATTTTTATATATATCAAGGCCTTTGTGGAAAATAAGAATCGGCAGGATGGCTATCAAAAACCAGGCTTTAAATAATATTTCAAACATGGATTAATGATAGCAAAATTGGGAAAAAAACAAAACAGACGTTGGACGTCTGTTTTGTTTAGAACGCAGGCGTTGGACGCTTATAAGATGTTGGACAACTGCTAAAGCAGGTATACAACATCACGTACAACGTCTCCTATTATTTTTCCAAGGTAATCGTGGCGACGTTTTGGGAAGTTCCACAGTCTACCATGAACGTTGCGGGCAACTTTGCGCTGGAAAGTTGAATGATTTTAAAGCCATAAGCTTTAATGCTGAATACTGAACCGATGTGCACGGTACGTGCAACCGGAGCGCGGTTATCAACCATTAAATATGCATTGTTTTTGAAAATTAAGTTTGAAGGGCTGGCTAGAGCCTGACAATTGGTATCGAGCTGGAGACGAGCATCGGCATATTTTACTAATGCATCTGTATAACTGATAGAGACAGCTTTACCGGCGTTTATATCACCAGTGGTGGTGTCTTCAGTAGAGGTCGGCGTAAGCGCAGTTTGGTCTGTCGGATTCACTCCGGTGTTATTGGTCATAACCGAAGAATCTGATATATGTCTAACCCATATAATTAAAGCAATAACGACCACTACTACGACGACTGTCCAAATCCACATATTCTTTTTTTTGTTTTCTGTTTCCATTCACATTTGAAGTAAAAGAGTATTTTTTGCTTTTACTTTATTTAAATAATAATCAAAAACGTTTTTCCCCGTAAGAACCTTGTTATATAAACTTCTAACGGGATTCATAAAAACTGACCAAACTTAATGATAAACAGTATAAGTATACCATTATTATACATGACGTAGTAGCTTCATGAATATTACACGAACCGCACCTGGGGATAACCTTGAAGACGTTGTACACCTGCTTTAACAGTTGTCCAACGTCTGAAAACAAAAAAGCCCCTTAGGGGGCTTTTTATTTAAATTTTATTTTCTTTTTTTCTCAAGGTTATAGACCCTACTGGAAAGTTCATCAAGAGCAAACCTGGATGGAAAACGGTCTGCTAAACTAATGATATCGTGACGAATGTTTTTATAATTTTGCTGAACTTCAATAAAGTTATTTTCTAGTACATCTAATCGATTTTCCACACTATTAAATCCCTTGGCAACAGAAATGGCTAAGGAGTCCACTGTTTTGATAAGGGTGTTAACTTTTGAATTTAGATTGTTTTCTTTTGCGACAACCTTTCTCATGTTTTCCATTATACCAATCTTCATTTGGGGTGCAATTGATAAAAAAGTGGATAACCCTCCAGACGTTGGACGTCTGTAAGGTTACAGACGTCCACGTCTGGAGACTCCCCTTTTGGGGTGCTCCTAAGACGCAAAAAACCACCCCCGAAGGATTGGTTTTTTGAACTTAGTATATAATGCATCCGCAATTTTATCGTACTTTGTACTGATAAATAATAAGCTGTGATTGTTTTTATTATGTAACTAACTTAATTCCGACTTTTTCTGCGATTGGTTTTATCCATTCTTCATGTCTATTTATCTGATTTTTTATAGCAGCATATTCTAATGTTAAGTCACCTATTGATTTTGCAACAGAATCACTGGAAATAATGACGCCCTGAACGAGCTCTTTTAAATCTCCCAAGTCGCTTTTAACCTCTTCAACATCTTTCTTTGAAGCAAGGACGGAAGTGAGTCTATCTATATCTTTATCATCTAACATTTCCCCATTATAGCAACTAAAATGGTTTGCGCAAATTAACAAATAAGTGCATAAACCTCCAGACGTTGGACGTCTGTAAGAGTCCGGACGTCCAACGTCTGGAGGGCCCCGTTTGGGGTGGCTCCTCCAAGACGCAAAAAACCACCCCGGTAAGGGGTGGTTTTTTGTTTCTCGTTTTTTAAGCGAGAGGCTAATAGAATGTTCGACTTTCTATTAGTTATGAATACTAACTGATCCACTTGGGTAAGCGTATAGTGCAGAACCAGTAGACCTGATGTAGGAGTACCACCAGTTGTAGCAACACTGACTGACGTTACGCCACCGTTGATATCATCCCATACGAAGTAGCTGAAGTACCAAGACTTACAGAAGCAGTTGCACTTGTACCAAAGGTAGAACCAGTGAAGTTCGCATGAATTTCAAAGGTCTTTGAAGTTACCTGCTGAGATTCTGTAGTGGTTAGCAGTTGTCAGAACCGAAGACCTTCGGAAGCAGTAGCACTGGTAGTACCAGAAGTGTTTGTAGCAGTGAAAGTTTGCAAGAGTAACACCGTTAGTATCAGTAAGTGTTACGATCCAGGTGCAGCGATAACTGGAGTTCCACTAGTACCAGCGTTAAGTGAAACACTTAATGGGATTTCACTAAGAGCGATATCACCACCATTGTCTGCTGTAACAGTTACTGTTCCAAGAAGAACACTGTTTCCGTTGGTAAGAGCTTGAGTTGAAGCATTCAAAGTAATTGTTGGCTTTGAACCGACAAGAGTAAGATCAGTACCAGGCACTGAAGGAGCTAAGTAAGAAGTAGTACTTCCTGTCTGGTATTGAACATATTCAAGAAGAATTTGTCCTGTTGATCCAGAAGCAACACCACCGTTTGTATTGACAGGTCCAAAGGACATGAACACAGGAACAGTGACACCGGAAGGATTGTTAGGAACAAGAATGCTTGAACCTGTTGCACCAGTAATAGATGAAACGTATGCAATACCATTGTTAAAGATGCAGAACCTGTAGCAACACCTGGACTATTTAGAGCAACACCAGTGACACCACTAGTTGCAAGCTTGTAAATAGTTGAAGGAACACCAGCAGCAATAGACAGTTGCACTTGTAGATCCAAGAACCAACGGAGTGGTAAGGTTTACTGTCAAAGTTGACAGAACCGTGTGCAGTAACTGTACCAACAGCATTAGTACCACCATAGATACCAGTTGTAGTGATAGATTATATTATCACCAGTTGTAATACAAGTCTACCAGAAGTAGTTGCAATTACAGTTGAACCAGTTGAAGTAAGTCCAGCACCTGAAGTAGTAGCATGCAGTACGTCTCACTTACTCACAGTCAATAGCAGCAAATTTAAGACCTAGAATAGTTGCTGTACCTGTTGAAGCAACAAAGTTATATGTCTCTTGAGCTGCATTTGTAGCACCAGTACCAGCAGTTGAAATGTATTGAGCATTAGTTGATGCACTTCCAACAATGTAGGGTAACCTAACGTACCTACGCCGAGTGCATTGTTTGACCGCAACAGTATGTAGGAGTTAATGGAACTCGTGAGATTGCACCGACAGCTGTACAAGTCCAAGATCTGTAACAAGGTTACCCGTGTTAGTTGAACCTAAGTTAGCCAATGACATTAACAGTCTGTGAGCCACCTGCAGGAATAACAAAGTTCGTTGAGAACGTGTTCAGATGCAGTAGGTTGACCGATTGGTGTAATAGTTCCTGGAACACCAGAAATGACTCAAAGTTGAGAAGTTAGTAATCGGAGTAAATATGCAACAGTAACTAGCTGTTAGTACCAGTAGTTGAACAGAGGCCAATAATCAAACTGTTAACTTGAACTGCCTTCAGAAGTACTGTTGTTCTGAAGTGTGAATGAACCAATCTCTGCACCAGAAGTATTTGGACTGATTGTTTGACCCAAGTAACCGGTATTTGTACCGAGAGTCAAGGAACCAGTCGCAATAGTCATTGCGTTAGATGCTGGGAATGATAATCAGAAGTATTTGTCTGACCAGACGTCATACCTTGATAATCACCGACTGGAATGTAAATTCCAGTAGTGGTTGTTCCAACTGGAATCGAGTACCAGAAGTGTATTTAATCCACCGCTATTTACTAGGTCAGCATGAATCTGGAATGTTCAGTCGTCCCTCCAGCAATAGTAAGGTTTGAACCTGGATTGAATATCAATGGAGTAATCGCACAAGAACCAGCAGTGGTAGAATACTGCATTTTGGCTTGAGCCAACTGGGGCACCATTGTAGTAAAGAGTAACATTACTCAATGCTGCAATCCAGGGTCATAGTTGTGGTAATACTACAGCATGCTATGCATTTGACCAGGAAGTAACTTGTGGAGTAACATAAATCGTATTGACTTTTACATTTTCTCCGTATGAAGCAAAATGAATCCACCAATAGCAACATTGGTTGCACCACCAGTAACGTTAGTATGTGAATTAAATGCAGGATCAGTTGAAGCACTAGTGAACCTGGTTGAATCTGGAACAGACCTGCCATTGTTTGAGAGAATATTGCTTGGTTTGGACCCAACACTGAAACATTTACGCCAACTTGTGAGTCTGTAACCATAAGGTCAGATGCATTTTGGAGTGAAAGTTGAGCAGTACGAGCAGAACCATTTACAATATCACCGCGAACTTCAAGAGTTGTAGCACCAGTAATCATAGTATAAGGATTTGAAGTTAAATCAAATGCGATATAACCCATAGAATTGATACCAGTTGAAGTTGCGATTTGAACGCCATTTGCGTAAAGTCCAAGATTTGCAAATGAATTTGCTGGAGCTGAACCGATGACATCAAAATTTGCACTCTTCAACAATACTGAGTGAAGGGAAACAGTTACAGGAGCTGACCAAAGAGATAACGCTGGTTGTTCCAGCTGATAGTTGACTTTTAAAGTGCATGCATCACTGTATTTGCCACCAACACTTACTGTTGAAAGAATACCTAAACCACTGTTGATGTAGAAAGAATTACCAGCGACACTTACAGTGTTGGCTGAGCCACCACTAACCGTGTAACTAGTAAGAACTACTTGAACTGTAGATTCAGTATTAGGTTGTTGAAGATACGATATCAGCGTGAACAGAAACATCAAGTGAACCATTTACAGCGATGTTTAGACCGTTGAAAATGATTTGACCCAATGTGAATTGATAGAAGCTGCGTCTGTCAAACGAGTATTACCACTATATAGGTATACGTTTGGGAAGACTGGGTTATCTGAAATTCCTGTTCTCTGTAATGTAAGTTGTGTAAGTGTTCCTGTTCCAGTGAACATAAAGTGAGCCAAGTCAGCAGTAGCTTGACCTTGGATAAGGTTGCCAGCTGCTGGATTGTCTGTAGCAAGAGAAACAGTTAGAGGACCAGTTGATGTAACCGGTACGCCACTTGAACATGGTTGACCAGTCAATGAACTATATCCTGTAGATGAGACACATCCTGCTGGAAGAGTCGTAGTGGTGGTCGTTGTGCCAGTTGAACAGGTTGCGCCAGTTGTAGGACTGAATCCTGAAGTTGAAGTACAACCTGCTGGAAGGCTCATAGTCATACCGCCACCAAATGCAGCGAGAGACTTAGGACCGAATACTCCATCAGCTGTCAAACCTTCCTTTGTCTGCCAAGCTTCAACAGCGGCTTTGGTTTTTGGACCGAAGCTACCATCGGAAGTAATACCGAGAGCAGTCTGAAGGATCATAACTTCAGCATGATATGTGGAACCAACTCTCAAGGTGTGTGTGATTGAAGTAACAGTTGCTGTTTGTGCAGCAGCTGTATTAACAGCGAGAACACCAGCAACCTACAAGCAAAACTGCAGCAATCATAACTCCAAGAAAGAATTTTGATTTTAATAAATTACTCATAAAATTTTTCTAATTTATCCTTCGACAAAATTTGCTTCGCAAATAATTTGTCTCAGGATGCTACGCCATTAATTAGTTTCGACAAAACTAAAAGCGTATTTTTTTCCTATCGTTAATCATCACCTACTAATAACTAATAATTTTTAATAATGAAGCAGATGAATAAAAAACGAACAGAGATAAACAAACATTGAAAAACGAAACACAAAATTTTACAAAATAAAATGTGAGTTATTTCATAAAACTTTTATTCAGTTTTCAATGACCTTTCTTTTACCCTTTTAAATCTTCCAAGTGATTGAAAAATCTAATCAGGCTATCTATCCTCCTTTGAGATTTTTTCGACGAAATCGCAAACGAAAATAAATATTTTCTACAAACAAATCTATGTGCACAGAAAACACAGCGTGTGCTTCTGTAAACATAAACACATTATAATATGTAGCTCTAAAATAGAGCAATATATTATGTGGATAACTCGCCATGTAGGCGAGCCACTCCAGCTATATGTTCTCATACTTTTATACGGATTGCAAGGAGAAATGGGTGCTTTGAGATAA
This sequence comes from Candidatus Nomurabacteria bacterium, assembly GCA_963832025.1. Lineage (GTDB taxonomy): Bacteria > Patescibacteriota > Minisyncoccia > Phycocordibacterales > UBA9973 > UBA9973. The sequence goes on from CAWHSF010000003.1 coordinate 106,279, forward strand.
ATAGGAGCGCCGAGACGTTGGACGTCAGCTGGAGATTCAAATTCATGACGTTGGACATCCGCCTCTGGCGGGTGTCCAACGTCTAGTTTCTTTAGCTCTATTTCAAAAAATATCTACTCCAACGCTTCTCTCCGGTCTTATCAAGGACGTTGTCTTTTACCATAGAAACTAGCTCGCGCTGCAATGTCTTTTCACTGCAAACTATAAGGACATTAAATTTTTCAGTGTGTGCTTGGGCTTTGTCCTTTATGTCCTTTATGGTAGCTCCCCCTGTTATTGTTTTAATTATAGCTATGATGCTTTCACGTCGCTGTCTTTTAAGAATATTAAACCCCGCATCAAATCCTTCACGGGCAGAGATATTTTTATCGGACACAGAAATATGTCTTAGGGCTTTCAATAAAGTGCTTCCCTTTTGAACGCCAAGATTGGTGGAATTGTGATGTCCGATAACCTGACGTCGGACATCTGCTAAAGCAGGTGTCCGACGTCTCTCCTCATCGAGAGTAGAATTTGCAAAAAATTCTGCTAAATTTATCTCCTTGTTTGATATATCAGCCTTGTTTGTGGAATCCAAAATAGATTGATTCAATTCAGAAAATTCCTTCTTTAAGATATTGCAATTCATCTCGGAAATAATATTCACCGCGGAAGCAATCTCTAAAAAGGACATGATTTCGGCTATCTTGTTACTCATAAAAGACAATGTGTGCCCGGTATTATTTCGTTGTAATAAATGTATGTCCGTTATGATTTCAGCGCCCAATGTCCTTAATTTATTTCTTAGAGGTTCGTCTTTGTCTATGATGTCCGTAACCATGTAAAGAGCTGTAATTAGCTTATCTGTTTTAGTATAAGAACCCACCATAAAAATCGCTGTTTGGTATGGAACAGGCACAGAGGAAGAAGTGTCTTTTACAGAGTTTTTATTAGAGTCCTTGAGATTTTTTTCATCTCTAAACATTTGTCCATTATATACACCCCCACACTTTTTGCAAGTCCTTTAAAAAAGTGTGGGGGTGTGGGACAAGAAAAAAGCAAGGGAATTTTAAGAGACGTTGCTAAAATTTTTTCCTCCTGCACCCTCCCCTTCGGGGTGGGAACCTCGGAGATAAAAAATTTTAGCAACTTCTCTTTTTTAACTTTTATTCTAATTTAAAGAATTGTGTTAAAATATTCCTATATGGCAAAAAATAAGAAAAACAATTCCAATGATAAAAAATCTTCCGGATTAAAAACTCAAACCAAACATGGAATTGTCGCAGTCATTTTTTTTGTACTCGCATTATTTCTCTTGATGTCGATGTCGGTGTTTAATGTGGCAGGAGTGGCGGGGAAAAATGTTTATCAATTTTTAGATCTTCTTTTCGGATACGGTTACGTTCTCTTACCAATTCTTTTTATCTTACTCGGAATTTCTTTTATCAAATCAGAAGTGCCAGACATCGGATGGGTTCGCACTCTCTCCGGGATATTGTTTTTGCTTTCAAGTTTGGGAATTATTGATATCGCTTCCGGTAAAGGTGTCCATGGAGGCGGACTCCTGGGAGAAATTTTATCGACTCCATTTGTCGCGCTTTTTGATATTTATGCAAGTTTAATTTTTCTCGGAGCACTCCTCATAATTTCAATTTTGATAATGTTTGACACCAAACCAAACTTCGCGCCATTTTTTGCAAAAATTTGGTCATTCTTTAAAAAAGAAAAAGGAGAAGAGGCAAATAAATCGGAACTGAACAAAAATGAACTGGAGGAAGTGGCAAAATCTATGCCAGAGGAAGAAGAAAAAGAAAATGCAAAAGAAAGTGCTACCGATAAAATAAAAAATGCGCTGGGTGTAGGTAAAAAAGCAGAAGAAAAAACAGAAGAGGAAGAAATGCCGATTAGAAAAAGGAAAAGTACTTTGAGCTCTTATACCCCTCCCTCGATTGATCTTCTCGAAGAAGACAAAGGCAAACCAAACACCGGTGATATCAAAGCGAATGCAAACATCATCAAACGAACGCTTGCAAACTTTGGCATTGAAGTGGAAATGGATGAAATAACCATCGGACCGACCGTCACCCGTTATGCTTTGAAACCAGCCGAAGGAGTGAAACTTTCGCGCATCGTAGGTTTGCAAAACGATTTGGCTCTGTCGCTCGCCGCACATCCGATACGTATAGAAGCACCGATTCCGGGAAAAAGTTTAGTCGGTATTGAAATTCCAAATAAATCAAAATCTATTGTTGGGCTCGCCACTCTTCTCTCCGATGAGAAGTTCCAAAATTCTCCAAAACCTTTGACGATTGCCTTGGGTAGAAATATTTCCGGCAAAGCAACTTTTGGGAATCTGGCGAAGATGCCACACGTGCTCGTCGCCGGAACTACCGGTTCTGGAAAATCAGTAACCATTCACTCCATGATAACTTCCCTACTGTATAGAAATGGCCCAGATGATTTGAAACTCATATTGATAGACCCAAAACGCGTCGAGTTAACTTTGTACAATAATATTCCGCATCTGCTGACGCCGGTAATCACCGAAGCAAAGAAAACAATTCTCGCTTTGAAATGGGCAGCCAAAGAAATGGACCGCCGTTATGATATCTTGGAAGCCGAATCTGTGCGAGACATAGAGTCTTACCATAAAAATGTTTTTGATAAAAATCCTAAAAAGACTACCAAAAATAGTGATGGAGTAGAAGAGGAAATAAATGCAGACCGCATGCCATACATCGTCATCATCATAGACGAATTAGCAGATATTATGAGCAGTTACCCGAGAGAGCTGGAAGCTGCGATTGTCCGCCTAGCCCAAATGTCTAGAGCGGTCGGAATCCATTTAATACTTTCTACTCAACGCCCAGAGGTTAATGTTATCACTGGACTCATAAAAGCCAACATTCCAGCCCGCGTCGCTTTGAAAGTTTCTTCACAAGTAGATTCACGCACGATATTGGATGCTGGAGGAGCGGAAAAACTTTTGGGCGCCGGCGATATGTTGTACTCTTCAGGGGAAGCTCAACCAGAAAGATTGCAAAGCGCATTTATTTCCGAAACAGAAGTAAAAAAAGTGGTGAAGTATTTAGCCGATGCTTATCGTGATGAAGTATCCGAAGAAATAACTTTGACTGCAGGCTCTATCTCGGCTGATAAAAGTATTTTTGAAGCTTCACTCGAAGATAATGGCGAAGAAGATGACGACGAACTATACGAAGAGGCCAGAGCTTGTGTAATAGAAGCAGGTAAAGCATCCACATCTTATCTGCAAAGAAAATTAAAACTTGGATACGCGAGAGCCGCCCGACTGATGGATGTACTCGAAGAACGCGGAGTTATCGGACCAGGAGACGGAGCAAAACCAAGAGAAGTGCTGGAAAAAATTGAGCACACAGAAAATGGAGACCTGCCTGCCGGCAGGCAGGGAATGTGATATGAATACCAATGCAAAAAAAATAGTAAAAATAGGAGGTATGACTATTTTTTTTCTGGTAATTATACTTTACGCTTTTTTTCGCTCAAGGGATTTGATTTTCGGAGTACAAGTCATGAATGTAGACATAAATGGAGCACCAATACAATCAGGAGCCACTATCACCGACAACACAGTAGAGATAACCGGTGTCGCGAGAAATGCAATAGATTTAACCTTGGATGGCCGAGCAATATCGGTGAACCAAGCCGGAAATTTTGATGAGACAATTGCGCTTCTGCCGGGTTATAATATAATCAATATTAGAGCAAAAGATAAGTTTGGACATGTGGATGAAAAAAATTATCAATTAATGCATGTTGTAGGGCAGTAGTTACTTTTATTCAGGTCCTCGGTCCTCCGGGGCCCCACACCCCGGCCAGACCATTCATAAAAGCAACTACTACCCTATAACTAAATATTTTTAAATTCGTTGAAGGTGTAGTTTTTGAGAGACCTTGCGCAGGTCATTCGACTCTGAGAGTCTCAGACTCGAATGAGCGGGTAGCCGAGCAGGAACAAATTTTCAGCAGAAAATTATGTATGTCGAGCAAAAACTATACCGAGAAAGAATTTAAAAAACGTAAATTATATGCAAAAGAAAAAAGAAAAGAAGGCGGACAAGACAATGGGAGGTGAAGATGCGACAGTTTTAAATGACACCCTGAAAGCTATCCAGACAAAGTTTGGAGAAGGCGCAATCATGAAATTTGGTGATTCTCCAAAAGTGGATATCAATGTCATCCCGACCGGTTCAATCGGACTGGACATGGCGCTCGGTATCGGTGGAATTCCTCGAGGGAGAATCATTGAAATATTTGGACCGGAATCTTCCGGAAGACTACCCTTTCACTGCACATCGTGGCCGAAGCGCAAAAAAAAGGTGGTGTCTGCGCATACATTGATGCTGAACACGCCATGGATCCGGACTATACAAAAAAACTCGGCGTCAACATAAATGATTTACTTATTTCTCAACCGGACAACGGCGAACAAGCACTGGAAATAGTAGAGAGTCTCGTGCGAACAGGAAAAATTGATGTCATCGTGGTGGACTCGGTAGCTGCGCTCACCCCCAAAGATGAAATTGAAGGAGATATGGGAGCATACCATGTCGGCAAGCAAGCGCGCCTGATGTCGCAAGCGCTTCGCAAATTGACCGCCATCGTCGCCCGTTCGAAAACTGTCGTAATTTTCATCAACCAAATACGCATGCAAATCGGAGTGATGTTTGGCAATCCGGAAACGACTCCCGGAGGAAAGGCTTTAAAATTTTATACTTCGGTTCGACTCGACATTCGCAAAATTGCGCAGATTAAAAAAGGAGAAGAAGTCGTCGGCGGACGCACTCGGGTGAAAGTGGTGAAAAACAAAGTTGCCGCACCATTCAAACAAACGGAATTTGATATCATTTACAACGAAGGCATTTCCAAAGAAGGCGAATTGATGGCCTTGGGAGAAAAATATAAAATCATTGAGAAAAGTGGCAACTCATACTTTTATACACCCGCGGGTGAAGGAAAGGAAAAGATAAAATTGGGTGTTGGTTACGATTCCACTCGAAAATTCTTGAAAGAAGAAAAAAAGATTTCCGAACAAATCTTAAAAGAAATTAAAAAGAAGTTTGCGGAAGAGGCATAAAAAAAGATTATAAAAACCAAAAAATTTGCCAAAAGCAAATTTTTTGGTAGTATGGAGAGATGTCACAATTACAATACAATGAAATTCGCGAGAAGAAAATCATTATTCATGACGATGAGCCGTGCGAGGTCGTGGAGTCCCATGTCGCCCGCACTCAGCAACGCAAACCGCAAAACCAGGTAAAACTAAGAAGCTTAATTTCCGGCAAGGTCTTCCCTGCCACTTTCCACGTTTCCGATTCAGCCGATGAAGCAGATATGGAGAAACGCGAAGTTACTTTCCTGTATCACAATAAGGGTGAATATTGGTTTTGTGATCCCACAGACAAAAGTAAAAGATTTAAACTGGACGAAGCATTGCTCGGAGATACGGTAAAATTTTTAAAAGAAAACAGCAATGTCACCGCTTTGGTTTGGACAAACGAAGACGAAGAAGAAAAAATCATCAAATTAAGCATGCCTATCAAAATGGAATTTAAGGTAAAAGAAGCTCCGCCGGCGGTGCGCGGAGACACTTCTAAGGGAGGGATCAAGGTTATCATTTTAGAAAATGGAGCCAAGCTCAATGCTCCGATGTTCGTAAACGAAGGAGATATCATTCGGGTAAATACGGAAACCGGAGATTACGTGGAGCGAGTCTAGCTCCAGACGTCCAACGTCTGGAGGTTTATCCACAATCAAAAAATCCCCTTTCGGGGATTTTTTGATTACTTACCTATTATAAAATTTTTATTTAAATAATAAGTCACATAACCTACACCTATCACAAAAAATCCTACAAATATCAAAGAAACAGGCCATCCAACAGAATTAACAAAATATTTTGAAGTAAGTTTTATAATATGAGCCATTAAAAACAAAGCTCCAAACAAAAGCATCGACTGACTCTTTAGATAAACGCTGGCATAAAAAGCTACAAAAATTAAAGCAATAAAAATTATATCGAAAAATCCTCCGACAAGAATACCTGAACCCAAAATAGCTAATGTGCCAAAACCATAAAGTACATTTTGAATGGCTTTTTTTTCTTTTCCATCCGCAGAATCCACAGCGACAGCAATAGATTTGTAACCATAAGATATAAGAATATAAGAAAATCCCCAAAGCATAGTGGCCCATTTCAACAAATCAGAATTAAATTGTGGTGGAAACATTTGCAACAAGAATGAAAAGTAAGCCCACGAAGCAAAACCTATGGTAATTAAAATTAAAATATTTTTTTTATTAACAAGGCAGGCAGCTCCAAAAATTAAAAATAAAAGACAGGCGGAAAAAAACGTGTATGGCCAAACAAAATTAATATTGGCTTCGTGTAAGAGAACATATATCCCTAAGGGGGCAAGCGCTGCAGAGATAGTAAACATAACCTGAGAAAGCATTCTTTGAGATGGTTGGTAAAGAAAAAAGGCCAGAACGTAAGTCACAAGAGAAATACCCAAAGTCACCGAAACACGACCTGAAAATCCTATTTGTGTCCAATTTTGACTAATCAAAATTATCACACCAACCAAAACAATCATCGCACCAATTCCATAAAAAGTATGGATTAAGTTTTTTGAGTTTTCTTCTTTGCTCGAAGGTTGCTGAGGAGGGACCGGAATAAAGTTTGAAGCTGTATTATTAGGAGTGGCAGAACTGTCATTTATCAAAGTCATTAAATCTGCCTTAGAAATTTTACCGTTTTCCAATTGTCCTTGTATTAACGAAATAATTTGCTGTTTATCCATATATTTATTTTATCCAACCAAGAAATTTAAAATTATTTGAATAATAATCACTTCCACTCACATTTAAGCCGTCTAAACTTTTTGAAGCATTACCTTTAGCAATGACATATCCATTTTGATTACTATTAGAACCAAATAAAGCAAAAATTCCTTCATTGCTGTATTGATATTTCACGATATATCCATCAGGCGAAGAGGGTCCTGGGTCAACAACAATATTTTTTACATCATTAAAATCAACCTGATGCGTAGAATTATCTTTTACATTATAAATAAATAGCGGTGGATTAATGGCAGTATTAGAAGCGACATATCCCTTAGCAACCGGTAGAGGGCTTAATACAAGAAAGTTGTTTTGAACTGCATAAGTGTTTGTGTATAGTTGATTGTTATAATAAGAATTTGCATTGGAGTAAAGAAAATCATACTGTGGTTTTATAAACCAATTAGGAACAAAAATAACAATAGAAATTATGAGAATGAAAAAAACTGGCAACGCAATCCCCACAACTAGAGGCAAGTTTTTTATTTTCATATACTTACATTTATTATACCAAGATATTAATCTCTTCACAAACTAAAAATCCCCTTTCGGGGATTTTTAGTTTCTTTATTTAACTACAAAAGGAAGCAAGCCGAGGAATCGAGCGTGTTTGATGGCGTTTGCCAAAGCGCGTTGGTTTTTGGAAGTTACCCCGCTGCGTTTATGGCTCACAATCTTACCATTTGGATTTAAAAATTTCTTTAGAATTTCTATATCCTTGTAATCTATATATTTTATATTGTTGGCTGAAAAATAATCTTGTCTCATAAATTTTTATTATTAAAAAGGTATATCCTCCGGATTAATATCTTCTTCTGGGTATTCTATTGCATCTACTTCTCCTTCAGATGCCGGAGCTTTTGAACCGACACTATTCGTACCTCCACTTGCCGTGTTAGCTCCCTTTGGACCAAACTGTGTGCGATCCGCAACTATCTCGGTGCGATATTTTTTCTCTCCACTCGTTTTATCATCCCAACTACGTGTCTGCATTCTGCCTTCAACTAAAATAGAACTTCCTTTTTTCATATATTGTGCGACGGTTTCTGCTTGACGTCCAAACACGACAACGTTGTGATAATCGGCTGATTCTTGGCGAGCGCCATTCTTGTCTTTCCAAACACGATTGGTGGCCAAAGAAAATGTGCAAACTTTTATACCGGAAGGCAAAGAACGAAGTTCCGGGTCGCGAGTAAGGTTTCCTATTACAATTGCTTTGTTTAAATACATGGTTAAAAAAATTTACAATTACACTGCTACTAAGGCATCGATCTCTTTATCAATTTCTTCTTTGTTTATAGGGGTAACATTTTCAACATCATCATTTTTGGCTTTAAATCTTTTATGTGTGGCATCTCTACCAACAAATCTCTTTGCCGCAATAGTATTTTCTTTAACTGTCTTTAATATTAAAAATCGGATAACATTTGGGTCTAAATCCATTTTCTTTTTCAACTCTAAAACTTTATCTGAGTCCATAGTAAATTTAACCCAGCCAAAATATGCAGAGTTAAATTTATTTCGTACGTTCGCCACGGTTTTTACCATAGAATAAGCGAGTGGCGTCAGTTTCGGCATTTCATCGGAGATATGAACACCTCCCAAAGAAGACACCAGTTCTTTCAAATTGCCGAAAACAGTCGGAACGTTGACTTCCTCAATTGTAGGCACTAAAAGATAACCAAGCTCATAAACTCTGTTGTTTGTTTCTTCCGTAATTTCATTTGCGTCTTTTATTTCGACGTCTTTTTCACTTGACTGCATGAATCTCATACTAGCAAAAAGCCCTGAAAAAGTAAAGTTTATTACCCTCCAGACGTTGGACGTCTGTAAGCTTACAGACGTCCAACGTCTGGAGGTTTATCCCCAACATTAAATTTTGAATAGTCTTTTGGCGTTTGCGATAATAGCTCCTGCCACTTCCGCTTCGGAAAGGTTTTTAATTTCAGCGATTTTTTTCACAATTTCTTGCACATACACAGGTTCATTGCGTTTGCCACGATACGGCACCGGCGCCACATAAGGCGCATCGGTCTCGGACATAATCATATCAAGTGGAGTATTTTTTATAACTTCATCATAATCATGCGTAAAGGTTATAACCGGTAAAAGAAAGAGTGAAACCAAAATCTAAAAATGCTTTCGCTGTATTCCAGTCACCCGCAAAAAAATGCACGTCGCCTTTTACTTTGGAATATTTTTTTAAAAGCTCCAATGCATCCATGTAAGCATTTTGGGTTGCTTGTGGTGAGCCCGTCGAACCATTGCGAATGTGCAACATGAGTGGCTTGTTAAATTCGTTCGCAAGTTCTATTTGCGCGATAAAAGCTTCCTTTTGTTTTGAGATTGATTCTTCTTCTAAGCGATAATAATCCAACCCACATTCACCTATCGCAACTATTTTCTTATTTGCTTTTTCATCTTTTAAAAGTTCCCGATAAATATTTTTATCAAAAATTTCTCCACGTGAAGTAAATTCACCACCTTCTTCTCCTAATTCTTGTTTATCATGAAAAGAAGCGCCGGTATGTATCGGATGTAAACCAACAATCGCATAAACTCCTTCTTCATATTTATGCGCCAACGTCTACGGCATTTTTGGAAGTATCCGCTTGCGTGCCGACATTTATCACCCAAGTATCATTATCCAAGGCGCGTTTAATAACGACATCTCTGTCTTCATCAAATGCTTTGAAATTAACGTGTGCTGTGAATGTCTATGTATTTTGGGGTCATAATTTAATTCAAGACCCCCTCCTTTCTCCTCCCCCTTAGTAAGGGGGAGGCTGGGTGGGGGTCAACTTAGTTTGCTAAAAATTTTTTGTATAACCCCTTCAATATTAGTATTTATCTCTGTGTTTGTAAAACGTAAAACTTTTATATTAAGACCTTTAAAATAATTGCTTCTTACTTTGTCATATTCTTTAGCTTCTTTTTCAAAATGTTGTGAACCATCAATTTCAATTACCAATTCTTTGACGGACAATAAAAATCAGCAATGTATCCTCCAATACTATGCTGTCTTCTAAATTTAAAACCCAATTGCTCTCTGCGTAGTCGTGACCATAATAAAATTTCTTGCGGGGTTTGATTGCTTCTTAAGTCAACTCGTCTATCTTTCAGCTTTAAAATGTTATATACAACTGTCATTGGTATTTTAGCTCCTCCGCCTTAGTAAGGGGGAGGTTAGGAGGGGGTCTAAAGTTTTATCCAAAATCTAAGTTTACTAGGCTCGCCGTTTTCACCAGGAACTTCATTTTCCAAAACTCCACCATTGGCCTCAATAATTTTTCTTGAACCCATGTTTGTACTATCACAAGTAAGTAAAACTTTTTCTAGGCCCAAGTCACGAGCTTTTGGTAAAATAAGGGCAAGAGCCTTTTCTCCGTAACCTAATTTTCTTTTGGATGGACGGATTGCGTATCCTATATGACCACCAACCTTTAAAAGATTTTCATTGAGTTTATGTCTCAAAGAAACTCTCCCAGCATATCCATCTTTATCAATTACCCAGTATGTAGTTTGCGGAACATAATCTGACTGTATATTCACACCTTGTGATTCATCCTTTAAATGTTTAATAAGATTGGGAAAATCATTTTTCGTCTCTTCTTCGCTCTCATCTAATTCTGTTCCTTCTTTCCGAAACTCTTCCAATGCAGATAAATAACTATCCTTATACTTTACAGAAGGTTCTTGAATTTCACACTCTACTTTCTTTTGTTCTGGTTTTATTTTTTCCATAAACTTCAAGATCCCCCTCCTTTCTCCTCCCCCTTAGTAAGGGGGAGGCTGGGTAGGGGTCTCTTTATTCTTTTCTTAAAAACAAAGGCTTCTCTGGCTTTTTATTTTCTTTGATTAATTTTTTGAGTAAAATATTTGTCTCCGGCATTATCGGATTTAACATACGAGCGATAGTGTATAGACGCAAAATCATTTCCGTAATTAATTCTTTTCCTTTTTTCTCATCAACTTTTACAACTTTAAATGGCTCTGTCGTTTGAATAAACTTATCTAGTTCTCCAATCTCATTCCAGACAAAATCTGCTGCTTGTTTTACATCAAATTTTTCATAAAAAGTGAAGTACTCTGCAAAATCAGATTTTTCCGGAATCTCCGGACATTTTTCCAAATATTTTTCCGACAAGGTTAAAATTCTCGAAGCTAAGTTTCCCAAACCATTCGCAAGTCCTGCATTGTAAGCTTCTTTAAATCTCTCTATAGTAAATGGGCTGTCTTCGAAGGAAGAAACTTCACGTAGAAGAAAATAGCGAAGCGCATCGATTCCATATTCCGATACGACATCTCTGGGGTCTATGACATTTCCCAAAGTTTTAGACATTCTTACTCCGTTTTCCCCGGTAATAAAACCGTCCACCACTATCTGATGTGAATTCGGTAATTCTGCGGCAAAAAGCATGGCTTGCCACATGGCACCTTGAAAACGCGTATTATCTTTTCCGCAGTATTGTGTAGGATGTCCATCTATCCAATATTTTTTAAATTGTTCCGTATTTTCGGGCCAGCCCAGAGTAGAAATATAATTGACCAGCGCATCAAACCAGACATACATAACATGCTCATTGTCTCCAGGCACCTCTATTCCCCAAGGCATTTTTGCTTTTAATCGGGAAATAGAAAAATCTTGCAATCCATTCTTAACAAAATTCTTTATCTCATTATAGCGAAAATCTGGAACAATAAAATTTGGATTCTTTTCATAAAAATGTAGAAGCTTCCCTCCAAAAGCGGAATATTTGAAAAAATAATTTTCTTCTTTGATTATTTCTACGGGACGGCCAGGATGAAGCAAACACTCCCCTTGTTCATTTAATTCGGAATCGGTCTTTTCGCTTTCACACCCGACACAGTATTTTGCTTCGTAATTTTTTTTGTAAATATAACCATTTTTATTAACAATTTTCCAAAACTCTTGAGTGGCTTTCACGTGATGTTCATCTGTCGTACGAACGAAGTGAACACTTTCATTTATACCAAACATTTTTAGTTGTTCTTTAAATGTTTCAAAACCTTGGTCCACAAAAGCTTGAACGGTTAAACCGCTCTCTTGCGCTTTTTCGTAAATTTTTATTCCATGTTCATCCGTACCGGTATTAAAGTATACATCCTCTCCAAGTAATGCTTTATACCGAGCAATTGCATCTGCGCGCACAAGCTCAAGCGCATGACCCAAATGAAGAGGTGCATTTACATATGGAAGAGTCGTCGTGATGTAGAAACTATTTTTTTTCATTGTTTATTTTTAAAGAATGTTTCTTTTTTTCCAGGTCTCCAAGAAACTCCATTACAAAAACAGAAACCGGGATGGCGAGAACCAATCCCCAGAAACCACCCAACTTGAAACCAATCAAGGCCGCAATTATCACCACCAGCGGAGAAAGTCCTACCACGCTTCGGATAACCAACGGGGAAAAAAGAAAAACTTCAAATTGGTGAAGGATGATATACAACAAAGCGACCGCTAGTGCGCTACCGGTGCCTCCGGAAAGATAAGAAAAATACACAGCCGGAATCAGCGCAATTAAAATACCATATGGGATGAGTTCCATTGCACCCGCAATCAAAGCGAGAAGAAGCGCGTATTGTATGCCCAAAAGAGACAGCATCAAATATGTCAAAATAGCGATCAGGACGCCGAGAAGCATTTGTCCTTTCATCCACAGAGCAATTTTTCTGCGTGAACGATGCCACAAGTCCACTGCGTATTCTTCATGTTCTACCGGCAAAATAATTCTTAAAAAATTTTCCATGCCATTTTCTTGGATTGAAAGATAAAAAGAAATTAAAATTATGAGTACAACATTAAAAATACTGCCAAAGGCCGCGGTAAGAACTTGGAAAAATCCACCGGAAAGATTTTCAATAAAAGTATTGGAAGTAGAAACCAGAGTCGTCAAAGATAAGCTGTGAGAGAGATTGTTGACGATATCTTTTGCGCCGCCAAAAGCATCGTTGCTAAAATAATTTAAAATTGGAGAATTCGGCACATAGGACGACAAGAAAGTGGAAAAATTATAAACTTCCGTTATCAAAAGCGGCGCAAAAAGATAAAACAGCAAAGCGAGAAGAAGAATTGTGCAAATATATAAAATGACTACAGCCAAAACTCTGTTTATTTTAAGTTTCTTGAAGTAAGGGATGCCTGACTCCACAAAAGAAGAGATAATTATGGCAGTCAAAATAACCAGCATTATTTCTCTCAAATACCAGAACAAATAAAATGCCAACGCCACCAAAAAGAAGCGGATTATCGTTCCGAGAGAGATGGTCGTAGTGTTTGCATTATTCTTTTCAAACATATGAACATATTACCACAAAATACACCTCTCCCCAACCCCTCTCCTTGCCAAGGAGAGGGGCAAGGGTGGGGTTTAATTAGAATTTTAGAATCTTCAAAAACTTGGATTTATCTTTAAAAGGCCCGATGAGCGCCATATTTAACTTGTCATCTTTAAAAATCTGCTTGGCTAAGTTTTGAATTTGCAGAGCCGTGACTTTGCGTATTTCGGCTGATTTTTCTTCTATATTTTTTAGTTCACGTTTCAAAAGTTCCTGCCCACCATAAAAATTGGCGATATCATCGCTAGACTCCAAGGAAAGTTTCATGTTGCCGATTATATATTCTTTCACTTTGTTCAATTCTTCTTCGCTTATTTTTTTTGTTTTTAATAAGTTGCATTCAACTAACACCGCTTTTATTACTTCTTCAATTCTTTTATTATCTACGCCGGCAGAAATTTGAAAAAAGCCGTGATCCGTATAAGCATCGTTATAAGCGCGAACATAGTAACCGACGCCCATCTCTTCGCGCAGTTTTTGAAACAGGCGCGAGCTCATTCCTCCTCCGAGTGCGCAACCGAGTACGGAAAGTATCGCGTTTTTTTTATCAAACAAACCATAACTGCGAACTCCTAAAACAAAATGAGTTTGATCGGTCTCTTTGAATTTCAGCAAAACCTGCGGGCGAGTCTGAATTTCTTTTACTTTCAATTTGCCTTTTTTCTTGCCGCGGGAAACTTTTCCAAAAATTTTATTTACCTCATTCATCACCTCACGCTCCGTCACCGCTCCGGCGACGACTAGCACGGTTGCCTCCGGCAAATAATGATCTTTTTTATAAGCAACAAAATCATCCCGTTTCATTTCTAAAACATTTTTCTTTTCACCGGCAATGTTCCACCCCGCAGGCTGGTCACCATAGAGTAACTGCATCAACAAATCCTGGACGTGCCTCTGAGGCACGTCTTCATACATATTTATCTCCTCAATAATCACACCTTTTTCTTTTTGCATTTCAGCTTCCGGAAAAGTGGAATTTAAATAAATATCGGAAATAATATCAAAAATTTTATGGAAATGTTTCGCGTCCGATTTGGCATAATATCCGGTATATTCCTGCGCCGTGAAAGCATTGTACTGACTGCCGAGCGCGTCCAATTCCTTTGATATATCAATTGCTTTTGGTCTTTTTATCGTCCCTTTGAAACACATATGCTCCAAAAAATGTGAAATTCCGTTCACCTTTTTTGTTTCGTATTTTGAACCGGCTTCAACCAGAACCAATACCGTCGCTGTCGGATTGTCTTTCATTGGTATCGTTACAACACGCAATCCGTTTTTTAAAACTTTTTTTGAGAATTTCATTTTTTATATTAATTTATCTTTATATAACGCTAATTCTTTTAGTGTTTGAGAGTGGAGTGGCTGAGGTAAGTTGTCTAATGTAAACCACCCAATTTCATCAAATTTATGCGGTTCGCCGTTTTTTATTTCTTTTGGTTCAACCAGCACTGAAAAATGAAATTGTATCCAGTGAACCTTTTTCCCATTTTGCTCCCGAAAATTATCGTTGAACCCAATAAAAGAATATTGTATGTTCAGGGCACAATACTCTTCCTTTACTTCTTTGCGAAGAGTTTCTTCGACTGTGTCGCCAAAATCTATTCCACCTCCACCAAAATCCCAACAACCATGTTCGTCGCGACAATTTATTCCTCGCTTGTTCATTACATAATTTCCTTTGCCGTCATGGCAATAGTACGAAACCCCAACTCCGATGTAATCAATCCCTTTTTCCATCTTAGATTTTTTCCTTGATATAATTTTTTAAATCGGATACTTTTACCCTCTCTTGTTTGCCTGTGTCACGGTCGCGAACAGTCACGGTGTCGTCGGTAAGTGTGTCAAAGTCAATTACGATGCAAAATGGTGTACCAATTTCATCCTGACGGCGATAGCGTTTGCCGATATTGCCATTGTCATCCCAAGCAACTCTTCCGAATTCTGCTTTGAGTAGAGCGTAAACTTTTGTTTTAGCATATTCCACGAGTTCTGGTTTATTTTTTAAAAGCGGAGATACTGCGCAAATAACCGGCGCAATACTCGGTTTAAATTTTAAATAGGAACGAATTTCGTTTTCTTTCTTCGTCTTCCGTATATGCAGACAAAAGCAAAACAAGCACGGTGCGATCCACACCAAAAGTCGGTTCTATCACGTGCGGAACCATTTTTTCGGAGTTTTCTTCGTCAATATATTCGAGTTTGTGTTGTTTTAAATCAAAATCCGTACGATAGGCAAGTCCAAAAAGTTCTTTTCTGCCGAAAGGAAAATCAAATTCAAAATCAACTGTGCGGCTAGAGTAATGCGCCCTATCTTCTTTCGCCACCTCAAGCTCGTGGACCTTACTCATATCTATACCTACTTCTTCCATCCAATCCAGCATCTCCCCTTTCCAGTATTCAAAATATTTCTCCCAATCGGTCGGGCGAATAAAATACTCAATTTCCATTTGCTCAAATTCTCGAGCGCGAAAAATGAAAATCTCGCGGAGTAATTTCATTTCGAAAAGCTTTGCCGATTTGCGCCATGCCAAAAGGAAGCTTCGGATGAAAAGCATCCACAGTATTTTTAAAATTCACAAACATCCCTTGCGCGGTTTCTGGACGCAGATAAGAAGTCGCACTGGAATCATCGGAGTGCGCCGACTTTTGTCTGAAACATCATGTTAAATTGTCTGGCTTCACCTAATTTTCCGCCACAATTTGGACATTTGATTTTATCTTTTTCTATTTGGTCTGCGCGAAATTTCGAATGACATTTTTCACACTCCACCATAGGGTCAGCGAAGCCAGCCACGTGACCGGACGCTTGCCAGACTTCTTGACGCATCAAAATTGCCGCATCCACGCCATACATATCCATCCTGCTATCGACAAATTTTTTCCACCAATTTTGTTTAATATTATTTTTGAGAGCCACACCGAAATGCCCCCAATCAAAAGTGCCTCCGAGCCCTCCGTAAATTTCCGAACCTTGAAAAATAAATCCTCGCCTCTTGCAAAGCGAAACTATTTTTTCCATCAAATCATTTTTATCTCTTTTTTCTTCTTCTGCCATTTTTATTTTTTACTTAATTTTAATGACTTACGACAGTGGCTTCCGGAGCAGAAAATGTGGGGTCGCTGGTGAGATTGGTATTGAGACTACCTTTATCCACACTTACATTTACATTAGCAAAATCATCATGTCCAGTCAAAATTGCATCGTTCAAAATAATTGGCGTAGTGTTGACTTGCGAAATGGAAGGATTGAGAGAAACCTGGAAAGACACGGAGCGTGGAACACCAGTGATGCCTGTCCCTGCCACCACCCTATCTACATTCCAAACTATGGCTCTGGTGGAAGCATTGTAAGTTAAATTTTCAGTTGCCGGTAAAAATGATCCTACAAAGTTTGCCCATGCAGGTAAAGAAGAAGTAACTTGTACGTTAGAAATGCTATTGGCGGTATTAGAAATGGTCCAGACTACCGTATAAGTGGTAGTTTTACCGACAGTCGGCGGAAGCGGACCAGTGTTGGTAAAAAGTCCAGAACCGTAAAGTGCTTTACTGGATAATCCAACATCGGAAATAATATTTATGCTTGCCGAAGAAGAGTTGGCTAGATTGTTTACCGCAAACCCAGAAGCGGATTGTTGTCCAGAAATATCCACTTCTATATTTATGGAAGGATTGGAAAGTATCCCGCCCGAAGCAGATACCAGTGAAAGTGGAGACAGGGAAAAACTCAAGTTGCCCGAATCGCCAGGATTTACTTGTGCGAGCCCACCCACGCCAGTTTTATCCCAAGTGATAGTATCTGTCGATGAGTCATAAAAACCTTCCGGCACGAGAATCGTGCTACGGTCAAATGCATTGCCGGAAAGTTTTGCTTGTATTTGTAAATTGTCTACTTGGGTATCTAGATTATTTATATATTGAATCTGCCCGTTAATAATTGACTGGTCATTTACCGCATAAGTGCCTTGCGAAACACCGTTGATGGAAAGATCTGCTTCCACGAAAGGTTTTTGAATAGTTACGACTTGTTGCATGGAATTATAGACAACATCAATCTCTGATTTGTTGGTGCTAGATTGCGAACCACTAGACACGTTAAAAGTTTTTTGGTCTCCGTTAAAAACACCAATCATTTTACCAGAGATAGCAATGTCGTGTTCTGAACCGGGAGCCAGGTTGCCTAAATTCCAAACATCGTTGCCAAAAGAAGGCGCTGGCGTTGCTGATAAAAATTGAAAACCGACTGGGTAGTCAAGCTTTACGAGTATACCTGGGGCTGTGGTAGTGGAATTGAGTGTCGCTTTCACATCCAAGGTTATGGTTTGGTTTGGACTAATACTTTGAGGCGCATCAACCGATAAATTTATAGGAGTGGAATTTATTGTTACATTGTATGGTTGGTCTTTGACGAAAATAGCATTCGAGCCGGCAACACTGTATTCAAGAGAAATTGTTATCGGAACGACACTGCCCTGTTCGCCGAAAAGAATCGGATTTAAATTTTCATTTACAACAGTCCCGGCCGAAATAGTGCCGATGGACAAACGAGTAGTCACCGTGTCGGAAGGCGAACTCGAGCTCGAACCTTTGGGATAGCTCATGACGAGGTCTGCAAGCTCTAGCGAAGAATTGTTTTTATTGGTAATACCGACAACAAGTGGAAGCTCTTGTCCCCCGGCAGTAGAATTATTACCGAGAATAGCAATATCAATATTGTTATTGGAAACAGTGTTGCCTCCGATAAAAAATACATAACCTGCATATCCCAATGCCAAGATAAAGATAATAATGGAAAAAATAAAAAACTTTTTGAAAAAAGATGTTTTCATAAAAAATTTATGTCCGCTTGTGGGACTGCCTGTTTCATCCACCTTCCAAGAGTCTACAACTGTTTTCGGTGGTAAAGGAGAAAAAACGTCTCTATGTTCTATTTGAGTCTTGTAATTCTTGCTGAATAATTTACTTTTTAGGTCCTCTAGCCTATTGAGGTTGTTTCTATCATCGAGCGGCATATGAGTATTGTATCACTCTGAACGAAATTTTAGAAATTTCCTACTGGGTAAGTATTTTAGAGATGTGTCTCTTTTAGAGCCTTGTTTATTTGACGCAATACTTCCATTCTGGATTTAGAAATTTCAAATATTAATTCTTGCTCAAATGGAGATTTGATAAGGTTTTGCAAAGTTTCGTCTCCTCCGATATATCCGAGGTTGTTTAAAATACGCAAAACTAAAACTGCTTCAATGTTTCGTAAGTCTTCCTTATTTTCTATTTTTTCTAGAACAGATAAACCATTTATTAAATCAATAAATAAAGTTTCATTGGGTTCAACTCCGGCAAGTAATCTTTTTAATAAATTTGCGATATTATAAAACACCTGAAAAGTTTCTCGATTTTTAGAGAGTGCTTCAAGCCTATTTGTTTTTGATGCGCTGGTCACTCGCCAAAAATCACGCCCTTGAACTAGATCAATTTTTACGTAAGCAAAATCTTGCAAAATAAAACGTAATTTTGAAGACATTTTGCGCACACCTTGCGCCGAAGCATAAATCATTCCGAGTTCACGAGTGAAAATGGAATAATATTTTCCCGTTTCGCCGAAATTTTTACTTCCCAATATTAAACCTTCTGTGTGATAAATATGGTGCATTAAAATTCTTCTTCTTTTCTATCTTCAAAATTTTTAAAATCAATATTAAATAGCGATAAAGATAAATGACATATTCTGTGAGTGAGATCAATGCCAGATTGATTCAGCATTCCATCGTGCACAGGAAAACAAACTTGTGGCTTTACTTCTAAGGCATATTTTATTGCATCTTTTATTTTAGCCCAGGGACCAGCGACCGGCAATGCCAGAATTTCTATTTTTTTCTTTGGATTATAAAAGGCGTCTCCGGGATAAAATAATCTTTTATCAATAATATAGCCGGTGTTTAGTACCTGTCCGTAATCTTGAAAAATCTCTTCATGTTTGCAATCATGAGCTTCAATATCTATCCCGAGAATTTCTTTTGAAATTTTGTTTTCTAAGACTTCATATTTTATACTTTCAACATCGAGTAACTTCCCAACGCCGTCATTCGTAATTATTTTTACATCTGGATTATTCGCTAAAATTTCTTTTAGTGAATCAATGTGAAAATGATCTCCGTGTTCATGAGTTATTAAAATTAAATCAATATTTTTTTCTTTTGATTGTTCGTCAACAGCATAAGACCCCGGATCAGTCATTATTCTCTTCCCATTTGTTTCTATCACTAAACAACAATGCCCTAGTTTTTTGATTTTCATAGTTATATTTTCTCAATCTTTACCTTGAAAAGCAAATCGTCGATTTTGATTTCTTCGCCATCTGTCGGTCCATCTGGGCCAACTTTTATTTCGCGAGCATTCAAAGCCTTCATTAATGATTTTTCATCACTTTTTATTAAATTCTCACCAGCAGGACCAGTCGCACCACTAATAATAATGATATCACTTGGTATAAGATTTTTTTCTTTCCTTATATCTTGAAGTGCACGTATAAATTCACGACGATTTCCTTCTAATTTAAGTTCTGGCGTCATATTTGTGTTTAATGTATAAAATCCTGTACCTGTATAATTTTTTACATTTATTTCTTCTTTGATAATTTCAGCATAACTACCTAAGACTGCTGGTCCCGTCGCTTCAGAGAGAACTTGTCGAACTGGAATATTTTTTTGCTGTCTTTCTTTGAGCAAAATGGAAACACTATCCCTTGCTTGCGCCATTTTTTCAATCGCTTCTCTATCAACTTTCTCCGCTTTAGGCCAATTTTCTAAATGCACGCTTTCTTTATTTTTTTCATTTTTTAATTTCAACCAGATGTCTTCTGCAGAAAATGGAGCAAATGGAGCCATAACTTTTGCCAGAGTTTTTAACACAAAGTATAGAGTTTGCTTCGCCTCTTTGTCTCCTTCTTTAATTCTTTCTCGAGAGCGCCGTAAATACCAGGTGGATAGGTCTCCAACAAAATCACGAATCGCACGTGTGGGTTCAAGTAATTTATACTCATTTAAATTATCAGTAGAAAGTTTTACTAATTCATTCAATCTAGCCAAAATCCACTGGTCTAGAATATTTGACTTCTCCCCCGACCCCTCTCCAAAAAGTTTTTTGGAGAGGGGTGAAGGGGTGAGGTGGGTTTCTTCTAAACTTTTATCTCGATAAAGTTCGTAAAATGCCAAAACATTGTAAAGTAATCCAAAAACTTGCTGGTGTAAAAGAGAAACAGTTTTCTCATCGAAGTTTTTAGATTCTCCCGGCTGATTGACGGAATACATCCACAAACGAAGCGTATCCACGCCATATTTATCCATTGCACTCCACGGATCCACAATATTGCCGAGTGATTTGGACATTTTCTTGCCTTTGGCATCAAGCAGGTGCCCAAGACAAATCACGTTTTTATAGGCCAATCCCCGCCCCATCAAAACTCCAACGGCGTGTAAGGTATAAAACCATCCTCTGGTCTGATCTATCGCTTCAGAAATAAAATCTGCCGGATATCCCGCTCCATCCACCCATTTTTTGTTTTCAAAGGGGTAATGGTCTTGCGCAAAGGGCATGGCGCCAGAATCGAGCCAAACATCCATGACTTCTTTGGTGCGTACAAGATTTCCTCCGCATTCACAAACAAGCTTTACTTCGTCAATGTATGGCCGATGCAAATCAAGCTCATAATTTTCGTTGTGAGGAATTGGGATAAAATCTATCTTGTGAAGTTCTGCAGTTTTGTCGTGACATTCTTTATCAAAAATTTCTTCTGAGCGTTTTTTATTTGCTCCTTCGACAACGGCTGGAGCAACTTCGAGTGAAAAACCATGAGATACAATTAGAATATTTTCATTTTTATACTTTTCTTCGAGTTCATATAAAAACTTTCCGATTCGATTCTTGGCATCTTGGAAGCTTTCACCTTCTGGATTTTTTACATCAAAATCCCAACCATTTTCTGTCATGTAGTTGTTGTATTCACTACCGTGTTTGCCAGAAAAATTTCCAAATCCGAATTCACGAAGTTCATCTCGAAAAATTATTTCATCTTTAGGGAAGCCTATCTTGTCAGAAATAATTTCAGCTGTTTCTTTGGTCCGAAGAAGTGGTGAAGCAAAAATCATTGCTATTTTTTTGCTGGAAAGTTCTTTCGCGTGCTTTTCTGTTTCCAAGCGCCCTTTGACAGTAAGAGGATAGACGCCCAATTCATCTGAATAAATATTTATTACATTGTTTTCTGCTTCGCCATGTCGCATGACAAAATATTTATTGCCAGATTTCTTGGTTTTTTGCTTCAGTTCTTCCACACTCCCGACAACTTCAAGCTTTTTACATTTTTCACAAGCCCAAACCGGAAGCGGAGTGCCCCAGTATCGTTCGCGTGAGATTGCCCAATCTTTTATCTCGCGAAGCCATTCGC
Organism: Candidatus Nomurabacteria bacterium; assembly: GCA_963832025.1. Classification (GTDB taxonomy): domain Bacteria; phylum Patescibacteriota; class Minisyncoccia; order Phycocordibacterales; family UBA9973; genus UBA9973. The sequence continues at coordinate 127,943 of CAWHSF010000003.1, forward strand.
CAAAACGCCCATCGCGGATATGTGAAGGTTCCCAATTTATTTTTTTATTCTCGGCAATCATTTTTTCCTTGATTTTCGGATCGGAAACTTTGATATACCAAGAATCTCGTGCGTAATAAATAAGCGCGGTGTGGCAACGCCAACAATGCGGATAGGAGTGTTCATATTTTTCTTTTTTAAACAAAAGTCCGCGGTGCGCCAAATCTTTGATGACATCCACCGCCACTTCTTCGTCGCGAACAAATCTGCCTTCAAATATTCCGGTCCCTGCCAAAAATTTTCCATCCAGGCCAACCAAATGATGTTTTGGCAAACCAACCTTTGTTCCCAACACAAAATCATCTTGTCCATACATCACTGCCGTATGCACCACGCCGGTACCGTCTTCGGTCGTGACAAAATCTGCCGGATAAACTTTGTAAGCCTTTTCCATTTTATGCTTCTCGGTTTCAAAAATCGTGTTTGAGAGAAATGGGTAAAGCGGTTCGTATTCCAGGCCAATCAAATCTTTGCCTTTCATTTCTTCTATAATTTCATATTCGCCTTCAACTATAGAAAGTCGTGCCTTGGCTAAAATTAAAATTTCATTTCCAACTTTAATTTTTACGTAATCAAGTTTTTCTCCCACAGCCAGCGCCACATTGCCCGGCAGAGTCCAAGGAGTTGTCGTCCATGCGAGAACATAGGTGTCGTCAGTCGCCGCAGAAGAATTCTTCGGCATTACTCCACCCTCTGGGCGGAACCTTCCGCCTTCAGAATTCTTCTGCGGCGACGCGACGACTTTAAATTTTACGGTCACCGACAAATCTTTCACATCTTCATATCCTTGCGCAAGTTCGTGCGAAGAAAGAGAAGTTCCGCATCTTGGGCACCAAGGCACAACTTTATAATCTTTATAAAGTAATTTCTGTTCATTTATTTTTTTTACAATATTCCAGACCGATTCAATGTAGCTATTATGATAAGTGACATATGCGTTTTTTTGGTCTACCCAATATCCAATACGCTTAGTAAATTTATTCCAAACTTCCAGATATTCCCAGACAGATTCTTTACATTCTTGGTTGAATTTCGCAATACCGTATTCTTCAATTCCCTTTTTTGAATTCAAGCCAAGTTTTTTCTCCACCTGAAGCTCTACCGGCAACCCTTGCGTATCCCATCCACCTTTTCTACGCACATGAAAACCCTGCATCGTTTTATATCGCGGAATCACATCCTTAAATGCTCGCGCTTCTAAATGGTGTATTCCTGGCTTGCCATTTGCTGTTGGCGGACCTTCGTAAAAAATAAATTCTTTTTCCCCTTCCGTTTGCTTTAGAGATTTATCGAAAATTTTATTCTCTTTCCAAAATTCCAAAATGCGTTCCTCGCGCAAAGCAGTCTCACTTTTTTTGTTTTCTAGATTTTCAGCCATTATTGGCTGATTTTAACATAAAATATAGATTTTTACATCTTTCTTGGAGCCTCTATGCCCAGGAGATGTAAGCCATTTTTCATCACAAAAGAAAACGCATAAGTCAGAGCTACTTTGTATGGAGAAGTTTCGTCTGCTTTATTTACGATTACATTGTTCCCATAAAAACTATTGAAGGAGCGAGCGACTTCGATTAAATAGTTTGCAATATGATGCGGTTCGTATGCAGATACAGAACGAGCGACAACTTCTGGAAACTTATACAACATTTTTTCTACTTCAAAAATTTCATTTGGAACATTTTCAAAATCTGGAATAATATTTTCCTTTTGCGCTTTTTCTAAAACAGAATTTGCTCGAGTGTAAGAATACTGCAAGTATGGACCGGAGTCTCCTTCAAAAGAAATAGATTTTTCAAAATCATAAATTATATCTCCGCCAATTCCCTGTTTTAATATTGAATACTTGATTGCAGACACCGCCACCGCAGAAACAATACTTTCTCTTTCTTCTTCGGAAAATTCTCGGTCGCTCATTTTTTGAAATACTGCTTCTCGTGCATCAGCAATCAATGATTCTCCAGTAACTGCATTCCCTTTTCTAGAGCCCATCTTGCCAGTAGTTAACCTCATCATGCCGTGCGTGATGTGTTTCATTCTATTTTCGAATTCTGGATAAATTAGAGAAAGGGCTTTTGCCACTACGCGCATATAGTCCGCTTGTTCGTTTGCCGTAATGACAATAGACAAATCCATGTTTGGTTCAGTTTTAAACTTTTCTTCACTCAAACCGAGTTCTTTTGTCTCATAAGTCGGCAAGCCCGCAGATGTGATAAAAACTCTTGTATGCAGTTTCGGATCATGTTTTTCGGCTTTAAAGACAACTGCTCCATCAGATTCCTCAAAAACTTTACCCATGTTATCCTGAACAATGTCTCGGCCGATATCTGCCATCGCGCTTTCTAAAAAGTAATAATCAAATTTTGTGCCAAGCATCTTATATAAGTCTTCAAAAGCTTCCATCGTCACTTTAAAACCCCAGTCATAAACTTGATTTACTTCTTCGTCTTCTCTCTTGTAAATTCTTTGGTTCAAAATATCAATTTCTTTTTTGGCTTCAGGGTCTTCCTCGTAGGCTTTACACCTAACACATAAGAGTCTCCAATATATTGCGCGAGAATGGCAACAGGGGCATCCATATCTTTCGGCATCCCCTTTTTCTGCATACCATAAAACGCTTTGGCCACATGAAGTCCAACATCTCCTTGATAATTTGCACGCGCGACATCTGCCCCAGCGTGTTCTAAAATTCTGGCGATGGATTCGCCGATGGCGTTTGTCATCAAGTGACCGATATGAAAAGGTTTGAAAGGGTTCGGGTCGGTATATTCAACCATGAATTTTTTTCCTTTCATGAGATTGTTTTTCCCGACATCTGCCCCTTTACCCAAAATTTCTTCAATACTTTTACTAAAAAATTCGCGAGAAAGATGGAAATTTATAAACCTGTCAATTACTTCTATCTTTCCTATCTCAGATATCTTATGTGTGTCTAGTTTTTTGAAATATTCTTCCGCGTTTTCGGAGGTTGAGATAAAAGTATAATCGCCATTCTTTATGTCTTTGGGATGCACCAAAACAAAATCTCCTTCGATTTTCAAAATTTCTTTTATCCAATTTTTTATTTTGTCTTCCATCTTATTTGATTTTACTTTTTTCCCGTACTGCCAAATTTGCCTTCGCCACGAGCTGATTCACTCAAGGTGTCTGTCTCAACAATTTCCGCTATCTCCACAGGCACAATCACCAGTTGGGCAACTTTATCTCCCTCCTCAAAAGTATAAGGCTTATCAGATAGATTTACCAATAGTGTATTGTATTCACCTCTATATCCTGCATCAAAAACACCCCCTGTGTGAACAAATCCTTCTTTAGAAATACTACTTTTATCCATAATTATCGCTCCATAACCTTCGGGAAATTCTAAAGCAAATCCGTGCCAAAAACGATAATGCTCTCCTGGTTTAACTGTCACTGTCTCCATGGAATATACATCCATACCCACATCCCCCGGGTGGTGGTATTTCGGCAATTTTGCATTTTCTTTTAATTTTTTAACTTTGAGAATCATTTGATAATTTTTTTAACTTTTTCATAAATCATTTCGTGAATTTGCTCACGAGACAGCATTTCTCCATTTTTCGAACATTCTATTTTTATAAAATGTTTCAAAAGCTTTGAAAGCCAAACTGCACTCTTGATGGAATTTTTCTTGAACTCCAAATCGACTTCGTGTACATCTTTTTTGTTGCCTGAATATTTGCGAACAGAAGTTTTGTTTCTTTTTTTAATTAAAACCTCCACTAGCGAAAGTGGCAAGGAAAGATAAAAAGTAATGTCGGGACGAGGAATTTTAAAAACATCATATTCCAGTTCATCCAGCCACTTGATAAAACTGCACGCTTTTTAGCATTCGCAATTTTCCCGCCTTGGTGAATCTGATTTGCAGAAACATATCTATCCAGCACAACCATATAACCTGCTTTTAAATATTTTTTTATTTCTTCCGAGGATTCCCATCTATCGGCAGCGTAAAGAACCGAAACTATTTTGGGGTGAACGTTTATGAAATTATAATATTGCTCGGTTAAACAATGCCCGATAAATCCTCCGATAAAATTTTCGTAATGAGGAAAATGAATTGTTTTTACTTTATAGCCATCTTTTTTAAGCTTCTTTGATAAAAGATTTATTTGCGTGGTTTTTCCGCTTCCATCCGTGCCGTCTATTACAATAAGTTTGCCTTTTACCATACAGAAAATATAGCAGAAAAAGGGGTAAATTGAAAATTACTTCCCTGAGATTGAATAACCACCATCAACCAAAATTGTTTGTCCAGTTATAAAACTAGCCTTATCGCCCGCCAAGAATAAAATCGCTTCTGCAATTTCTTCTGGCTGTGCAATCCTGCTAAGCAGATTGTCTTTGGCTTGTGTTTGAACTTGCTCATTCCAAGTTTTCGCAATTGGGGTATCAGTAAAACCTGGTGCGACCGCGTTGACTAGAATATTTGGAGCAAATTGCTTGGCTAACACAGATGTAAGATTCACAATAGCTGCCTTTGAAGCAGAATATGAACATTCCCTGACGTTGTATAAAATCCACGGATTGAGGCAATATTTACTATTCTTCCATAATTATTTTTCTGCATTTCGGGAATAACTGCTTTAACAAAAATGGGTTGTACCCAAAACATTTGTTTTGAAAACATCCAACCAAACTTCATCCGTCAATTTTAGAAATTTTTGGTTAAGAGAAATCCCCGCAGAGTTTACAAGGATATCAATTCTTTTTATTTTCTCCAGAATTCTGCTTACTTCAGATTCTACAGATGCTTTGTCTGTGATATCGCAAAAAATATATTCACACTCTAGTTCCTTAGCTAGATTTTTTAAATCCTCGCTTTCATTTCTGCCATGCAATATCACATTGGCTCCATACCCTTTTGCCAAACGCGCAGTCGCCGCCCCAATTCCGGATGATGACCCAGTAATTAAAATAATTTTATTTTTTAACATAATTTTATTTTTTATACAAACTTTTTTGGTATTGGAAAATTTTTCGCCAAAGCTTTAATTTCTTTGTGAACTTTGTTCTTTTATTTTTTTATTATCTTTATTTTTGAGCGTCATAATCATGAGCTCTGCCACACGTTTACACTCTTTCTCTTTAAATCCACGCGTCGTAATTGCCGGTGTGCCAAAACGAATACCGGAAGGATCCATCGGCTTGCGGACATCGCCCGCAATTGAATTCATGTTTAAAGTAATTCCAACTTCGTCGAGCACTGTCTGCGCTTCTTTGCCGGTCACCCCCAAAGAACCAAAAACATCAGCTAAAATAAGGTGATTTTCAGTTCCGCCGCCAATCATCCGAATTTTATTCTTCTTAAATACTTCTGCCATTGCTTTAGCATTTTTCAAAATTTGCTTTGCATATTTTTTATATTTTGGCGTCATCGCTTCTCCAAAAGCCACAGCTTTGGCAGCAATCGTGTGCATATGTGGACCACCTTGAATTCCTGGGAAAATCGATTTATCAATTTTTTTTGCAATCTCTTCGCTTTCACGAGTAAGAATTATTCCTCCGCGCGGACCACGAAGTGTTTTGTGTGTAGTGGAAGTGATAATATCAAAACCATCATCAAACGGATTGCGAAGAACTCCGGCTGCAATCAGACCTGCAATGTGTGCCATGTCTGCCATGGTGACAGCTCCTACTTCATGCGCAATATCTGCGAATTTTTTATAATTCAAAGTTTTTGGATACGCAGAAAATCCAGCCAAAATTATTTTTGGTTTATGTTCTTTAGCAAGTCGGCGAAGATTTCATCATAATCAATTTCTCCCGTATCAGGATCTTTCATTTTATATCCGATAAATTTATATATTTTGGCAGGCAGGGTGAGAGGATGTCCATGGGTAAGATGTCCGCCATGGGACAAATCCATGCCGAGTACTGTGTCCCCTGGTTCCAAGAGTGCAGCATAAACAGCTAAATTTGCGGGTGCGCCGGAATGCGGTTGAACATTGGCATATTTGCATTTAAATAATTTACAAACACGTTCAATTGCAAGCTTTCGACTTGATCGGTCCAGTCTTGTCCCCCATAATAACGACTGCCCAGGATACCCTTCGGAATATTTATTTGTGAAAACAGAACCATTAGCTTTTAATACATCTTCTGAGACATAGTTCTCGGAAGGGATGAGTTCTAATCCTTCCGCTTGTCTCTTTTCCTCACCTTTTATTAACTTTTCAATTAGTTTGTCATGCATATAAATATACTATCACAAAGCATAAATAATGGTAATATTTTGTATAATTAATCGTCATGTTATAATGTAAACCCATTATTAATTAATAATTAAAATTATATGGAAAAATTTATCGAACAAAAATTTAATATCGGGCCTTTAAAAGGTATCTCAGCCAAAAATATTGAGGAACATTTAAAGCTATATTCAGGCTATGTAAAGAATTTTAATTTAATATTTGAGAAACTTGGAGAACTGATGGCTGACCCTGAGAAAAATGCTTATGTTATCGGTGAACTTCACCGCCGAATCGGTTTTGAATTTAACGGTATGAGAAATCATGAATATTATTTCAAATCTTTGGAAGGTGGACCAAAGCCACTTCCGGAAAATTCACAATTAAAAAAAGCCGTAGAAAAAGTAGCAGGCTCAATGGAAAATGCAATGATGGGTTTCAAAACTCTAGCCATGACTCGTGGAATCGGCTGGGCAATGCTCTACTGGGATAAACAATCAAAACAATTTATTCCTACGTGGGTGGACGAGCAACATTTGGGACAATTGAATGGGCTTTCATATGTTCTCGGCATTGATATGTGGGAACATGCATATGTCTATGATTACCCAACTTCCGAAAAGAAAAAATATATAGAAGCTTTTTTTGAAAATCTAAATTGGGAAGTCATCGAAGAAAATTTTAGAAAGGCACAGTAAAGAAACTTTTGATACTTTTCCAAAAAAGCAAATAAATAAAATATGCGTAGATTAAAAGTGTCAGGAAAAATGAAAAATTAGACATGGTAAAAGTGGCAAATGAAAAATTGGAAAATAAATTAATGACCCACAATTGATAATGCAACAAATAATACGATATATAAGCGAAAGGAACAGCCAGTACATTGGACAACAGTCCGACAAAGCCGGTCAGAAAACCAAAAATAATCGTCATCGGGAAAAATGGCATAATTAAAATATTCGCCGGCAGGGTGACGAAGGAAAAGGTTCCCATGTCGTAAAGAATAAATGGAGCAACAAAAATATAGATGGCAAAAGTCATCGTAATGATATCACGCAAACCAAAACGCTCTGGCACCCACAGAAAATATTTTTCAATTTTCGGCACAAAAAATATGATAGCAATTGTCCCGACAAAAGAAAGCTGAAAAGAAGCATCGTAAACCAAAACGAACGGGTTTAGAAGAACCATCACAACACCAGTCAAAATGAGTGCTCGCGCCACATCATAATTTCTGCCGGTCACGCGAGCAAAGAGTGCCAAAGTAGCCATAATTCCGGCTCTCACGGCGCTCGCCGCACCACCAGTCATTAAGACAAAACACCACACTGCCAAAATACCTATCCAAATACTAAAAATTACAGGCAAAAAGGAAAATAGTTTTATAAACCAGCCAGCCACCATCGTAACTTTGTAGCCGGAAAGCGTGACAAGATGTATCATGCCGGTATCTATAAAACTTTGCTTTAACGTTTGGTCAAAATTGGATTTTTCACCGAGCATCAATCCCCCGGCAAAAATAGATTCCGGGCTAGGAATCAAAAAATTTATTTTGTCCAAGAATTTTTCTTTCAGAGAAAAGAGAGCGCTCTTAATAATGTTACCATCGCCTTCTTTGATAATTTGAATCTGCGGATAGCTTGCGAGATATAAAATTCCGTCTTTGCGTAAATAATTTATATAATCAAAAGTTTTTCCTTCGTCGGTTAAAAAATTATCCGGTTTTTTTAGTTTGCCCGTAAAATTTATCGCATCTCCATATTTAAAACTTTGGCTCAAATCTGTGGAAACCAAAACTTTTGTTGAAAAAGGTTGTACACCGGGAGCACCCGATGTCCAACCTTGAGAAATTTCCACTGTGAGTAATTGATTTGTCTGCCTGACATCCGGTTCGTCCATAATTTCTCCTTGAAATGTTTGCGTTTGCCCAACCTTTGACTCAAAAATTTTAGGCGCGCCTATATCAACCATGTGAAATCTAAAAATTCCAAAGCAAAGAGCTAAAATAAAAACTGAAGTTATAATCCCCCAGTTATTATTTTCAATAACAATAAAGAATAAAAATAAACCAGTAAAAATTAGTACGAATAAAATAATTAAATATAAATTCACAAAAACAAAAGAGCGTAATAAAACTCCCAATAAAAACCCAAAACAAATTGAATAGAAAATTCTATCCCGCATTTAAATTAATTATTTTTTAAGTTCTACTGGTTCACCTTCCGCAAAACTGGTCGCTATTTCGTCGGCTCGTTCATTCCATTTATCTTCATTGTGTCCTTTGACATAAGTCCATTTTGGTTTTATCTCCAGGACGAGTCCGTAAAGCTCTTCCCAAAGTTCGCGATTTAGAACAGGTTTTTTTGCCGCATTGCGCCAGTTATTTTTTTGCCAATTAAAAATCCATTCAGTAATTCCCAAAATTACATATTTTGAATCCGAAATAATTTCAATATCTTTTTCAGCTAGGCAAGGCCTGCTGAAGGCCTAGTTGAAATTTTGTTTACATATTTTAAGGCTTCTATTGGCGCAGTTAGTTCCATTTGATTATTGGTGGCATGGTCCGTCCTGCCACCCAATTCAGTTATTTTCTTCCCTTGCAAGACAATCGCTCCCCACCCTGCTTTGCCTGGATTTCCTTTCGCTGCTCCATCCGTATAAATAATTATTTTTTCTTGTTTCATGGTTAATAAATGTCTTCTATCCTCAATCTTAACTCTTCTCTGCCTCTAAATCTAGATAAGTCAAAAGTTGCAAGCAAATCCACTCTGAGTCCTAGGGAAAGTTGTTTTTTGAAAGAATCAATGTTGGAGAAAAAAGAAATTGCCGTAGCATTACTCTTGTTGTCATCCGAAAAAGTAATTTCTAAATGCTCTCCGGAACCATTCTTGCCGAATTTTTTTAATTTTTCTATTTTCACTCCTTCAAAGAGAAAAACTGGCTTTGGATTCCCTAGTCCAAAGGGTTCCATCTTCTCCAGTTCACGCCAATTTTTCATATTTACAATATTAAGACTAGATTTAATATCGTGATTAACATCTTTTTCTATTTTGTCCCCGCCTACGCGGGCAGGTCTTTTCACTTTATGAAAAGATTTCGCAAGCGCTTCTTCCAAGAAATGAATTTTATCTTCATGCACCGTAAAACCTCCAGCCAATTCATGTCCACCGAAATCTAAGAAGGAATCCTTACTGTCTTCCATGAGTTCCACAATAGAGACTGAACCATCACTACGACAGGAACCTTTAATGCAATTATTTTCATCTTTACCCCAGACAAAAACTGGTTTTTTGTGTTGGTCGGAAATTTTTCCAGCCACCAAGCCGAGCACCCCCACTCGCCAGCCAGGATTACCGATAACTATTACCTCTTTATTTTCTCGCATGGGATCTGCATCAAACTTTTTATTTACCTCACGCATGATTCCCGTAACAATACTTTTTCTTTCATCATTTATTTTTGATAAATGGTCCGCAAGCACTCCACCCTCTTTCGCATCTACTGTGGAAAGAAGTTCATAAGCTCGCATCGGGTCATCCATTCGGGAGGCAGCATTTAATCTGGGAGTAACCATAAAACCAATATCATCGGGCGACAAATATCTTTGGTCAATATTCATTTTGGCAAGAAGTTTTTGTAACCCTGGACGTGGAGATTTTTTCAGAACTTTCATGCCAAAATATGCGATAGCTCTGTTTTCGCCCGTTAAAGGAACCATATCGGAAAGCGTCGCCAGACCAGCCATGTCCAGCATCCATTTTTCAAAGCCATGACTAGGGGCAGAGGGCAGTAAAGTTTTAGCAGCCGAGGACTGTCTGAGCAGAGCGAGTTCCGCAGGCAAGAAAATTTTGCTGTCCTCTACTCCCCCGGCTTCTTCTATGTATTTTATTAATCCCTGTATCAATTTAAAAACCACGCCAGCACCGCAAAGCATTTTTTCGGGGTAATCATCTGTCTTTGGATTCAAAATTGCATAAGCTTTGGGTAATTTTTCTTGAGGCAAGTGGTGGTCTGTAATTATGACATCAATTCCCTCTTTTTTTGCTTGCGCAACTTCTTCTACCGCTGTAATTCCCAAATCAATTGTAATCAAAAGTTTTACTTTTGATTCTGCAAACTGTTTGACTGCCTCCATATTTAACCCATATCCCTCAGAATTTCTTTGGGGAATGTAAACCCCCACACCAAAATCTTTGGTGTGGGGGTAAACTTCGACGGGAACACCAATTTTTTTAAAGAAATCACTTAAGATAACTGCCCCCGGAATACCGTCACAATCATAGTCCGCATAGATAATTATCTTTTCTTTTGCTGTTATAGCCTCAAATATACGAGAACAAGCCTTTGACATGTCCTTCATTAAAAATGGGTCGTGAAAATCTCGCTCGTAATTTGGATTTAAAAATATTTCAGCTTGTCCCAAGTCAGTAATCCCTCTTTTTTCTAAAATTGTTCGGAGTAATTCGGCATACTTTTGCATAAATGCAATTTTAACATACTTTGCTATAATCTATCATATGGAGAATTGTATTTTTTGCAAAATTTCAAAAGGGGAAATATTACCTGATAAGATTTATGAGGATAAAAACTTTTTAGCTTTTCTTGATATTAAACCAGTTTCTCACGGACATATTCTAATAATTCCAAAAGAACATATTGTCTGGATGCAAGATGCGAATGATGAAACAATTTCAAAAATTTTTATACTGACTAAAAAAATAATGGTTGCCATGAAGAAAGGTTTGAAATGCGATTTTGTGCTCGAAAGCGTTGCCGGCAACGAAGTTCCTCATTTTCATATTCATTTAATTCCTAGATATCTTAACGATGGTTTACAAGAATTTCCAAGAATTGAATATAGTAGTGACGAACATCAAAAAGAAATTAAAGAAAAAATTATTGCAGAGCTTGCCCGTCCTTAGCTTTAGCGATGGAGGGCTTTAATTCCCGGCAAGGTTCCGTTTGCCAAGAAATCCAAGGTGGCTCCGCCCCCGGTAGAAACAAAGGAAAATTTCTTTTGCATTTTCATTTCGGAGATTAGAGCCACTGTATCTCCTCCACCGATAATACTTTCGGCTTTACTGTTCCCGACAAATTTCAATATTTTTTTTGTTGCCATTGCGCCACCATCCTCATACTTGCCAAGTGGACCATTCCATAGAATGAGTTTGGATTTTTTAATAACTGCTTCAAGATTTTTTACCGATTCTTTCCCGATATCGATGATGGCCTCTTTTTTTGTCACAAAATCAGTAGGTAAAATTAGCTTTTTATTCTTTAAAATTCCTCCGATTCCGTAATTTGTGTCATCAACAAGAGATTTACCTACATTATATCCTTTAGCTTTTAAAAAATCATTTGCCAGAGCTCCACCGACAAAAACATGGTCGGCTAATTTTAAATATTTTTTAATTAAAGGCATTTTGGTGGAAAATTTAGCTCCGCCTAGAATAAACAGGAATGGATGTTTAGGATTTTTAAAAGCGTGCGATAAATTTTTTACTTCTTCTTCTAATTGAAAACCGGCATAAGCAGGCAGAAGTTTAGGCAAGAGAACAATTGAAGCATGAGCTCGGTGGGAAACCGAAAAAGCATCATTTACGTAAATGTCTCCCATTTTTGCCAGTTTTTTGGCAAAAAACAAATCGTTCTTTATTTCTCCCGGGAATTTTCTGACATTTTCAAAAAAGGTAACTTTGTCTTTCTTTATTTTTGAAATTTTAAAAAAACTGTTAATCACTGGGGTTAGGCTGGCTGTCCCATCTTTGCCCAGATGTGTAATTAAAATTATCTTTGCGCCTTTTTTAAGTAAAAAATTTACGGTGGGAAGGGCAGCTTTAATACGAAAATTATCTTCTATAATGCCATTTTTCATCGGCACATTAAAATCGACTCTAAGTAGCACTGTTTTTCCTTTTAAATTTTTTATTTGTCTAATGCTTCGCATATTTTTACAATTTGTGAAAACTTTTTCGCATCCAAAGAAGCGCGACCGACCAAGAGACCATCCACTCCGCCATTTTTCAAAAAATTTTCGGCATCTTTTTCATTTACCGAACCGCCGTAAAGAATTTTTATCTTTCCCGCATCTTTCCCAAATTTATCAAAAAGGTTTCTGCGAATAAAAATAGCCATTTCACTGGAATCATTTGCTGTGGCATCTTTTCTGTCTTTTGTCGTAGAGATGGCCCAAATCGGCTCATAAGCGACAATTATTTTATGCGCAGAATTTTTTGAAACTCCTGCTAAGCAACTTTCCAACTGTGTTTTGATTAAATTGAAATAATCATGAGCTTCATCTCGTACGTTCTCTCCCACACATAAAACTGGTCGGAGTCCCATCGCAAGAGATGATTTTATTTTTTTATTTATATCATTATTCGTTTCTCCCAAAGCTCTCCTCTCCGAATGGCCCAATATCACATATCTAACACCAATATTGTAAAGCATCTCAGCTGAAACTTCTCCAGTGGAAGCGCCCACATCTCCAGGAAAAGTGTTTTGCGCTCCCAGCATTATTTTTTGGGAAATTTTTTTTAGTTTTTGCAAATACAAAAACGGTGGGCAGACAATAATTTCTGTTTTTTTGATACCAATAACATTCTTGGCCGTATCGTTAAACAATCTTTCCGCTTCTTTCAGGGAACGTGGATTCATTTTCCAATTAGCGCAGATTATTTTTTTTGTAATTTTACTCTTTATCATATAGCAAATTATATCATAATGCGTTAAAATATAAACATGAATCAAAAGGGTTTTTCTCTTGTTGAAAGCCTGGTGGCTATAGCGATTTTTGTGACGATGGCTCTAGTAGTAACTGAAGCAATTTTTTTAATTTACAAAGATGCAGCCACAAATTGGCAAAACATTACCATTTCTTCTTTAGCAAGACAGTACCTGGAAGATGCAAGAAATATTCCCTATGCTCAGATAGGAACAATTCAAGGAAATCCTCATGGTAATTTGCCGGATGCTTTTAATCCAAATACCACAACCATCAGCAACACAACTTATCAAATCTATTATGAAGTGACTTATGTGGATGATCCAGCCGATGGCACAGCGCTCCTTGGCACTGACTCCGCCCCAGATGATTACAAGCAAGTAAAATTATCGGTCAAAAACGTAACCACCGGCCAAATAGACAGTTTTGTCACAAATATTGTCCCTAGTGGATTGGAAAATATGACGAATGGCGGTTCACTTTCTTTGAGTGTCATAGATGCAGTGGGTCAACCGGTAGCAGGTGCAACAATAAATATCACTAACAATTTATTAAATCCGAGCATAAATTTATCAAGAATAAGTGATGCAAACGGAAATTGGGTTGAAGTTGGATTGCCTGACAGTGTTAATGGTTACCATATTGTTGTGACAAAAAATGGTTATTCCACTGATCAAACTTACCCGATAACTGGACAAAATCCGAGTCCGATAAAGCCGGATGCAACGATTGCGAACGGACAAGTCACAAAAATAAGTTTTGCAATTGATCAAACTAGTAATTTAACTTTTAACACCTTAAATCAAACTTGTGGTCCTATTTCTGGAGTTGGAATGGAAATCAAAGGAGCAAAATTAATCGGCACTCCAAACGTTGTAAAATACGACAACACTTTCACGTCAAACGGTAGCGGGCAAGTGACCCTCAACAATATCGAATGGGATAATTATACCCCCGCCCTGACTGGTAACACTTACATGATTTACGGCTCTTCCCCCATTCAACAAATTAATCTCCTGCCAAACACAACCCAGCTCTTTAATTTAATTCTTGGCACGAAAACCACAAATAGCTTATTGGTAATTGTAAAAAATTCATCAACCGGCAATCCGATAGAAGGAGCAACCGTGAACCTGACAAATAGTAGCCCTTCGGTAAACACAAGCGGAGTGACTGGTGGAAGTTTATGGAGCCAACAGTATTGGAACGGAGGTTCTGGACAAGCAAACTGGAGCGATACGACAAAATACTGGGCAGACAGCGGAGGAATAAGCACCACAAACACTCCCCTCGCCATCCGACTCTTAACCAGTAACGGACAAACCGTGGTAAATTCCGCCTATTTGGATTCATCAACTTTTGACACGGGGAGTGGAAGCACTACTTATACCACCCTAAACTGGCAACCAACTTCACAAAGTCCTGCCGCGACCGTTAAGTTTCAAATAGCTACCAACAACGACAATGCCACTTGGAATTTTATCGGCCCAGATGGAACATCGGGAACATATTATACGACATCAGGTTCAAGCATAGGTTCTGCCAACAACAATAATCGATACGTGAGATATAGAGCTTTTCTTTCAACAACCAACAACACGCAGAATCCTACGATTACCAGCGTCGGCGTCAATTATGTTTCCGGCTGTTTTACGCCAGGACAAGTTTTCTTTCCTGGGCTCACATCTTCGACATATTATGGAGTAGCCACAAGCATGACAGGCTACACGACAAAAACAGTTTCTAACTTGAGCATAAGTGGCTATCAGGTATTACAAGTATTGTTAACACCAAGTTCATGAGGAAAAAATCCGGATTTACTTTAATAGAAACACTTTTAACCATATTTATATTCGGTCTTTTGATGATGGGAACAACATTAATGATAAAAGATATTTTTTCGGTCAGTGAGCAACAAAATGGAATTCTTTCAAACACCAATCAAGCTACTTTAATTTCCAGCACCTTTGCCAACGAGATTCGTAATGCGACCTACGGAGCAAATGGCGCGTATCCGATAAATCAAGCGAGTAATACCCAATTGATTTTTTATTCTACCGGAGATAACACAAATGGAACCGTATCACAAATCCGATATTACATATCTGGGAATACTTTATATAAAGGCGTTACCAATCCTGGAGGTAGTCCCTTGTCTTATGTCGGGCAAACAGAAAATATCACCACTCTATCCACGCAGATGTCTATGGGCAATAATCCTTTATTTTATTATTATGATGGAACTTATAATGGAAGTGGCAGTGCTTTGACTCAACCGGTTAACATTAATGCGATAAGATTTATAAAAATAAATTTAATAGTCAATAAAGATGTCACGCCTACCGGTGCCAGCACCTTTACCGTAACTGCCGGAGCAAGCATTAGAAATTTAAAAACAAATTTAGGTAATTAGAAATTATGTCAAAGCAAAATCAAAAAAATAATGGCGATGTCTTGGTGCTTTTGCTGATTATTATTGCGGTTTTCTCAATCGTGATGCCACCAATAATTTCTTGGGCTATCACTACGAATAATTTAATCAAGGAAACTGTCAGTAAAGAACAAGCTTTACAGATAGCAGAGGCTGGAATAAATTATTACCAATGGCATTTGGCGCATTTCCCCACTGACTACAAAGATGGCACAAATACAAACGGACCTTATGTGCATAATTACGTAGATACAGACACACAAAATATTTTAGGGCAATATAGTTTGACTATCACTCCACCATCCAACGGAAGCACAATTGTCACCATTGCTTCCACTGGAAATACTTCTGCCAATCCAAATGCAAAAAGAACCGTTACGGTAAAATACGGAGTTCCGTCTTTAGCTGTTTATTCTTTTCTCAGCAATGACATTATTTGGATCGGTCCTTCGGAGACAGTCAATGGAGAAATGCAATCCAACAATGGAATTCGTTTTGACGGAGTTGGTAATGCTCCAATCATGTCTGCAAAATCTACCTACACTTGTTCTTCCGGACAAGGTAGCCCTTGCCCGCATACTGAAAACGGAGTGTGGGGTAGCGCAAGTCAGGCCGTGCAAAGTTTTTGGCAATACCCTGTTCCATCAGTCGATTTTTCCGCACTTACTTCAAACTTGGCTAGCTTAAAAAGCTCAGCTCAAAGTGGAGGAATTTATTTACCACCTTCAAATACAAATGGTTATTCTTTAGTCTTTAATAGTAATGGAACGGTTTCAGTTTATAAAGTTACTTCTTTAGTAAATGATCCAACGGGCTGGGATGTATACAACAATGCTCATAATGAAAATATTGATTATGCTAATAGAACTTTACAATACACAGTCGCCATACCGAGTAATGGAATCATTTATATCGAAGACAACACTTGGGTAGAGGGAGTGGTAAATGGCCGAGTGATGTTGGCAGCAGCTAGTTTACCCTATGTCCCAAGTACCGCTCCGAATATTTACATCCAAAATAATTTAACCTATCAAGCAAAAGACGGCACAGATGTTTTGGGGCTACTCGCGCAAAACAGCATCGTGGTCAGTTATGGAGCGCCTTCAAATTTAGAAATTGACGGAGCCTTGATAGCGCAAAACGGAAGTGCGGAAATGTATTATTATCCAAGTGGCGCAATAAAAAATAATATTTCTATCTACGGAGCAATCATGACTTTTGGACAATGGACTTGGAATTGGGTTGATGGAAACAACAATAATGTCTCGGGTTATGCAACAACCAGTGATACCTATGACAATAATCTCTTGTATGGCCCGCCTCCCGGCTTCCCTCTTTCTTCTTCCGGATACAAACAAATAAGCTGGATTAGTAATTAACCAAATAAATATATGAAAGCAATATTTCCAAATGCAAAATCATTACAACCGATGCCGAGCCCGGACGTGCACGCAAACATTTCGGGCAACATAAACAGCAATACAACTGCGACACCCGACAACGCACCCGCACAAAATATCTCAAGCACTCAAAATAGTACTCCAAACATTACACCACCAAGCACCAGCACAACAAGTAATTTTTTTATTTTTTACTTAATCGGCATCTTGGCAATTGTAATAATAATTGTTATTACCTATAAAAAACTCAAGAAAAAATAAAGTATTTAATTGATGCTACCAAGTATTGTATAGAGCGGAGAAATCATGGAAATGGCAAAAAAGCCCACGCCGGCGCCGATAATGAGCATCAACACCGGCTCGATAATCGTAGACATATTTTTGGTTTTGTTTTCTACTTCTTCTTCGTAAAATAACGCAATTTGGAGCAACATGTCGGAAAGTTTTCCTGTTTCCTCTCCAACTTGAATCATTTCAGACATCATGATGGGGTAAAGGTTTGTATTCGCTTCAAAAACTTCCGAAAACGGAGCGCCTTTTTCGATCGCGATTTTTACCTGCTGTAAAACTTTTTTATAATAAATATTTTGAACGACATCTTCGGTAATTTCCACTGCTCTGGTGATAGAAACTCCGGAAAATAAAAGGGAAGAAACGGTGCGGGCGGTACGGGCAGTATTTAATTCTCTGGTCAAGTTGCTGATAACCGGGATTCTTAAAATAATAAAATCAATATATTTAGCCATAAATTTGGCGCGAAAAAGTAAAAACATCGAAGCGCCTGCGCCAAAAATAATCAAAAAGGATAAAATTAAATTATGAGAGAAAAAATTACCGAAAAATATTAATAGTTGGGTGGACCAAGGGAGTGTTGCGCCAAGTGATTTGAAAGTATTTGCCAAGGTTGGCACTACGAAAGCAAAAAGCAAAACACCAATTACAATCATTGCCGACATGATTATCCCAGGATAAATAAGCGCACCGGTTATTCTTTTCGTTAAAGCATGTGATTTTTCCAAATTTACCCCGATATCGGAGAGTGAATTGGCGAGATTTCCGGATTCTTCCCCTGCCCGCACCATTGAGACAAACAGGTTTGAAAATACTTCCGGAAATTTTGCAAGAGCAGCGGAAAAAGTTTCACCTGCATTTATGTCACTGGCGATAGATGTCAAAATCACACTGAGCCTGACGTTCTTCGTCTGTTTTTTTAATACTGACAAAGCTCTAGAAAGTGGCAGACCTGCTTTCAACATTCCGCTTAAATTTTTTGTAAGAAGAATTTGTTCTGAGACTTTTACTTTGGAAAAAATGCTTGAAGAAAAATCCGCAAATCTATCGGAAAAATTTTTTCCTTTTTCTTCAATAGTTAAAGGAGTAAAACCGCGAGACCGCAAATCACGAGAAAGCGCAAAACGGTCCGTGGCTTCCAAAACACTCTCTACGACTTCTCCTTCCTTTGATTTTGCGCTGTATGAAAAAAGCATCCCGTTAGAAGCAGATCGCGATCAATTCACGTACCTGATATTTTATATTATTAATTTTTTTAAAACTTAATTTCATTTTTTTGTTTCTATTTCAATTTGCGATGGGCTTCTAATGGGATTACTCCGAAACTACTCTAAATATTTCTTCCAAGGAAATCAAACCCAGAACTGCTTGAAATACCCCATCTTCCAACATCGTCATCATTCCTTCTTTTTTTGCTTGAATCTCTATGTCGTCTTGTGAACTACTTTTTAAAATCATTTCTCGAATTGTTTGGGACACGGTCAAGACTTCGTGAATTCCAACTCGACCAGAATAACCATCTTCGGATTCTGCAGATTTTACAGGTTTATAAAAAGGGATTTTTTCCCAAGTATCTTTTTCCCCTACAATTTTTTCTATTTTAAGAAAACTAAGAGCTCTATCCAGGTCAACAATTTTTGCTAAATTTTCTATTTCCGTCGGTGATAAAAAGTATTTTTCTTTACTGGAAGTAAGTCTACGTACCAATCTTTGCGCAATGATTGTCTTGACGGTGGCAGTTATTAAAAATGGCTCAACCCCCATATCTATAAGCCTGGGAATGGCTCCAGCAGCGGAGTTGGTATGGATGGTTGAAAGTACCAAGTGTCCGGTGAGCGAAGCGTTGATTGCCAGCGAAGCAGTTTCCCCGTCACGAATCTCTCCCACCATTATCACATCCGGGTCTTGACGTAAAAGTGAGCGAAGGCCGTTAGCGAAAGATAATCCAATTTCGGGTTTGACTTGAGTTTGGTTTACTCTCGGCATTTGATATTCAACCGGATCTTCCACGGTGGAAATATTTACTTCAGGTCTATTGAGAATATCCAACATTGTATAAAGAGTGGTCGTTTTTCCGCTTCCAGTCGGACCAGTCGCGAGGACCATGCCTGTTTTTAATTTTAGAGAGCTATGTATTCTTTCCAATCCTTCTCCATGAAAACCAAGAATTTCCAAAGAAAAACCGTGAGAATTTTCTTTCAAGACTCGAATAACTGTTTTTTCACCAAAGAAAGTCGGCAAAGTGGAAACACGAAAAGAAATCTTTTCTCCATTTTGTTCTATTTTAAATCTACCGTCTTGTGGTAGTCTTTTTTCATCCAGTTTTAGATTGGACAAAACTTTAATGCGAGCCGTAATTCCGGCACAAGCATTTTTATCCAAAACCATCGCATCGTGTAAAATACCATCGATGCGATAACGCACAGTGAGTTCATTTTCTCCAGGTTCAATGTGAATATCGGATGCATTTTGTAGGATTGCATGAAAAATCAAAGAGTCTACAATTTTTACCACCGGCAAATCCTCCGCCATTTCTTTCAATTCGGATTCTGATTTTTCGCCATTTTTTTCCCCGTCTTCGGATGCGGAAACTTTAAGTGAGCTTGATTCCTTTTCGATAATATCTTTAAATTCCGCTTTTAAACTTTGACGATACTGGACCAGCACAAACTTCATCGAAGCAGTATCAGTAAGTCTGGGAAGTATTTTTAACCCTGAACGCTTTTTTATAAAATCAATAACCGGTAAATCATCAACATCCAGCATGGCGACTTCTAAGGTATCTGCGTTTTTTTTGTAAGCAACGATATTGTAATTTCGCGCAATCGGTTCCGGAATGAGAGAAAGAACAGGGAAATCTATTTTCTGATTGATTAAACTTATAAAAGGTATGCCCAACACCGAAGCTTCTGTCTTTTTCAAGTCTGCTTCGGAAATTTTTCCATCGGAAAGCAAAATATTGCTGACTTTTTGTTTTTTTGCTTCAGCTTTTTTGACCGCATCTTCAAAATCTGTCTTGGAAATAATTCCGCTTTTTAAAATAAATTTCTTTAACTGTTCTTCATCGATTTGCATTAAATATAGTATAGCAAAAATTCCCCTGCGGGGGAATTTTTGCTAATTATTTTTCTTTTCTACTGCTCTATATACGTAGGTTTCATCTTGAATATAGAACACGAAGCAGTTGAGCCACTTGGCACACTGTCACAAATCCAAGTCCATTGTGAAGAGGTACTACTCTCACTAGAAGCATCTAATGTTCCTTGAGTACAAGTATTAATGGTTGTAGTAGAGCAAGAAACACTTCCTCCAGAAGGAGCTGCGTCTTGGCTAGCTGAACATATGCTGTCTGTGCCACTAGTTACGTGTAAACATTCCCAGTTTGCAGTTCCCCCTGGTGCTGGGAAAGAAATAACTGAAGGACTTTGGGTTCCTGACTCACAGAAAGTGTCAGAACCATAGCCCGGCCAATTGTAAGGGTAAGTTGTATTGTCTGCTGAACCACAAACTCCGTTAATAGAAGTTGCAGTAACACAAGTGCTACCATTCCAACTTGTGCCCGAAGTACAAGTGGCAGTCGATAAACTTGTCGCCAGTGATACAGCATTGTTATAAAGATAGAATGTCCTACCAGCATATGGAACAGCTAAGCCGTTTGCTGTGCCTGATTGAAAACTAGGACTGATTGTATTGGTTACATTTACGTTGGTCATTCCTGTCGCCGTAATCGCAGTCGGAGTTCCGATTGGGTTAGTTATACTCCAGTTTAAGTTTACCGTACAAGTACTTGCTCCGGATAAAATGATACAGGAGGTGATGGGTGGAGTGAGGGTGCCGGACATTCCGACATTCCATTCGGAGAAGAAGAGCAAATACTTCCATTCCAACTTGTTCCCGAAGTACAAGTGGCTGTAGCTGAACTTGTAGCCAGTGATAGTGCATCATTGTAAAGATAGAATGTCCTACCTAGATATGGCACAACTAAACCGTTTGCTGTGCCTGATTGAAAACTAGGACTGATTGTATTGGTTACATTTACGTTGGTCATTCCTACTGCTGCAATCGCAGTCGGAGTTCCGATTGGGTTAGTTATACTCCAATTTAAGTTTACCGTGCAAGTACTTGCTCCGGATAGAATGATACAGGAGGAGGTGGGTGGAGTGAGGGTGCCGGTCATTACTAACTGACTAAACGTCGCGGTAACTGCTTTAGCTGCAGTCATGGTAAGAGAACATGTGCCTGTTCCGGTGCAAGCTCCAGTCCATCCGGTGAAGGTTGAGCCAGTGGTTGGGGTGGCGGTCAAAACTACTGCTGTGTTGTAGTTGTAACTTTGAGAACAGTCAGCACCGCAACTGATACCGGCAGGACTACTGGTGACTGTTCCGGTGCCGGTGCCGGCAGGAGTGACAGTGAGAGCTTCTTGATTTGGAGAGCAGATAGTTCCGTTCCAAGTTGTGTTGGCGGCACAAGTTGCTGTAGCAACGCTGCTGTCGAGTTGAATAGCATCGTTGTAAAGATAGAATGTTCTACCAGGATATGGCACAACTAAACCGGTTGCTGTGCCTGATTGAGGACTAGTTAAAGTTGTTGTTACATTTACGTTGGTCATTCCTGTCGCCGTAATCGCAGTCGGAGTTCCGATTGGGTTAGTTATACTCCAATTTAAGTTTACCGTACAAGTACTTGCTCCGGATAAGATCGTGCAAGAAATAGTCGCTGGAGTGAGCGTGCCGGTCATTTGAGTGAAGTTTGCAATCACCGTACAGTTGGCGGTAATTGCTCCGGTGGTATAAGTACTTCCAGACAATGTACCTCCACAAGTGCCGGTAGTTGTACCGATGGAGTAACCGGTACTGGGGGTGAGGGTGAAAGCTTTGTTGGAATCGTAATTAACTACTTGCACGTTACTTGGAGAGATGGTTCCACTACCGGTTCCGACAGAGGGGGTGACGTTGTAGGTGTTGATTGTGAAGTTTGCAATCACCGTACAGTTGGCGGTAATTGCTCCCGTGGTGTAAGTACTTCCAGATAGTGTACCTGCAGGACAAGTACCGGTAGTTGTACCGATGGAGTAACCGGTGCTTGCGGTGAGGGTGAAAGCTTTGGTGGAACCGTAATTAACTACTTGTGCGTTATTTGGAGAAATTGTTCCTCCGGTTCCGGCAGAAGGAGTGACGTTGTAGGTGTTGATTGTGAAGTTTGCAATCACCGTACAGTTGGCGGTAATTGCTCCCGTGGTGTAAGTACTTCCAGATAGTGTACCTGCAGGACAAGTACCGGTAGTTGTACCGATGGAGTAACCGGTGCTTGCGGTGAGGGTGAAAGCTTTGGTGGAACCGTAATTAACTACTTGTGCGTTATTTGGAGAAATTGTTCCCTCCGGTTCCGGCAGAAGGGGTGACGGTGTAGGTGTTGATTGTGAAGTTTGCAATCACCGTACAGTTGGCGGTAATTGCTCCCGTGGTGTAAGTACTTCCAGATAGTGTACCTGCAGGACAAGTACCGGTAGTTGTACCGATGGAGTAACCGGTACTTGCGGTGAGGGTGAAAGCTTTGGTGGAACCGTAATTAACTACTTGTGCGTTATTTGGAGAAATTGTTCCTCCGGTTCCGGCAGAGGGGGTGACGTTGTAGGTGTTGATTGTGAAGTTTGCAATCACCGTACAGTTGGCGGTAATTGCTCCCGTGGTGTAAGTACTTCCAGATAGTGTACCTGCAGGACAAGTACCGGTAGTTGTACCGATGGAGTAACCGGTACTTGGGGTGAGGGTGAAAGCTTTGGTGGAACCGTAATTAACTACTTGTGCGTTATTTGGAGAAATTGTTCCTCCGGTTCCGGCAGAAGGAGTGACGGTGTAGGTGTTTAGCGTAAACGTCGCGGTAACTGCTTTAGCTGCAGTCATGGTAAGAGAACATGTGCCTGTTCCGGTGCAAGCTCCAGTCCATCCGGTGAAGGTTGAGCCAGTGGTTGGGGTGGCGGTCAAAACTACTGCTGTGTTGTAGTTGTAACTTTGAGAACAGTCAGCACCGCAACTGATACCGGCAGGACTACTGGTGACTGTTCCGGTGCCGGTGCCGGCAGGAGTGACAGTGAGAGCTTCTTGATTTGGAGAGCAGATAGTTCCGTTCCAAGTTGTGTTGGCGGCGCAGGTACAATTAACAGTTAGGCCAGAACCGTTGGGAGAAGTCGGAACAAGCGATTTGGCATTATTGTAAAGATAGAAAGTTTTACCAGCATATGGGACAGTCGTTGGCACACTAGTTCCAGAATCTCCCAAAAAGACGTTTACACCAGAACTAGTTATAGCAGAACCATTTGGAACTTCTGGATTTGTAACATTCCAAGTTAAATTTACAGTACCACTACCAGAATTAGCTGGAACAGTACAAGCCGTAGCACTCATCGTACCCGACATAGTACCAACAATAATAGTAAATGGTATTTGTGGGCCAAAAGCAGTGCTTCCATTAAACATCTGCCATATTTCTGTGTATGTCTTAGCGGCAGATGGAGCAGTTAAAGAACTTAAGGAAAAAGTTGTTGTTGCGTTAGAAGCAACATCGGCGCTACCACTAGTAGATTCTGTATATACTGCACTACAGTTGGTATTGCTGTTCCACGTTCCACCACATCCAGCCTGACAGACATTGGAACTTGTCCCGCAACCTACGCTTCCATTAACAGTACATGAATTTGCGAGACCATTCCAGCTTCCGCCACACATTCCACAATTACTAGCGTTAGCACTACAGTTAAAAGAACCACTAGAAGAACACGAACCCAAACACGATTGAGAGTTATATTTACACGTCTGAGTGGTTGTCTGACTATATGGTATGGGATTCGGACTAGAACTAAAGCCTCCAGTAATATCTTTCAGTTTGATTGTGCTTGAATAATTTGTGATCGTGGCTGTACATGTGTCTCCTAAAGTTGTAGGACAAGAATAGAGACCATCAGTTGCTCCACAGTCTGATGATTTAGAAATCGATTTTTGGTCTGACACCCAATTAGGAGTTGCGCCAGTGCTGGTATTTTTGATAGTAAATATGTAAGGCCCACTTACTTGGCTTGTGTTCATCTGAGTCGGCATACTCGGAGAAAGTGGAGATACAAAAGAATCATTTAAGGTAGTTGATGGAGAGCCAAAAGATGCAGTACCGTCTGAAAGATAAGTAACAGAACCCCAAGGCGCATAACCTGGATATGGATTAGAATTTAAAGTAAAAGAATATGTTCCCTGCTCAGGATGATCACTTGTGCCACAATTATTATAACTTGAATTATAAGCCGTTTGTGTAATGGTAATATTACTAGAAGGAATACTTCCAGATACTCCATCAATTGTATATGAAAGATAACCACCCGACTCGAAGATGTCTAGTGGAGGACTTAATCCGAGTGTATTATCACATGTGACAGTTTGAACGTTATAGCCACTTGAGAAAGTTCCAGAAATGGTAATACTGCTACTAGTAGAACTGGCACCCACGGTGACATTGGAAGTACAGCCACTGCCAGTGCATGATGCTTTTGTCGTGGAAACATTAAAGAGAGCAAATAGAGCAATAACTGCTATAAGCAAACCAGAAACAAAAATTTTCTTTTTCATATTTATTTTTTGATTAGTAAAAAAGATTAACTCCAATAATTATAATATATATAACAACTTAAGTAAAATATTTTGGTGTGTATAACCCATCTATGAACTTTTTTGAGCACCTTGTCTTGAAATAATTTTTATGATAGACTGCTTTATGTATGGAGTCCTGTCAAAACAGGGCTTTTTTTAATAAAAAACTTAATACAATAATTATATGTTGGACCTAAAAACATTTAAATCGGCCTTAGAGCAGTTAGAGGAAGAAAGGAAAATTCCAAAAGAAAAAATATTGGAAGCCATTGAGCAAGCGATGGCTGCAGCTTATAAAAAAGATTACGGCAAGAAGGGGCAAATCATCCGCGCCAAGTTTGACCTGGACACAGGCAAAACAGATTTTTTTCAAGTCAAAATCGTGGTTGATGAAACTATCGCTATTTTGGATCACGAAAATTCTCTCGGCCATAGCCAAATAGGCGAAACACAAAAAAAACACGAAGAAGAATATTCTGTAAAAGATGCGGGAGATGAACGCGTACATTTTAATGCCGAACATCACATTCTGCTCGAAGACGCAAAAAAAATAAAAAAAGGGGTAGAACTCAATGATGAAATTATTTTTCCGTTGGAACAAAAAGATGATTACGGACGTATCGCTGCGCAAACTGCCAAGCAAGTCATCATTCAAAAAATCCGCGAAGCAGAACGCACTTCCATTATCGATGAATATGGCACCAAAGAAGGTGAGATTATTTCCGGTGTCGTGCAAAAAGTTGAACGAGGAAATGTTTATGTCGATTTCAACCGAGCGACAGGTATTTTGCCGGCCGAAGAACAAATTCCCGGAGAATACTGGCAACGTGGTCAACGCATTAGAGCTTACCTATATAGCGTAGAAGATACACCGCGTGGCATAAATTTGCGCCTTTCTCGCACCCATCCGAAATTTATAGAACGTCTTTTTGCCATGGAAGCTCCAGAAATAGAAAATGGAGTCGTGGAAATAAAAGGAGTAGCCCGCGAAGCCGGAGCACGTTCAAAAATTTCAGTTTACTCCAGCGATGAGCATATTGATGCTGTCGGTTCTTGTGTCGGGCAAAAAGGCACCCGAGTAAATACTATCACCGGAGAACTGTCCGGAGAAAAAATTGATATCATCCCGTGGTCGGCAGATGCCAAACAATTTGTCGCAAGCGCTCTTTCTCCAGCCAAAGTTATTTCCATTGAAATGGATGAAGGCGAACACAAAGCAATAGTAGAAGTAGGAAACGACCAGCTTTCACTAGCCATCGGCAAGGGTGGACAAAATGTGCGCTTGGCGGCTAAACTAACCGGATGGAGAATAGATATAAAAGGCGACGGAAAAGAAATGGCCACAACCAATGGAGATAAAGTAGAAGTGAAACCTGCCCACGCAGGTGAGAAAGAAGAATAAAAAATTATTATTAAGTAATTTGTCCTGCCTTAGCGGGAAATAAAAAATATGAGTAACTTTTTATTGTTTGCAATGTTGAGTGCGGTGATAGCTATCGTTTACGGTTTATTTTTAGCGAAAACAATATTAAAAAAGAGCGCCGGTAATGCTCGTATGCAAGAAATCGCCAAAGCGATTCAAGAAGGCGCGAGTGCTTATTTAAATAAACAATATAAAACTATCGGCATGATTGCGGTAGTTCTTTTTTTTATCATCGGCTCGGTGCCAAAACTCGGCTGGACGATGGCTTGTGGATTTTTAGTTGGAGCAGTCTTTTCTGCTTTGGCTGGATACATCGGTATGAATGTTTCCGTTCGAGCAAATGTTCGCACCACCGAAGCCGCTCGCGGTGGAATCAATGAAGCTCTTTCTCTCGCTTTCAAGGGTGGCACAGTTACCGGACTTTTAGTCGTTGGCCTGGCTCTGCTTGGAGTAACCGTTTTTTATGCAATTACCAAAGATGTGACAGCCCTTGTCGGACTTGGTTTTGGCGCTTCGCTCATCTCGGTTTTTGCCAGACTGGGTGGAGGAATTTTTACTAAAGCAGCGGATGTCGGCGCGGACCTCGTGGGAAAACTCGAAGCTGGAATTCCGGAAGATGATCCTAGAAATCCAGGGGTGATTGCGGACAATGTCGGAGACAACGTCGGAGACTGTGCAGGAATGGCCGCTGACTTGTTTGAAACTTATGCGGTCACTTCCGTCGCCACAATGCTCTTGGGCTCACTTATTTTTGCCGGTTTTCAAAATGCACTTGTCTACCCTCTCGTGATTGGTGGTATTGCAATTTTTGCATCCATCATCGGAACTTGGTTTGTTCGATTGAGTAAAAAAGGGAATCAGTCAGACAACATCATGGGAGCTTTATATAAAGGACTAATCGCTGCTGGAGTAATCGCTGCTATAGCATTCTATCCTGTTACAAAACTATTGATGTCAGGCAACGGCAGATACTCTGTAATGAATTTATTCATCTGCTCTCTGGTTGGTCTTTTTGTCACCGGAGCTCTCGTCGTAATCACCGAATATTTTACTTCTACAAAATATTCTCCTGTTAAATCCATTGCAAAGGCATCCGTCTCCGGACACGGAACAAATGTGATTCAAGGATTAGCTGTTTCCATGAAATCTACCGCGTTGCCATTAATCACGATTGTTCTAGGGATCATCATAAGTTATTACTACGGCGGACTTTACGGTATTGCTGTCGCTGCCATGTCCATGCTTTCTATGACCGGTATTGTTGTGGCAATTGATGCATATGGTCCAATTACCGATAACGCCGGAGGAATTGCCGAAATGGCTGAACTTCCAAAGGAAGTTCGTGATGTGACTGATCCACTCGATGCTGTCGGTAATACCACTAAAGCTGTTACTAAAGGTTATGCAATCGGTTCCGCAGGACTCGCATCTCTCGTGCTCTTTGCTTCTTACACCGAAGAAATTGTAAAAGCTGGAAAAAGTATTTCCTTTGATTTAAGTAATCCTTATGTAATTGTCGGTCTCTTCTTGGGTGGGTTATTACCATATTATTTCGGCGCACTCTGCATGGAAGCTGTCGGAAAAACTGCCGGCAAAGTAGTGGAAGAAATTCGCCGACAGTTTAGAGAAATAAAAGGAATCATGGAAGGTAGCGCAAAACCAGATTATGCAAAAGCTGTCTCCATTATCACAGGTGAAGCGATACACCAAATGATTCTGCCTGCATTGATTCCCGTTCTTGCGCCAATTTTAGTAATTTTAATTTTCGGAAAAACTAACGGTTTAATAGTTTTGGGTGGATTGTTGGTTGGTTCCATTATCACCGGACTATTCGTCGCAATCTCCATGACTTCCGGTGGAGGTGCTTGGGATAATGCAAAAAAATATATTGAACAAGGAAATTTTGGCGGCAAAGGCAGTGAAGCGCACAAGGCCGCAGTCACCGGAGACACCGTGGGTGACCCCTACAAAGACACC
Organism: Candidatus Nomurabacteria bacterium; assembly: GCA_963832025.1. Taxonomy (GTDB): domain Bacteria; phylum Patescibacteriota; class Minisyncoccia; order Phycocordibacterales; family UBA9973; genus UBA9973. The sequence goes on from CAWHSF010000003.1 coordinate 156,071, forward strand.
GCCGGTCCGGCCATCAACCCGATGATTAAAATCTTGAACATCGTGGCCTTGCTTTTAGTCATCTTCTTAATCTAAATAAAAATTGTCGAAGGTGTAGTTTTTATGAAACTTTGTGCAGGTCATTCGACTCTGAGAGTCTCAGACTCGATGAGCGGGTAGCCGAGCAAAGCAAAAATTCAGCAGAATTTTATGCGTGTTGAATAAAAACTATACCGAGAAAGATTTTTATTTAAACAACATATGCAAATAAAAATAACAAAATTACCAAAAAGTGAAATAGAAATTGAAGGAGAGCTGGAAGCAGATATTTTTGAGACTTATTTTTCCAAAGCGGTAAAAAGAATCGGAGAAACAATAAAAATTGATGGCTTTCGCCCTGGAAAAATTCCAGAAAGCGTTTTGCTTTCCAAAGTCCCAGAATCTCAAATCTTAGAAGAGATGGCAGAGCTCGCTTTGAATGAACACTATCCTAAAATTATTGATGAAAATAAAATTGACGCAATCAGTCGTCCGGAAATTTCTATCCTAAAACTAGCTAGAAAAAACCCGCTCGGTTTTAAAATCAAAACCGCAGTAATACCGGAGATGAAACTTCCTGACTACAAAAAAATTGCCAAGGAAATAATTTCTAAAATTACCGACGAAGAAAAAAATGTCGCAGTCACGGATGAAGATTTAGAAAATACTATAATGGATATACGAAAATCTCGCGCTCCAAAAATACATATGGCAGAAGTGGCAGTCCAGACGTCCGACGTTAAAGATGCCCCAACGTCGGACGTCGAGAATACCGAAATCAAAACAGAAACCAAAGAAGAACTTCCCGAATTCAATGATGAATTTGTGCAGGCGCTCGGACCTTTTAAAGATGTTAAGGACTTTAAAGAAAAATTAAAGGAAAATCTTAAACTGGAAAAAGAAAATGCTCAAAAAGAAAAAACCAGAATAAAAATAATTGAAAAAATAATTGAGGAGAGCGCAATAGAGACGCCTGAAATTTTAATTGAAGTTGAGCTAGATAAAATTTTATATCGAATGGAATCAGATATTACCCAGATGGGTCTCAAGTTTGAAGATTATTTAAAACATCTTAATAAAACAATTGATGATTTGAGAAAAGAATTTCGCGGAGATGCTGAGAAAAAAGCGAAACTTGCCCTTGTGTTAAATGAAATAGCAAAAGAGGAAAAAATTACTGCCGATCCCGAACAAGTTGCACGCGAAGTCGCTGCCATTTTGGAACATTACAAGGAAGCGGACCCGGAACGCGCAGCAATGCACGCCGAGAACGTGCTCACCAACGAAAAAATCTTTCAGTTTTTGGAAAATCAATAAAGGTTATAAACCAAACACGTAAAGAAATAACGCCATGCGCACATAGAGACCGTTTTGCGCTTGACGGAAGTAATCAGCGCGTGGGTCAGCATCAACCTCCAATTCAATCTCGTTTATTTTCGGCAAGGGATGCATGATGATTGCATTATTTTTCAAGTTTTTTAAGTGAGATTTTTTCAAAATAAATAAATCTTTGACTTTTTCATAGTCGGCAAGGTTTGCAAAACGTTCTTTCTGCACTCTGGTCATATAAAGCACATCCAGGTCCGGTAAGGCTTCTTCTAAACTTTGCATCTCTTTGAATTCAACATTGGCATCTTTCAGTTCTTGAATAAATTCTTTCGGCAATTTTAATTCTTTCGGTGAAATAAAGTAAAATTTATTACCTTCGTAAAATCGCAAAAACGGAACGAGAGATTTTAATGTTCGACTGTTTAACAAATCTCCACCAAAGCCAATATTTAAATTGGTGAGTCGTCCATGCTCTTTTTTGATAGTATAAAGATCCAAAAGTCCTTGTGATGGATGTTGATTGGCTCCATCGCCAGCGTTGATTAAAGGTTTAGTAGCTACTTTGGAGGCATTTTCTAGGATACCTTCTTTAGGATGACGCATCACAATAACATCCGCATAAGCACAAAGCATTCTAGTGGTGTCCTCAATGCTTTCACCTTTATAGGACGAAGAATTAGCCGTGGCATTTTCTGCGGAAATAACTTGCGCCCCGAGTTTTAAGGCAGCTGTCTCAAAAGACAAACGAGTGCGGGTTGAAGGCTCAAAAAAAATACATGCCACAATCTTATCTGTTAATAATTTTTGTACTTTATTGCTTTTGCATTCTTGTTCCATCTTTTCTGCTGTAGCTAGAATCTTTTCTACATCTTCTTTTTTAAATTGCCTGGCTGAAATAATGTTTTTCATAAATATTCTTTGTAAGACTTAATTTCTAAATTTTCAACCGGGTAATGCGCTAGGGCTTTAATAAAAGCGCGGGCTAGATGTAAATCGGTAAATAAAGGAATCTGGCTATCAACGGTGGCTCGACGGATATGGAAGCCGTCACTCTCCACATGCCCTCCTTTTTCTTTTCCATTTTCTATTGTATTTCCTGTCTTGCTCAAAGAAACAACAAAGGAAACTTTTTTGCTTTCTATTATATTAATCGCATTCGGAAGTTGTTGATATGCTTTGCGAACTGTTTCACACTTTATATTATACTTCTTTAAAAACAGAGCAGTGGTGTCTGTCGCAAAAATATTATAGCCCATGGAAATTAAAATATTGGCTGCTTCCAGAAATTTAGCTTTATTTAATTCTCCGCCCAGTGAAAGTAAGACATTTTTATTTTTAAAATCAAATTTATTGGTACTCAAAATTGATTTTAATAAAGCTTCATCGTAATCTCTCCCAAAACAAGCCGCCTCGCCGGTTGAAGACATTTCCACTCGCAATATTGGGTCGGCGCCAAGCAATCTGGAAAAGGAAAATTGTGGACTTTTTACAATCACGCTTTTCGGATAGATAAATTGATGGGGCTTGGCTTTCCCAAAAAAACTATCAACGGCAAATTCCGCAAAGTTCGTATCCATGGCTTTTGATAAAAGCGGGAAAGTACGACTGGCTCGCACATTTACTTCAATCACAAAAGGACGATTGTCCTTTACTAAAAATTGAATATTAAATGGTCCGGTTATGGAAAGTTCCTGCGCAATTTTTTTGGCAATTTCTCTCAATTGAAACTCGGTGGAAGCATATACTCTCTGTGATGGATAGACAATTGTCGCATCTCCGGAGTGTACTCCGGCATTTTCAACATGTTCTGAAATACCATAAATCATCAATGCGCCGTTTTGCGCGACCGCATCAAATTCAAGTTCCTTGGCACTTTCTATATATTTAGAAATAGTTACGGGATGAAGCGGAGAAAGCACGGCAGCTTTGTTTATAAAATTATATAATTGTTCCTTGTTGTAACACACTCGCATGGCCGAACCGGAAAGAACATAAGAGGGCCTAACCAAAACCGGGAAACCTTCGCGCTCAGTAAATTTTTCGGCTTCTTGACGCGAGGTAAAACTCTGCCATTTTGGTTGCAAGATGTTCAGTTTGTCCAGTAAAGCAGAAAACAAATTGCGGTCTTCTGCCCTGTCAATATCTACCGCCTTGGTTCCTAAAATATTAAAACCGGCTTCTGCAATTTGCTTGGCTAAATTATTTGGCCTTTGTCCGCCGACAGAAATAATTAGTCCATCCGCTTTCTCAAATTCAAAAATATCTGCGACCGTTTCAAAAGATAAGTTTTCGAAATACAATCTATCTGACATATCATAATCAGTCGAAACAGTTTCCGGATTGCAATTTATGATGATGGATGCTTTTTTGTGTCTACGAAGTGCAAGCCCGGCATGTACACATGACCAATCAAATTCTACGGAAGAACCAATATGATATGGCCCACTACCCAACACAACAATTGCATTCTTTCCTATTGGAGAGACATCATTGTGCATGCCGTGATATGTCAGATATAAATAATTGGTTTTAGCTGGCACCTCTCCCGCCAAAGTATCAATCGCAAAAATAAATGGTTTAACTCCCAAACTGATACGTAATTTACGAATTTCCAATTCTTTTTTACCACACAAAGTTCCAATTTTTTTATCCGAAAAACCATTCTGTTTTAAAAGGAGGATACTTTCTTTATTAAAAGAATGTAAACGATTTTTGATAAAATTTTTCTCTATATTTACGATATTTTCTATTCTATATAAAAACCACAAATCGATGCCTGTTATTTTATGAATTTCTTTCACTGTCATGCCTTTTTTTATACTTTCGGCCACTGCAAATATTCTCCTAGGGGTTGGCGTTTTCAGAAAGAAATTTAGTTCCTGCTTATTTTTAAAACCATTGTCAGTGACACTTTCGGTGTTGCCGGATTGCATGCGAATTGCTTTCCCTAGTGCCTCTTCAAAACTTCGCCCGATTCCCATCACTTCCCCGACGGATTTCATAGCACTACCTATCTTTTCCACTGCGCCGACAAATTTTACTAAATCCCATCGAGGTATTTTTACCACCACGTAGTCCAGCGCCGGTTCAAAAAAACTTTGGGTAACTTTTGTGATTTTGTTCTCTATCTCAAGCAGAGTTTTCCCCAAAGCAAGTTTTGCGGCAACATAAGCCAGCGGATATCCGGTAGCTTTGGATGCCAAAGCGCTTGAGCGAGAAAGACGCGCATTTACTTCAATCACAAAATAATCTACTCCACCCTTCGCCCTCCCCTTATTAAGGGGAGGGTTGGGAGGGGTCGGATTTAAGGCAAATTGTACGTTGCACTCACCGACTATTTTTAAACTTTGCACAATTTTAATGCTTGCTTCTCGCAATCTATGATATTCTTCGTTGTTTAATGTTTGGCTCGGAGCAACAACAATCGAATCTCCGGTATGAATGCCAAGTGGGTCTAAGTTTTCCATATTACAAACCGTCACAGTGTTGCCAGAAGTATCACGCACCACCTCGTATTCAATTTCTTTAAAATGGTGCAAGTACTTTTCAATTAAAACCTGCGGGGAAACAGACAATGCTCCTTTGACGATTTCCTCCAGTTCTTTTTCGTCATGGGCAACTCCGGACTTTTGCCCACCCAAAGCAAAAGCCGCCCGCACCATCAGAGGAAAACCGATTTTTTTCGCAACAACTTGCGCTTCTTTTAAATTCACAGCGCTACCGGAAGGTGGCACCGGAACATCAATACTTCTTAGGTGTCTCGCAAACTCTTCTCGGTCTTCGGTTAAAATGATGGAAGAAATGGGACTGCCTAAAACTTCTATCCCGTATTTTTTAAAAACACCTTTTTTGAAAAGCGCCAACCCGCAATTTAAAGCTGTTTGGCCACCGAAAGAAAGCATGATACCGTCTGGTCGTTCTTTTTCTATGACTTTTTCCACAAAATATTCGTCCACCGGCAAAAAATAAACTTGGTCGGCCAGAGTTTTGGAAGTTTGAAAAGTGGCAATGTTTGGATTCACTAAAATAATCTCCTTCTTTTCTTCTTTCAAGGCTTTAATTGCTTGACTGCCGGAATAATCAAATTCACCGGCCTCGCCGATTTTCAAAGCGCCTGAACCCAGGATTAATATTTTTTTCATTAATTTTAATTTTTTATTTTTCTCCATATTATTTTATAAGACCAGATTTTTTTAAAAAATAATCAAAAATCCAATCCGTATCAAGCGGTCCCGGGGAACTCTCAGGGTGAAATTGCACGGACATAAAAGGTAAATTTTTGTGGATAATGCCTTCATTTGTTTGATCATTCGCATTATAAAACCATTTATTGAAACCTTCTGGAATTTTATCTACCGCAAATCCGTGATTTTGCGTTGTGAGATAACATTTATTTGTGCCCATCTCCACCACTGGTTGATTTTGACTACGATGACCAAATTTCATTTTGTAAGTCGTCCCTCCGCAGGCTAGCGTCAAAATTTGATTTCCTAAACAGATGCCAAGAGTTGGAATATTTTTAGCAATTATTTTTTTTACATTATTAATGGTAATTTTTACTTTTTGGGGATCTCCGGGACCATTGGAGATTACCACGGCGGCAAAAGGGAAATTCAATTTTGTTATATCTGTATTAAATGGCACTATGGCAACTCTAAAACCTTTCGCCACCAATCTCCTGATAATATTTTTCTTTACACCGCAATCTAAAAGGACTATGGTGTTCTCCCCTTTCCCGATAAAAGATATTTTTTTGGTACTAACTTCCGCTACCAAGTTTTTCAAATTTGGGTCAACAAAAACAGTATTTTTCCCCCCGATAATTAGCTTGCCCAGACTGACACCTTCGCTACGTAATTTTTGAGTTAACATCCTGGTATCTTTTATTTCAATTAACGGAACATTTTCTTTTTTAAACCATTCACCTAGTGTCATAACGCTCGCATGATGTGAGGGTGTATCTATATAATTGCAAACGATTAGCCCGGACACTTGAATTTTTTCTGATTCCCATGAATCTTTCTTCGGCACACCATAATTCCCAATTAACGGAAAAGTTAAAACTAGTATTTGTCCTTTAAAAGAAGGGTCGGTCAGAGCTTCGGGATAGCCCACCATTCCTGTCGCGAAAACTACTTCTCCGGCAACGGATTTTTCTCCACCAAAAGATTGCCCTTCAAATGAAGTACCATCTTTTAATATTAATTTTGCTTGCCCCGCCAATGCGTGGGCTATTTTCTTATTTGGCATTGTAAATTTCCCCTTTAATTATGGTCATTGCGACACTGCCTGGAAAAGTCACTCCTTCAAAAGGTGACCATTTACATTTTGTTTTTAATTTTTCTTTTGTAATCGTTACTGGTTCATTCATATCAAGAACAGTTAAAGATCCAGCAAAACCTTCTTTAATTTCCCCATATTGATTGTCTGTGAATTGGTTTATAAAATTACCTGCATTGCAACTACAAATTTTCGCAATAATTTCTGGAGTAAAATTTTTTTCTTTCATGAGCCAAGTCACAAAAGGTCCATAAGTATCCAGCTGGGGCGTGCCGGAAGTCCCTTTTATTTTTTCCTCTTTGGTGTGCGGAGCATGATCCGTGGCCAGAAAATCAATCGTTCCGTTCCTTAAAGATTCAATCAAAAAATCTCTATCTTCTTTGCTTCGAAGTGGCGGATTCATTTGCAGCCATTTACGATTTTTCTCTGTTAACATTTCGGAATCATAATATAAATGATGTGGGGAAACTTCTGCCACAACTTTAACTCCACGAATTTTCGCATTTCTTATTTTTTCGATTCCTTCTCTGGTGGAGCAATGACAAATTTTCCCTTGCAGATTGTATTTTTCAATCATTTGAAGCGCAAAATCTATGGCTTTGGTTTCTGCTTCTTTTGGTCGACGTTTTTCATGTAGAATTTCATTTTTATTTTCTTCTAATATTTTTGGGTCTTCACAATGAAAACTTACCGAACAATTTTTGTATTGAGCTAAAACTTTTTCTAAGTCCACAAGTGAGTGAAAAAATAAATCCCCAACGGAAGGCCCCATGAAAACTTTATAAGGCACGTTTTGAGACAACGGTTTAGTGTTTTCTCCAATCCCCGCATAAATCACAACTTCCACTTTAGCATTTTTAGTTAATTTTTTTTTGTTTTTATAACTTTCATCATCAACTGGTGGGATTGGATTGTTTGGCATTTCCATAAAAGCTATCACACCACCATTTATTGCTGCTTCACTTGCTGTCCTAAAATCTTCCTTGTAATCTTGGGTATGACTCGTGTCTTCTCTTGCATGCACATGTAAATCCACGAACCCCGGAAAAATTAATTCGCCTTTATTAAATACTAAATCGGCGACTCCTGTCGGCTCACCAATTTTGGTAATAATTCCAACCTCTTGGTCGATTTCAATTCGGCCTTTTTTACATTCTCGTGTATTCACAATAATGCCTTCTATGCTAAGCATAAATTTTATATTCACCTACTCGTTTGGACAAAAAAATAACCCCTCTAGGGGCTTTAATAACAGAAAGTATATTGGGAGTGCGAAAGAAGAAAATATAAAATAGAGAGTTTGTCAGGTTTTTAAAATTTTTCTTTATTCTTTGCATTAGGAGAAATGGTAGCATTTTAAAAACTAGAAGCAAGTGGATAACTTAAAGGGAAATATTCATATCTTTTCTGATTCCCTCACAAAGTTTTTTCGCTTCATTTTTGGGATTTTTAGAAAAAATAATTCCGCGTGAAGAGTTTATGATTAGTCCAAGTCCGTTTTTATTTAATCCTGCTTTTATCACAGCTTTGAGGTCTCCCTGTTGTGCTCCAATTCCGGGAACCAAAAAAATCATCTCGCCCACGATAGAACGTATTTTTTTCATCTCTTTCGGATAAGTCGCTCCCACCACGAGCATGCAATTGTTATTTTTATTCCATTGTTTTGAAACTCTTTCTGCGACAATTTGCCAAAGTTTTTTCGTGCCAACGTCTAAATCCTGAAACTCTTTCGCTCCTTCGTTTGATGTTCGGCAAAGAATTATGCAAGCTTTATCTTTCCTCTCCAAAAATGGTTGTAACGCTTCTTGTCCTAAATATGGATGTAGCGTCACGGCGTCGAAGCCGAGCCAGTCAAAAATCGCAGTCACATAACCGTTGTTTGTGTTTCCAATATCTGCTCTTTTTGCATCCAAAATAGTAAAAATTTCTGGATAATTTTTATTTAAAAAATCCATCGTCATTTTTAATTCTCGTATTCCTTTTTCTCCACGCGCTTCGTAAAATGCGCTGTTTGGTTTATAAGCGGAAGCATATTCATGAGTTTCTTTTATAATCCATTTATTAAACTCGAACTGTGGAAACTTTTTCTGCAAAAATCTTTTAGGAATTTTATTAAAATCAGTATCGAGCCCTACGCAAAGCAGGGATTCTATTTTTTTTGCTCTTTTGTTGTATTTATCAATAATCATTTTTTATTTTTCTGCTCTTCTAAAAATTTTTTACCGTGTCCAAATTGTGTGTTTACAGTTATTCCAGCCTTGCACAGCGGACAATTTTTTGCTTCATAGGAAGGAACTTTCAAAACTCCAAGTGAATAAAATGGAGCACCGATACTTTTTGTATTAACCAATTTGGGATCCCGATTTATCATCACACCGACGGCAACAACTTTGCCTCCGGCTTTCTTCACACTTTGTATTAATTTTTTGACTGAGCTGCCAACGGTTGTGGTATCTTCCACCACCAAAACCCGCTTACCTTTCACAGCAAAGTCATAACCGCGTTTAAATATTTGATCATTTTCAGAAGTTTTTTCGGTAAATGCACTCAGAACTTCTTTTTTAGTAACATTGCTTAGGTGATACGCAGTCCATTGAGAAAACGGAATACCTGCGACAGCAGGAGCTACAACAATTTCTATTTTTTTATTTTTAAATTTTTGGGCAAACAATTTGCCGATTTTCGATACATCTTTCGTGTGGAGTAAAAGTGCATCTTTATTGACATATACCGACATGTGTCTGCCGGAAGTACCAACAAAATGACTTTCTCTCTTGATTGCGCCAACTTTTTCTAAAATATTTATTACATTTCGCATAAATTTATCTTAACCTTTCTTTTATCTCCCGCGCAAGGTAAGGATTCCACATCGCTCCGGTCGCCGACATGACGATATCCGCTCCGGCATTTCGGTATTCAAAAAAATCATCAGGAGTGGTTACTCCACCGACTCCTATAATAGTGTATGAGTAGCCCAACTCCTCTCGTAGTTTTTTTAATCTTTTCACCATATCCAATCCAGCCCATTTCACTGCATGCCCACACAAACCGCTTATCAATCTACCCTCGCCTGGTAAAGCTTGTTCGTTGTTTTCATCCAAAACTTTAGCCGACATAGTATTTATAGAGGAAATTCCTTGAACTAAATCCCCCATTTCTTTTACTAGATTCTTAAGACTTTCTGTATCTGAAAAATATGCAATTTTAGCGATTAACGGGATTAACCCAATTTCCTCTTTAATTGCTTTTATTATTTTTATGGTTTTTCCTGCATCAAAACAAAGCAAGTGGCTAGAACCTTCATTTGGACAACTCAAATTCACTTCCATAACTTTTACCCCTGTTTCTTTTAACAGCCTTGCGCACAATACAAAATCCGCAATATATGCTTCTGTATTTCCTTTTTCCCAACTTGTCCCCTGGAAACTTCCAACTACGATTTGTCCCAAACGAGTATTTTGTATTAATTTATTCAAATCTTTTTGCCAAAATTCTGGAGCAAAAGACGGCACCCCAAAAGAATTGGTAATAAGTTCGGGAATTTTTTCATTATTTTTATCTACAAAAACACCATCTTTCATTTTCTGTAATGTTAGATCACCTTCAATTTTAATTGCTAGCACATTCGGCCAAGGATGGCATGGATACTTTTGCGTCCGGACAGTTTTATAAACACAAATATCAAAACCTTTATCCAATGCAGCTTGAACAAATTTACCGTTTATTAATGGACCAGCAGGAATCCCAAAAGGTGAAAAAACTTTGTGGCCAAAAAAATTGAACATCGGTTCGCCTTTATCTTCCAAAATTTCGCCGTCGGCAAAAGCGCCAAATGGTCCTTGTTCAAAATTTTCTTCGTAAGACTTTTCAGGGTCATAAAATGGCGTAAGAAGCATGATTGTATAGTAGCAAAAATTTTTTCTAATGTCTTGATTTAATAAAAAAACGAGTGTATTATAGACGCATGTTAATCCCAACCGTAATTGAAAAAAGCCAGTTTGGCGAAAGAGCTTACGATATTTACTCTCGCCTTTTACGTGAGCGTATTGTCTTTTTAGCTGGGCCAATAGACGATAACACTGCAAATATCATTATTGCTCAGCTTTTGTTTTTGGAATCCGAAGATTCAAAGAAAGATATTTCACTTTATATAAATTCTCCTGGTGGCTCTGTCACTTCTACGATGGCAATAGTAGACACCATGAACCATGTCCGCCCGGATGTATCTACTTTTTGCGTTGGCCTTGCCGCTTCTGGCGCAGCCATTGTTCTCTCTGCAGGAAAAAAGGGCAAGAGATTTATTTTACCGAATGCTGAAGTCATGATTCATCAACCGATGGGCGGAGTAGAAGGGCAAGCATCAGACATAGCCATCACGGCCAAACACATTCTGAAAACGAGAGACAATCTAAATAAACTTTTGGCAAAAAATACTGGCAAATCTTTGGCGCAAGTAGAAAAAGATGTAGAAAGAGATTTCTTTATGGATTCCGACGAAGCGCAAAAATACGGAATCATTGACGAGATTGTCACCAAATCCAAAACTCCAACTACGAAAAGTCAGGATTAATATTTATATTTAAAAGGCTTTTTTGCAATTCTAGCTCTTTAATTTTGACCGTTTTATCTATTGACAGATAGACAATATTCTGCTATAATTATATACGTAACGCGTTCCGTCAAAATTCAATAAGATGTATGCTCGGAGGAGCAAAGACAATGAAGAAATGGGGTTCGTTCGCCACCAGACTTGCCGCAACGCTTCTAATCGTTGTCTTGACTGCCTGCACTTCGCAGGTGTCGAGCAGCAAGACATTCACCGTCCTCCCCACACAAAGCTACGACCAGTACAAACAGATGGTCGTCGATGGAACAACGTGGACGATCCCAATGGGCATTGATTTCGTGCCTGTCGGACATCCCTTGTCTGAACACGAAGCTCGCTTACTCAAGCTCCACAAGGAGACGCTGAAGTATCGCGGCTTCTTCTACAACGAGCTCCGCAGCCGGCACACCTTCGAGGCTAAATATCTTGAGGTAGGTACTGAAGTGTGGGCCGATGAAACCGACAGACCCAGGTATCTGGTGTCTTGTGGGAATCAGATCTCGATTGTTCCAATGGGAGTAACCTGCCCCAACACAGTATCGTATCCTAAGACAGAAGGCGCAGGGACCTTTGACTTGCAAGAGAAATTACTCGCTTTCTTGTTGGCACTTGCAGCCTTGATTGCGATTGGAATGATGCTCTTTGCTGCTATCGTCTGGCTGGCAGGAGCAATAGCCAGATTGCTATCACCAACTCCGCCGGTTCAAGAAACGACACCAACTCCTGAGGCACCTCCAACGCCTGCCCCAGTTCCTGTTGCACCAACATCTACGCCAGCTCAGGTGCCAGTAGCGCCAGCTACTTCTCAGGAAACCCCGGCTTCTACGGTAACAATGCGCAGGTTTGGTCCGTTCAAAACGACCACGACAAGTGACCGTCAGGAGGACGGGTTTCATGTTGTCGGAGATGGTCGAGAACTTGGGGTGTTCACAACACCTGTGACCACCGAGGACGCGGGAGAACGCGGACACTTCGTCGTGCACACCACGACTACTACATCTTAAATCAATCCCCTCTTGGCCCCAAGCCAAGAGGAAAACCAAAGGGCGGACGCGCAATGCGTCCGCCCTTTTAAAATTATTTTTTAAAGTATTTTTATACTGCCTCCGGTGTTGCCAGCCATGATGTATTCGGCTACTTTGTTTTCCACAATTTGTTCCATCGCACGTTTGATTGGACGAGCGCCAAATTCCGGGTCATATCCCGCAGATGCGACTTTTTCAATCAAAGCGTCGGTAATCTCTAACGTAATTTTTTTATCATTCAAAAGATTTTGCGCAAACTCATTCAGCAACAATGTGGTTATTTTTCTGGCTTCGTCTTGGTTGAGTGGTTTAAAAAGCACGATACTGTTAAATCTGTTTAAAAATTCCGGAGCAAATATTCCGTTTCTTATCAAATCGTTAATTAATATTTTTTTATCAATTTCTGGACTAGCGATAATTTCTGCACTCCCGGCATTGGATGTGGCAATAATTATCGCGTCTTTAAAACTTGCCTCCCTGCCAGAAGAGCGAGTCAAGCGCCCCTCATCAAGCACTTGCAAAAGTAAGTTATGAATTAAAGAATTTGCTTTCTCAAGCTCATCAAAGAAAATCAAAGAGAGTGGCGCTTCTTCAACAGCAGAAGTCAATCTTTCAGTAAAAGCAGTCATGGAACTTCCGCTTGAAAATTCACTCATATCAAAACGAATCATGGCGTTTTTTCTGCCGAAATAACTTTCCGCCAAAATTTTTGCCGTATAAGTTTTTCCAACTCCCGTCGGCCCCAAGAAAAGGAAGCTCCCGGCTGGCTTGGTGTGATCGGCAATACCGGTACGTAAACGTCGCAATGCCTCGGCCACATCTTTGACTGCTTCATCTTGGCCAATAATCTTTTTTTCCATTGAAGCTTCAAGTTCTACGAGTACTTTCTTTTCATCGGTACCGATATCTCCGATTGGTATGTTTGTCTTGTCAGATACGACTTGTCTCACATCGGAAATAGTTATTCTCTTTCTCATGGTTTGTAACTCTTCCAAGACGGAAATAGATTTCAAGGGTTCTGCTTGATTGCCAATCAAACGGTCAGTCAATTTTACTATTTCTTCTACCGCATCTTGGTCTATTCTCACATGCATTTTTTGAGCGTTATTTAAAAGAATTGCCACCGTATCTTCTTCGTCTGTTTCCAGAATGTCCACTTTTTCAAATTTTGAAAGAAATTCTGGATAATTTTTTAACACTTGGTCGTAATTTGATAAATCAGTCGTGACGATTATTCCCAAATGAGGCATGTGTAGATAAGGCATGAGCTTTTCATACAAGGCTTCATAAGAATGTATATTTTCTATCACGAGAATTACATTGCCCGCAGAGGCTGCCTCCTTTAAACATTTTTCAAAATCTATTAAATTAATTCCTTCGACAAACAATTCCACCACTCGATGTTGGCGAATCTCCGGAGAAGACAAGCCTGACTGGCCCAAACGTCCGAGATAAGCTATCAAAGTTGACTTACCAACCCCCGTATCTCCCACCAAAAGAACATTGCGGTTGCTTTCTTTGGAAAGTCCTCGTTCAATCATGCGAAGCGCTTTTTCTTTGCCATAAATTTTTTGTGAACTGGGAGAAATTACATCTTTACTGTGCAGAAAGAGAGTATAAGTATCTCCATAGGAAAGCGATGAACCTACACTCCCCAAATTTTTTAGATATTCAATACTAATATTTATCGGCAAAATTAAAAATATTGGAAAAGTTAAAATAATCAGAATGGTAAAAATTAAACCAAAAACTATCAAAATTATTCGAGCAATTAACCCTAAAAACCGGGAGAAAATAGAAAAAATGATTTTTTCAAAAAAAGATAAGTGGTCGCCGGAACCTTTGTCCATTTTCCAGGGCGAGAAAAGAGTTTTGACGAGAAGAGGAATAGAAAAAGCATTAAACGCATAAATGACTAGGTTCTTCCACGAACGTATTCCTGAGTGCATTTATATATTCTAGCATATATAGACAAAATTTCAGCAATCTGTTATACTGAAAAAGTTGAAATTTACAAATTTTTTCGCTTAATTTAAGTCGGTTCTCAGGAATATTCCATATATTATGAAGTTTCAAGAAAAAATGTTAAGAAGAAATTTTCAAATCTTTACTAGTGTTTTTGCTAAAGGAGAAGTAAGGCCAAAAATATAATGGTTTGTTCTTGTAAGCTGGCTATCTAGCTTATGAGCATAACAATAATAATTTTAATCGGAGTCGTAGTACTCCTTTTGGGCGTCGGGATCAGGATACTATCTTCGCCTAATCATCGCGCTGGGCAAGAGAAGGTCCATAGAAATAGACATCAAGCAAATGATGGTCGGCGCAAAAGAAGAGGCGCAAAAAATTACCGATGAAGCCAAAAAGGCTTCGGAGGCCAAACTCACCGAGCTTCGCGAAGAAGAGAAAAAGAAAGAGAATGAGTTTAAGGAAACCGAAAAACGCCTCATAAAAAAGGATGAGTTTTTGGATGCGAGACAATTGGAAGTAGATAAGGAGGTTGAAAATATAAAAGTGAAAGTAGAGGAAGTAAAAAAGATTCAGGAAAAAGTTTCCAAAATAGAAGAAGAAAAGAAAGTTGAATTGGAAAGAGTCGCAAAATTGACGGAGCTGGAAGCCAAAGATGAACTCTTGAAAGATATTGAAAAAAAATACGAGGAAGATATTCTCATTAGAATTCAAAAACTGGAAAATACCAATGAGGAGAAATTGGACCGCCGAGCCAAAGACATTTTGGCTACCACTATTCAACGTTTGGCTTCAAGTACAGCATCTGAATTGATGACAACCATCGTTTCCATTCCAAACAATGAAATCAAGGGTAAAATTATCGGAAAAGAAGGCCGAAATATCCGTGCTTTTGAAAGAGCGGCTGGCGTGGAATTGATTGTGGACGACACACCTGGCTCAATCGTTATCTCTTCATTTGACCCCATCCGAAGGCAAGTTGCTCGCTTGGCATTGGAGAACCTTATTTTAGACGGACGTATTCAACCAGCCAAGATTGAAGAGCTAGTAGAAAAAGCTAAAGAGGAAATCAATAAAATAATCAAAGAAAAAGGAGAGCAAGCTGTTTACGAATGCGGAATCTTTAACTTTGACCCGCGTATCGTGGCAATTATCGGACGATTGTATTTCCGCACCAGTTACGGACAAAATGTTCTTCAGCACTCCATCGAAATGGCACACATCGCTGGCATGCTCGCAGAAGAGCTCGGTGCAGATGTCGCCATCGCCAAAGCCGGAGCTTTGGTGCATGACATCGGTAAAGCTCTGGACCACGAAGTGCAAGGCACCCATATTGAAATCGGTATGCGCATCTTGCAAAAGTTCGGTGCGGATGAACGCATCGTGACTGCTATGAAGTCCCACCATGAAGATTATCCTTATGAAACGATTGAATCAGTCATCGTACAAACTGCCGACGCCATCTCTGGCGGCCGGCCTGGTGCACGCCGAGACTCAGTAGAGAACTACTTGAAGCGTTTACAAGAGCTTGAAGCACTGGTAAACACTTTCCCTGCTGTAGAAAAATCATATGCATTGCAAGCTGGCCGTGAAATCCGCATCTTTGTAACCCCTGAAAAGATTTCCGACGCTGAAGCAAAGCTCATGGCTCGTGATATTGCTCTAAAAATAGAACAAGAACTCAAATATCCTGGAGAAATTAAAGTAACAATGATTCGCGAAACAAGAATTATTGAATACGCTAGATAAAAATCACTCAGAAAAGGCGGGTTTGGTAAATATTATTACCAAACCCGCCTTTTCTTTTGCTACTTGCCTTAAAAAACCCTTGATATATAATGTATAGGTAGTATTTATATAGGTTAAACGGTCGAAACATTACAAATTTTGTCTAACTTGTCCCGCGTTAGTGGGAAAATATCATATGAACAAACAAGCATTAGCTGAATGGGTACATGGAAAGCTCGGTGGCACAAAGGTGCAAGCAGAAGAAATCGTCGACGGATTGTTTGAAGCTATCATTTCAACTTTGAAAAAAGGTGGTGAAGTTTCAATCGCTGGCTTCGGAATCTTTTCCGTAAAGGCTCGCGCTGCTCGCATGGCTCGCAATCCAAAAACTGGTGAGCAAGTCAAAGTAGCTGCAAAGAAAGTTCCAAAATTCCGACCTGCAAAAGGTTTGAAGGACACTATTGCATAACTTTTAATCTCGAGATTAAAAAACAAAAACACCCTAATCGGGTGTTTTTGTTTTGGTACTCAATATTTCCTTATCACCGCCTTTAGTATAGCTATCACGTTCAAGGAATGTTCCGGATGAATAGGTTTGTAATTTTTGTTTGCGGGTTCGAGCCAACGTTTGCTTCCTTTCTCACGAAGATATTTCATGGTGAATTCTCCATCCACTTCGGCAATGATTATCTGTCCGTCTTTCGCATGATTTGTTTTCTCTACCAGCACCATGTCTCCCTTTTCTATATGCGCATCTATCATGGAGTCACCATCAACCTCAAGCATGTAAGTCAGCGGTTTATTTTTGATCAGAAGATCATCCAAGTTTACCGTATCTGCGAGCTCTTCTTCAACGGTCGCCGGAAAGCCAGCTGTAACGTATCCAAGCATCGGTACTTCTCCAAATGTTTCGGATGGCATTAATCTGCCAAGATGGTCCTTGGCTACGAATCCTGCTTCTATAAGTTTTTCTACAATTTTAAAAACCGCATTCTTGGATTTGAAACCGAAAAGTTTCAGCATCTCAGAGTATGTCGGCATTCTTTTGTTGTCGCTGTAAAAGGATTCTATTTTTGTTTGATAAATGTTTTTCATTTGATTTTACGAAATCATGTCGCGCAACCGTCCTCTAAGCGCGACCTAGAAGGAAAATTTCGTAACTGAAGAAGTGGGTCGGCTGAAAAACCGACTGAAAAAACTTCTTCTAGTATGATAACGAACTTTCTTCAAGAGCAACTTGTGCTCTCTTGCTTCCTTGGCATACTTTTCTCCCTCCAAAATCTTCAAGTCAATCTTCTTGTTAATCTTTTGTATTTCCCTCTCTAACATTTTTAAATATTGCGATTGTGACATAAAATTTATTTATTATTTACTAATCCCGACCCGACTTGGTCTTACAGATAGTATAAGTGAACGCTCGTTCACTGTCAACAACCCCACCTGTGGATAACTCTCCAGACGTTGGACGTCTGTGTTCTTACAGACGTCCAACGTCTGGAATTCTGTCGTTTATTTTAAGGTCTGAACAATTCTTTCAATTCTTCCATTTTTCGGGGGTCAAGTTTTGCCTCAAAAAAGTAATAAGCAATTTCCCTCTCGGAAAAATTTTTATCTAGTGCTATATTTATCAATTCATCAAACGTTACCGTAAATAATTTTATTTTTTCTCCAGCATCGAGGTTCATCTCGGCAACTTTTTTTAAACCCTTAGCAATAAAAGTGTACACCACCCAATCAATCTTGCCGACAGGCTGTGTAGTATCCCATAAAATAAACTCTTCTGCTTCGTAACCACTTTCTTCTAAAAGTTCACGTTTAGCAGCATCAAGTATTTCCTCCCCTTTATCAACCCTACCACCAGTAGTGCCGACAAAAGGTTCTTTAGCCGGTTGTTCTTGCTGTGTCAAGATAATTCTTCCGTCTGGTAAAACAGGAAAAACGACGACGGTGTCTGGACGTTTTAATTTCTCAAAAGTTTCCTTAGTGTCGTCAAACATTTCTTGCTCCCACTGGTAAACATCAAAAAGCACACCCTCGAATACCTTCTTGGCATTCTCGGGAATCGGCTGTTTAGATTTTGGACGTTCGATTTTCATGAGCTAAGTATACCAACAAAAAGGTTATTCAAAAAACAGTTCCTGTGTGATGTTTTGCTCATCCACCGATTAACAGTTGTATTTGTTTTATGTATTCACTTTCGGCCGATATTGCAACGCTTCCAAAATGTGATTTTCCTCAATCTCCGGAGAGTTTTCTAGGTCGGCAATTGTGCGGGCAATTTTGATTACCCGATGATAAGCGCGAGCGGAGAGTCCAAGCCGTTCCGCACTGTCATCGAGCATATCTCGCACCTTGCCGTTCAGATGTATCATACTTCCTAAGTCTTTTACATTCATTTCGCTATTACTTGTGATGTCTTTGCCAAATTTTTTAAATCTATTTTTTTGAACCTCTCGCGCTTTTTCTACTCTCTCTTTTATTTTTTCGCTTCGCTCACCGTTTCCTTCTCCGCCCAATTTTTTATAATCCACACTGCCGACGGAAACCCAAAGATCAATCCGATCAATAATCGGACCGGAAAGTTTTCTTTTATATCTATCCAAGTCGGACGGTTTACAGATGCAAGCTTTTTGTTTATTTCCAGCGTTGCCACAAGGGCAAGGATTCATCGCTGCCACTAAAATAAAATTTGAAGGAAAAATTGCGGTGCCCTTGGCACGAGAAATGGAGACAATATTGTCTTCGAGTGGTTGGCGCAAAGATTCAATTACTCTCTTTTCAAACTCTGGAAATTCATCCAGAAAAAGAACTCCCTTATGTGCCAGTGTAACCTCTCCGGGTTTCGGATAAGTTCCTCCGCCAATAATAGAAACATAAGATGAAGTATGATGCGGAGCGCGAAATGGTGGAAAGCAAACTAGCCCACCTTCTGTGTTTCCCGTCACTGAATGAATCCCTGTTATTTCTAAAACTTCTTCAATCTCTAAATCCGGCAAGAGTTGCGAGAAAGCTCGAGCGAGCATCGTCTTGCCGGTTCCCGGCGGACCATACATCGCGATGTTGTGTCCGCCAGCCGCTGCGATTTCCAATCCACGTTTGGCACCTTCTTGCCCACGAATATCTCGAAAATCTGTCCGCGCCGGTTCTTTTTTATAGTTTACTTTGGTTTGTGGCTGGACTGGAATTTTCTTCTCTTGTCGGACAACAAAAGAATCCCCGTTGTCCGACAAGTCCGCGTTTTTGTTTAAGCGCTTTTTTGTTTCATCAATATGCTCCACCACTTCCTTTAAACTACCCGCTCCAAAAATTTTTATTCCTTCCACCAAAGCTGCTTCAACCGCATTTTCTTTCGGCAAAAATATTTCTTCAAAACCCATACGCTTGGCTTCCTGGGCCAGCGGTAAAGCTCCACGAATTCTACGCAAAGTTCCGTCGAGTCCGAGCTCTCCTAAAAAAATCTTTTTCTCTGAATTAAATTTAATATCACCGGTGGCGAGCATATAAGAAATAGCAATCGCAAGATCAAAAAACGGCCCTTCTTTTTTTAAATCCGCCGGTGAAAGCGAAACAATTATTTTTTGATTTTTTGCTTTGGGAGATTTGAACCCGGAATTTTTTATCGCGCCACTTACTCGGTCTTTCGATTCATCCACTGCTTTATCTGGAAGACCGACGATATTAAAAGAATGAAGACCTTTAGATAAATCTACTTCAATTGTGACTACTGCTCCCCGTAATAAATTAACTTGCGCTGAATAAACCTTAGCGAAGCTCATAATTATTTTTTAATTTTCTAAATGTTTTTTACAAGTTTGCGCTGCTGGGTTTACTTCCAATCTCGCCATTTCGATATCTTTTTTACAAACGATACATTTGCCAAAAGAATCTCTGTTCAATCCTTTGAGTGCTTTTAAAATAGTTTTTAATCTTGGTTCTAAGGTTCTCATCACAGAACTTCTCGCTTCAAAGTCTTCAAAGCGGTCCGCTTTGTCATTTTCATCCGATTCCGGAAAATCCAACTCCTCCGGAGTTGTTTCCCACTCGCCCGTGTCCGTGTTCAATTTACCCATACCTTTCATCTGTTCAAGCAAGCCATCTCTTTCTTTTTCTAATTTTTCTTTTATTTTTTTCTTGTCCAACATGACCGCATGATAGCAATATTCTTTTTTTATAGCAAGGGATTAACCTCCAGACGTCCAACGTCTGGAGGAGATGTTGGACACCTGCTTTGCAGATGTCCAACATCTAGTGTTATACTCAAAACTATGTTTTACAAGCACAACAACAACTATACTGTTGAGAGCGTTACGTCAGGCCATCCTGATAAAATCTGCGACCAAATTTCAGATGCTATTTTAGATGCTTATTTAAAGGTAGATCCAAAAAGCCGAGTTGCGGTAGAAACATTTGGTGGACATGGCAAGCTCGTCATCGGAGGAGAAGTCACGTCAACAGGGAAAGTAGACTATGTGAAAATTGCCAGAAAAGTCTACGAAAAAATTGGCTACAAAGACAAACTAGAAATTTCTGCGCATATCGTGACTCAATCGCCCGAAATAGCCATGGGGGTGGACATTGGTGGAGCCGGAGATCAGGGAATAATGTATGGTTTCGCTACCGATGAAACTCCGGAATTTTTACCGAAGGGAGTTGTTTTGGCGCATAAACTGGCAAAAAAATTAGAAGAAACCAGAAAAAATGGAAAAATAAAATGGCTCAAGCCGGACGGCAAAACACAAGTGACGTATGTAAATGGAAAATTACACACTGTGCTCATAAGTACACAACATTCTCAAAATATAAAAATTGAAGAAATAAAAAAAGAAATTACAAAAAAAATAATCGACCCTTTACTCTCCCCTTCCGAAAGAAAAACGGTAAAAATATTGGTAAATCCTACCGGTAAATTTATTACCGGCGGTTTTGCCGCAGATACAGGACTGACTGGGCGCAAGATTATGGTAGACACTTATGGTGGCTTGATTCCACATGGAGGCGGATGTTTTTCTGGGAAAGATGCGACAAAGGTAGACCGTTCTGGCGCATACATGGCACGTTTTGTAGCAAAGAATTTAGTGGCCAAAAGATATGGTAAGGAAGTTTTGGTTTCCGTTGCCTATGCTATCGGCATGGCTGAGCCTTTAATGATAGAAGCAATCAACGAAAAAGGAGAGGATTTGTCAAAAATTGTCCGCAAAAATTTTGATTTTAGTCCACTCGCCATCATTAAACGTTTAAATCTTCGCAAACCGATTTTTGAGCAAACAGCCACTTATGGACACTTCGGTAAAAAAAATCTCCCATGGGAGAAAATTGAAAAAAACTTTAAAAAATAAAAGTTAAAAATTTATTGTTGCAATTGACTAGCAGCCAGACGTAAGATTATTTCTTTAGCAGCATTTTGCGAATCGGTGATCACGACAGAATTATCGTCTGCAAAGACATACATCAAAACAATATTTCCATTTTGATCATAGAGAATGCGTGCATTTTTATTATCTATAATACCGTCCGTAAAATTTTTCGTAAAAAGATAATTGCTGGCACTGGAAATATTTAATCCCAAAAATCCATGTAGGTCGGTCAACATGTTTGGCTCCCAAGAACGTAAACTATTAAATACATCGGTAATTGAACGGACTTTAATTAAAATAAAAAATCCCGTGCCCGAATTGGCAAGAGCATTCGGCTGGTTTTTGACTACTCCCATTAGAAAATTATCACTAACTAAAAGAGGGTTACTGTCCGGAACAAAATGACCGTCAATTAAAGCGATAAACCTGCGCAGTCCTATTGCTTGTTTATTTTCCGTCGGATAAATTCCCTCCATGCCACCAGGGATTTACCGTAGTATTGTTAATTTCGCTCAATACCGCCCCTGCAATGTCATCCGGTTTCATCCCTCCGATTTCCAACGAAGTGCTTTTGTCGGTAAAGACCAAAGGAATAAATTGTGGTTGCACTTGGACCGTATCTGTTTTTTTTGTAGAAATTAAGAAAACTGTAACTGCTAAAGCAATGATTAAAAGCAAGAAGCTGCTAAACAGAAACAGCTTATTTTTTTTTGACTGGGGAGATAAATTTTTTTTCTCCAATTCATGTTCTTCTTCGGAATGAATTATTTTTTTTACTATTCCTCCGGCATCAGCTCCGATAGCTTCTGCCATGTCTTCAGCATAAGTTTCCACCAGCACACCGTGTGTTGGTTTGGGAACAGGGATTGTCGTTGGTTTTATTTCTTTTTTTTTATTGTCCTCCTCCATGATTATTTTTGAAGAAATCTTTATCGGCTTCTTTAATAGATAATCCTATTCTCCCTTTTTCAGTATCAATGTTTATGATTTTTACCGGCACAATCATTCCTTCCTTTATTATATCGCTAACTCTCTCTACGCGAAATGGTGCAATTTCAGAAATGTGAACCATCCCATCGGTAAAAGGATTTAAGCGCACGAAGGCTCCAAAGTCAGCAACTTTGACGATTTCCCCTTTCAACATTTCTCCAACTTTAAATTCATGGGTCATTTCTTCTACGACAGCTTTTGCGATATTCACCGAATCTCCTTTTCCGGTAAAGTAAACTGTTCCATCATCTTCAATCGTTATTTCCGCACCAGATTTTTCTTTTATTTCTTTGATGGTTTTTCCACCACCACCGATCACCAAACCAATTTTTTCCGGATTGATTTTGATAATTAAAATTTTCGGAGCATTTGCGGAAATGTTTGCTCTGGGTTTTGGAATCTCTTTTTCAATTCTATCAAGAATAGAAACTCTGGCGGTTTTTGATTGTCTCATAGCTTCACCCAATATTTTAACTGGCACACCTTCCACTTTTACATCTAGCTGTATTGCGGTCACCCCTTCTCTCGTACCGGCAATTTTAAAATCCATATCGCCATGATGGTCTTCCGGTCCTTGAATGTCTGTCAAAATTTTATATCTAGTTTCATCTTCGTACATCAGTCCCATTGCGATACCCGCCACCGGCGCTTTGATTGGCACTCCACCATCCATCAAGGCCAAAATTGACGCACAAATAGAAGCTTGAGAAGTTGAACCATTTGAAGCCATTGATTCGGAAACAATTCTCATAGTATATGGAAAATCTATTTTTTTCGGCAACACCATCGCAAGCGCTTTTTCGGCTAGTGCTCCATGCCCGACTTCTCGACGATTCGTAAAACCCGCTCGGCCGACTTCTCCGGCAGAATAAGGAGGAAAATTGTAATGGTGCATAAACCTTTTTTCTATTTTCAACTGTAAACCATCGACTAAATTTCTTTCTTCTGGACCTCCCAAAGTCAAAACAGAAAGAACATGCGTTCCTCCACGATAAAAAATTCCCGAACCATGTAAGATAGTTGAAATTCCTCCGGCTTGCGCAAATAAGTCGCGAAGCTCGTCCATTTTTCTGCCATCAGCTCTTTTATTTTCCTTGATTGCTTTTTGGTGTAAAATTTCATTTTCTGTTTCATCAAACAAATCGTCCTCCAGCGCAAAATCTTCTCTGTCCGGAAAATTATCTTTGACTAAATTATTCCAAACGTTATGTAAAGCGTCTATTTTTTCTTTTCCAGCTCCAGAGAAAAGCGCATCTTCTATTTTCGGCAAAATATTTTCTTTAAATAATTTTACGGACTCTGCGGAAATTTTTTCTTTTTCAATAATTCTCTTTTCTTTGCCTATTTCAACCACAATTTTTTTCTGAAAATCTTCTAATTTGGTTATCTCCAGGCTGGCAACCTTGAGCGCTTCTTCCAATTCATCTTCTTTTACTTCTCGAGCAGAAGCTTCAATCATGTTTATATTTCCGTCTTTACCACAAACAGTTAAATCAAATTTGTATTCTGCATCTTCATCCAAGCGCAAACTCTGCGCAGGATTTACTGTGAGTTTTTCATTGTTTGTATCTGTGTATTTCCCGATACGTACCGCACCGACGGGACCGGCCCATGGGATATTGGAAACTGCCAAAGCAAGTGATGCTGCATTTATAGCCAAAACGGTCGGATCATTTTCATCCACCGAAAGAACCGTGACAATTAATTGCACCGCGTGTCGCATGGATTGGTCAAAAAGCGGACGCAAGGTGCGGTCGATTACTCGGCTCGCCAAAATTGCTTCTTCAGAAGGCTTTCCCTCTCTTCGCACAAAACGAGAACCCAAGATTTTTCCAGCTGCGTAAAATTTTTCTACATAATCAACCGTCAAATTAAAAAATCCCAAGCCTTTTTGTTTGTCGTGAGACATGCAAGCAGTCGCAAGCACTATCGTCTCACCATATTTTAAGATTACTGAACCTTGTGCTTGTTCTGCTAAGTCAGTAAAAATAGCAGTTAATGTCTTCCCACCAATCTCTACACTATATTCTTTTTTTTGCATATGATTTCTTGCGTTAGGTCTTGCCTAACGCTAGTTCCCCTTCAGAATAAAGTATTGTTCCACTCAAAAGTGATACATTATCTCTATCTAAAGGCGAACTTTTTATTAATTGATAAACCTGAGTTTATCCTAGCATTTTACGGCTAAAATGCAAAAAATATTTAGAACTTGCCACGCATTAAATATTTCTCTGGGTCCAAAGATAAATCCACAAAATCATCCACCGCTTCGCGAAGTTTTCCAGAAGTTGATTTGCCGAAAGAAACTACTTCCACTTGCACACCATTGGTCTGTAAATATTCCACCAGCGGAACAAAATCTCCATCACCGGAAACTATCACGACAGAATCCAATCGAGGTGACATTTTGATTGCATCCACAGCTAGGCCCACATCCCAATCTGCCTTTTTCGCACCACCGGCAAATATTTGCAAGTCTTTGGTTTTTGTTTCAATTCCTAATTTTGCCAAAGCTTCAAAAAAGTTTTTTTCATCTCCTGCTTCTGTGGTGATCACATAAGCTACCGCACGAACGAGCTTTCTGCCAGCGACTGCATCTTTCAAAACCGCGCCGAAATTCACTCGCGCCTGATAAAGGTTGCGAGCTGAGTGATATAAATTTTGAGTATCGATAAAAACACCTACTCTCTGTTCTTTATGTTTTATAACTGTCATATATATATTGTAGCAGATTTTTAAACTTGTTGCAGGCGTGCTTTTTAGAAAGCCTTGCGTAGGCGGACGCGCCGAGCAGTTCGCTGGCGTAGCAACGCCAGATAGATTGCTTTATAAAAAGCACGCCAAGAAAGAGTTTATAAATCTTCCTCTTATGCGAGATCCATTTTCTTCATCAAGGCAAGGTAACGAGGCTTACTTTTTCGTTCCAAATATTTCAAATGAGTACGTCGGTCTGCCACCATTTTGATAAGCCCTCGGCGAGAATGATTATCTTTTTTGTGTTTTTTTAAATGTTTGGCCAAGGCATCAATTTGGCTGGACAAAACAGCCACTTGAACTTCCGGAGAACCTGTATCTTTCTCGTGAATTTGGCTTTTCTTTATAATTGCTTGCTTTTTCTTAGTTGCTAACATGCTTCAAATATTAGCATAAATAAGGGAAAAATGCAAGTCCTAAGGGCCATCAAGGGAAATTGTTGTTTTAGAAAGCCTTGCGCAGGCGGGTAGCCGAGCAGTTCGCTCCGCAAGCTTGCGGAGATAGATTGCTTTATAAAATAACAATTCCCGAAGATGGAAAATATTGTGCGACATGCTAAAATGAACAGATGGTCACGGAAATGGACAAACTGAAGCGTGAATTTTTGGAATACATTGAAATTGAAAAAGGTAGAGCTATCCGCACGGTGGAAAATTATGAACATTATCTCACTGTCTTTTTTGAATTTGCAAAAATTAAAAGTCCAAGTGATATTACCGATGCCTCGGTACGAGAATTTCGTCTGTGGCTAAACAGACAATCCACTGGCAATAATAGGTTGACTGGGAACACTGTTTCCAAAAAAACTCAAAATTATTACATGATAGCTCTGCGAGTTTTTTTGAAGTATTTAAACAAACGTGGTATTAAATCCATGCCGAGAGACCAAATAGAATTGGCCAAAACTCCAGAGCGTTCGCTCGACCTCATCTCCCCCGAAGAACTGACTAGATTACTAAAATCCCCTAGCGGAAATGATATAAAAGACCTACGCGACAAGGCTATTCTTGAGTTGCTTTTCTCTACTGGCCTGCGCGTATCCGAACTCTGTTCACTAACCAATGATTTTGATTTTAAAAGAGACGAAATTTCTATCCGCGGAAAAGGTGGCAAGGTACGCGTCGTTTTTATTTCCGACGAAGCAAAAACCGCTGTAAGAAAATATCTGGACGCGCGGAAGGATATGAATGATGCGCTATTTGTTCAAGTAGATACTGAAAAGTTTCCCCAAAAAGAGAATATGAGAAACAAAAAAGAACTAAAGGATAAAAACGGAGCACTGACCAGAAGATCGATCGAAAGAATTGTGAAACAACACGCAATCAAAGCTGGCATCACAAAAAAAGTCACTCCGCACGTCATTCGCCACTCTTTTGCCACCGATTTATTAAACAACGGAGCCGACATTCGTTCGGTGCAAGTAATGCTTGGCCATTCAAGTATTTCCACTACACAAATTTATACCCACGTGACCGACAAACAGTTACGTGAAATACATAAAAAATTTCACAACAAAAACTAGGAGAAATTTTTTATTAATTATCATAATTTCGTGTTATGATTAATTATCATGAAAATCATAAGTTGGAACGTAAATGGAATACGCGCAGTGCATAAAAAGGGGTTTTTCGTGCCATTCATTGAAAAATACAAACCCGATATTTTGTGTCTACAAGAAACGAAAGCCGAACAACACCAAAACGAAGTGGTTTTAGATGATTATGAAGAATATTGGAACTCCGCCATCAAAAAAGGTTACAGTGGAACTGCAATTTTCACCAAAGAAAAACCTATCGCGGTAATGTTAAATATTCCAGAGAGAATTCTAAAAAAGTACAACCTAAAAGATAGATACGGAGACCCAAACACTGAAGGAAGAATTGTTTCCGCTGAGTTTAAACATTTCTATGTAGTAAGTGTTTACACTCCGAATGCCAAAGACGATCTTACGAGAATTCCTCTTCGTCACAAGCAATGGGATCCGGCATTTTTGGAGTATGTAAAAGAATTGGAAAAAAATAAACCTGTAATATTTTGCGGGGATTTAAACGTTGCGCATACTGCAGATGACCTCGCAAATCCAAAGCCAAATGAAGGGAAAAAGGGGTTCACGGTTGAAGAGCGTGAAGGAATAGACAACATTATAAAAGCCGGTTTTGTTGATACTTTTCGCATGTTTACCAAGGGAAATGGACATTATACTTGGTGGAGTCATTTTGCCAATTCAAGAGCGCGAAACGTCGGCTGGAGAATTGATTATTTTTTCGTCAGTCAAAAACTCGACAAAAAAGTGAAGAAAGCCGAAATTTTGCCAGAAGTTTTAGGCTCAGACCATTGTCCAATTTTATTAGAACTTTAGAAGCTTTGTGAATTATAATTTTTAAGAGACTTTGCGCAGGCGGGTAGCCGAGCAGGAACAAATTTTCAACAGAAAATTATGTGTGTCGATTAAAAATTGATAATTCATGAAGCTTTGTGTTAAAATTTAGACATGAACCACAATAGATTAGATCAATTAGCTGATGGAATTTTTGCCATCGTGATGACGATTCTCGTTTTTGAGATTAAAGTGCCGATCATTTGGGGGCCAATAGACAACGCAGGCCTTTGGCTCCAGATCAAACAACTTGCTCCGGTTTTCTTGAGTTATCTTTTGAGTTTCTCGCTTCTTTTCACTTACTGGCGCGCTCATCATTTTTTTATTTCCATCTACGCAAAAAACATCGACGCCATGCTCACCAATATCAATGCTTTGTTTTTCATGCTGATTAGCTTAATTCCTTTTTCCGCCAGCTTGCTCGGCCAATATAGCAGAAATGAATTATCGGTGGTGATTTTTAGCATTCACACAATTTTAATCGGACTTACCTTGTACTGGATGCGCCGATATGTTTTCTATTCCCCATCAATTAAAAATCCCGAAATTACCAAACGGGAAATCCGCGGAAGTGTGATTCGCACCCTGGTTCCCGTCTTTTTCGCGCTCGTCGCCATTCTCCTTTGCTTCTGGAGTATAAAAGTTTCTATCGTAATGCTTACCTTGGCGGTACTCTTCAATCTTTCCACTTATAGCACTCGCCTCTTTGAGAATATCTTAAAATTTCTCCACAAATTCTTTTTTGGAGAAGATGTAAAAGGCCACTTTGCGGACTAGGGTTTAATTTCCTTTAAACTTTTTGCTCCGAGCCAAGCTAGTTCGTAGATCTTTTTCATCGCATCGGCAATTTCCGCGCTTTCAATAATGATTCCGAGTTTTTCTCGCCAAGAAGCAATCATAATTTTATTGTCATAGATATTTACTTCCGGGATAAAGTTATATTTATCTATTGGAACAAGAATGGTTGTTCTTTTTTCTTTCTCATCCTCGCCAGCCCGAAATCTTCCAATCGGTGAATCGGGAATAATTGCTCTGATTGAAATTCCCTTACCCGCTCTCCTTTCATAATATTTAGGGAAATATCCTGTGAGTCCTTGGTGCATCTGATCCACATTCGCAAAGGCTAAAATTTCTTCATGAGAAGTAAGCGTATCTTCATAAACATCCCTGAGCCCATCTACTCCTTCGTAAAATCGAACCCTTGGTCTGCCCGCAACGTTGTGAATTGATTTTAATGTAGGAATAATTTTTTTTATATCAGAAATTTTTTTAGTAGTTTCGTCTAACTCATCTTCAAACATAGTTAAAATTTTATCTGGAGATTCTACCAAGTATTCTTGTTTGGGTTCTTTCCCGGAAACACTGGCTAAACCTTTTGAAACCAAAGAATCTAAAATATCATAACCGGTAGTTCTGTTGAGTCCTGCCTTTCTGGTAATCTGGCTGACCGTGCCCTTCCCCAATTCAAACAATGCCAACAAGACAGCTGATTCATTTTTTGAGAATCCAGCTTTGATTAGAACTTCGCTAATTTCTTGTGTCTCTTTATTCATAAAACCATTATATTCCTTAATTAAAATTGTGTCAAACTACCTCCACAATTTTTATATTAAATAGAAAATATAAGGCTTTTTTAGTAATATATGCTTGACAATATTTTTACAATTGCTATAATGTACGAGTAAATTTAAGTTCCTTGGCAACAAGTCTGTAAAACCGAAAGGTTCCCTCATCCGAAAGGAGAGGTTGGGCTGGAGAAAAGACAGTGAAGATCATCTTGTGTGGTCTAGACAATAATAGTTTTAATGAACCAGAAACTGATGTTGTTAGAGTCATTGAGATCTCTGGCTGCTGCTATGCAACTTTTTTGGCAGACGGTGAAGCAGAGAAAAAAATGGCCGAACATGGGCTAGAGTGGAATTTTAATTTCCCCTCTCCAGCAAGCATGCTAGGTAAGTTTGTAATAAGAGGTCTTGAGTTGAAGGGTCATTATGAGTCAGCTATTGAAATTCTTAAAAAGGCCCTGGGCGAAGACACAAAAGTCGATCTATCTCGTGTCGAGTAGACTTCGAGAACATTCACAGTTACCAACAATAGCCAGCAGACCGAAGGGAGGAAAAGTGCTGGCTATATAATTTTTTGATTATGCTTGCTATAATTATTATTAATATATTAAATAAATATGCAAAAAGTTTGTAAAACCTGCGAAAAAGATTTTGAAATAAGAAAAGAAGATCTGATTTTTTACGAACAGGTAAAAACTATTCCCCCAGTTGATTGTCCGGATTGTCGCGCAATGAAACGCCTCGCGTTTAGAAACGAACGGACTTTTTACAAGAGGCCGTGTGACATGTGCAAAAAAGACATGGTATCTTTATACCCGGCTGATTCTCCATACCAAATTTACTGCAACGAATGTTGGTGGAGTGATAAGTGGGACCCCAAAGATTTTGGACAAGAATATGATTTGAGTAAAACATTTTTTGAACAATACGCAGAGTTACAAAAAAAAGTACCCCGATTATCATTGATGAACCTTAATGCGGTGAGAACTGAGTATGCAAACGGGACATCGGACAACAAAGACAGTTATTTGATTTTTGCCGGAGAATATAACGAAGATTGCATGTATAGTAGGCTGGTTCAAAAATGCAAAGGCTGCGTCGATTGCGCTTTTATTCACCAATCAGAATTATGTTACGAGTGCATAGACACTCGAGAGTGTTTTAAATGCATGTACTGCGAACAATGTCAGACTTCTACTGACCTTATTTTTTGTTACAATATGCGCAATTCAAACAATTGTATTTTTTGTACGAATGGAAGAAATGTTTCAAATTCAATACTGAACGTAAAATACAACAAAGAGGAATTTGAAAAGAAAAAAGCAGAAATTTTTTCTAGTTACGAAAATATTGAAAAAGCAAAAGAAGATTTTAAGAAATTAAAAGACAGTATAGTTGTAAAATTTTCCGCGCAAACAAAATGCAACAATGTGACCGGTGACTATTTACATAATTGTTATGATGGTGTAAGGGTTTTTGATACAACAGGAGCTAAAAATTGTTCTTATGTGGCAGACACTGAAGAATCGATAGATAGCCAGGATTGTAATAATTTTTATTACAAAAATGAACTTTGTTACAACATTATGGGCGTATTACAGTGCAGTAAATCAAAAAATTGCGCCTTCGTTTTTTATTCTAATGAAGTAGAATATTCTGAAAATTGTCATAATCTCACCAGCGGTCTCGGCTGCAATGCCATACGCAAGGGTGAATATATGATTTTAAATAAAGAATATTCCAAAGAAGAATATTATGCCTTAAAGGAAAAAATCAAAGAACAAATGAAAAGAGATGGTGTTTTTGATCAGTTTTTTCCTCCAAAACTTTCTCCATTTGGATTTAATGAATCCCTCGGATATGATTATTATCCTATAACCAAAGAATGGGCAACACAAAAAAGCTTTAATTGGCAAGATAAAACAACCGGGACATACGGAAAGGAAACAATTAAAGAAGCAGAAATACCGAAAACTATCGACGAAGTTACCGAAGACATTTTAAATCAGATTTTAGTTTGTAAGGAATGTAAAAAGAACTTTCGTATTACAAAAGGAGAATTAGATTTTTATAAAAAGATGGGTATTCCTTTGCCCCATAAAGATTTCGAATGCAGATACCAAGAAAAAATGTCTGAAAGAAATCCTCGCAAACTTTGGCATCGCAAATGCATGAATGATGGATGCAAAAACGAATTTGAAACAGCCTACTCCCCCGATCGACCAGAAATAGTTTACTGCGAAACTTGTTACAACCAAGAAGTATATTAGCAACCAGACGTTGGACATCTGCAAAGCAGGTGTCCAACGTCTCAAATTAGTTTACTCCGTGTTTTTGGTGAAGTTTGGCAACTTCTTCTTCCTCAAGCTCTTCTTTTTTTTCTTTCCCTCGCTCGCCGAGAGTTTTTAGCTCATCGTCTCCGAGCATATTTAGAGATTTTACCAAGTGCTGAAAGATGTTCTACGGTATTTTTCTCTGGCGCATCCAAAACTTCTTCAAGTAAAGCGTGTAAAATCCATCCCATGCGTGGTCCAGGCGTAATTCCGAGTTCTTTTATCATAAATTCTCCATTTATTTTCAATTGTCCGACAGAAATTGGGTCGCGAAGTGCTTCTTCGATCATTGCAAAATATTTTCGCAATCGATAGGTGCTTCTTTTTTCTTCATCCCCACCCTGTCACACTCACGGACATTCATCAGAGCCCAAATATTTTCTTTTCCGACTTTGGCAATAATTCTTCGCACAGCGGAAAGCGTAATCAGTTCTGTATCGGAAAAAAACATATGATTATGAACAAGTTTTTCCACCAACTCAATTTCTTTTTTGGGAAATTTTAATCTCTCCATTATTTTTTTTGTCATCCGCGCACCGATAACTTCATGACCGTAAAAAGTATATTGCTTTTTTGGCTGTCGAGATGTAGGAGAATTCTGCTGGCGGAAGGTTCCGGCCGAAGGCTGGAGAAAAGCCGAAGAATTTTTCTGCATCTCGACAGCCTCACGTCTACTTCTTGGCTTTCCAATATCATGAAAAAGTGCTGCGAGCCTTATTTCCAAAGGCCAATTTTTGTCTGCTGCATGTTGCACCGCGTGTAATAAATGATTCCAAACATCATAAATATGTTCCCCCGATTGTTCGCAATTTATTCCCTCTTCCAATTCCGGAATTATATTTTTTAGCAAACCAAATTTTTGCAACATCAAAATTCCACTCGCAGGATTTTTTGATAAAATTATTTTTTCAAATTCATCACGAATTCTTTCTTCCGATATTTTTTTTATTAATTCAGAATTTTTTAAAATACTTTCCATTGTTTCATACGACACAGAAAAATCTAGTTGGCAAGCAAAGCGCACAGCTCGCAACATACGTAGTGCATCTTCTTTAAATCTATCATCTGGATTTCCTACCGCTCTAATGGTTTTGTTTTCAATGTCCTTTATCCCGTTATATAAATCTACAATATGTCTTTTATCTTGTCCTTTATACTTGCCTGCCAAAGCTTTAGCGTCGGCAGGTCCAAAGCCATCGCATTAACTGTGAAATCACGTCTTTTAAGATCATCTTCAAGCTTATCACTGAAAATTACTTCATCTGGATGCCTAAAATCAGTATATTTTGTTTCAATTCTATAAGGAGTGACTTCAATGATCATATATTCTGATGTTTCACGAGAAACATCTTCAATTTGTGTTACATGTGGAACATCAGTCTGTTTAGGCAGGCACAACTCCAACAGTTCCAAAGTTATTTTCATATATAGTTTTTTCAAATAAATCAATAATTTGTTCTGGCTTAGCATCAGTGGTAACATCCCAATCCTTTGGCTCTCTACCATTAACAAGATCACGAACACATCCACCGACTAGGTACGCCTCAAAACCAGCTTCTTCTAATCTATCTGTTACTTGTGAAACTTCTTTGGGGATTTTCGATATTAAATTTTTTACGTCTTTTTCCACTTTGGAAATATGTGCGGCTAGGGAGAATCGAACTCCCGTCTCATCCTTGGCAAGGACGTGTTCTACCACTAAACCATAACCGCTAATTTATGATTAATAAAACAATTATATATTATATTCAGGATATTGCAATTTATACGAATAGTGCTTAAAAATAAGGACATTTTGCAAATACTAAATAAGGTGTATAATAAAGTTTATTGCACCCGTAGTGAAATGGATATCACAACAGTCTTCGGAACTGTCGTTGGGGGTTCGAATCCCTCCGGGTGCACAAAAGATCAACAATCAGCTGTCCTTGATGCTTTAGCTTTGTTTATAAGGATTTTTGTTAAAAATGTGGATAACTATGTTAGTAATGTTTATAAAGGACACAATAAATTTCTGTCTTTAAGGCACTTTTTTTCAAAATATCATTATAAAATAAGGATATTATGTTAAAAGACACCTAATTATTGATTTTTGTTTCATGTGAAACAAAAATGAATAATGTTATTTATGAAACGTTAAAAAATCAGTATAAATAAGCCTACTTTCAATTATGCCTAAAGTATTTACATCAGAAAAACAAAAAATAGGAGAACTTGGAGAAAACATAGCAGTCAAATTTCTCACGAAAAAAGGTTTTTTTATATCAGAGAGAAATTATACTAAAAAATGGGGTGAGATAGATATTATAGCTGAGAAAAATAATAAGTTATATTTTATAGAAGTAAAATCTTGTTAACATATGTCCAAACCTCATAACTATCGACCGGAAGACAACATGCACCCATGGAAATTAAAAAGACTCTCAAGGACAATCCAAACATATCTTTTATCTAAAAACGTACCGGATGAAAAAGAGTGGCAAATGGATTTATTGCTAGTTTTTCTTGATATAAAAAACAAAAAGGCAAAAATAAAAGTAGTCAGTGATATTATACTGTGAATATGACTAGCGCTATTATTCTAGTGCGGGATGGGAGAATCGAACTCCCAACCTCAGTTTGGAAAACTGACGTTTTACCATTAAACTAATCCCGCAATGTTAAAAATCCTGAATTTACTGAAGGGTCGGGCTGCTGGGAGTCGAACCCAGCCTAAATGCTCCCAAAGCACTTGTACAACCGATATACTACAGCCCGTTGTTTTGACAACTGAGTTTTATCTTAACATAACAAATTAGTAATTCCAAGGTTTCCAGGAATCATTTGCTCCTGGATTTTGAGCACCATGGACTTCAAAGTGTAGATGAGGGCCGGTTGCATGACCGGTTTCTCCGACAAGACCTATGACATCTCCCTGAGAGACTTCTGCCCCTGTTTCGGTGAGTATTTTTGACTGGTGAGCATATAAAGTCTGTGTTCCATTTGAATGATCAATAATTACAACATTTCCAAAACCTCCATTATATCCATATCTAGCAAGGATAACTTTCCCGTCAGCGGCGGCGTGGATTGGAGTTCCAGTTGGTACTGCCAAGTCTACTGCGTTGTTGTCGTGAATACCTTGACTTAACCTGTAACCAGGTACAGGGTCAATATAATAGTCAGCAAAATTTTGCGTAGGATGCTGTTCATAATACAACTTATCTTTAGCAATACTTGCGCCCAATTCTTTCTCTGGGATAGGCGTACCACTTTCCGCAGAAGATTCTTCGGCATTTGGAATAATAAGAGTTTCACCGGCAATTAGGGGGGTATCTAAGGTTATGTCGTTGGATTGAACAATATCACTTACATTAACTTTATAAATTTTTGCAATACTTTGTAAAGTGTCCTTTGTTTTAACGGTATATTCAAGTCCAGAACATGGGAGAATCAAAAGAACTTCGCCGGTGGTGATAGTGTCTCCTTTTTTCATATCGTTAGCCCAAAGAATAGTATTCACTGATACATTAAAAGTCTTAGCTATCCAGGCTAGAGAATCACCACTTTTTACTACATAGTTAGAATCATTTCCGGAACAATCGAGTGTATCTGCTCCATTTGAAACGCCCATTGGTCCAGTGGGAGCAGCAATAGCCGTACCTGTACTGTCAATGGTTGTAGGAGAAAAGTCGTCATTGACATCTTGACTATCACTGACCTGAGAAGAATCGCTAACTTGAAGAGCTAAATCCGAACTTTGAGAATTACTACCGACTTGGAGGGTAGTAGTGGCTGTTGAACTAGAATCAGCAAAGGCTGGACCTCCGATAAATAAGGAAGAAAAAATATTAGCTTGAGCTACCCCTACGGGCACAAAAAGTGTTCCAAACAACAGGAAAAAAGAGACAAGAGATCTTAATTTTTTAAATTTAGGCTTTATATAACAAACTAAATACCATGAGATTTCCTTTTCTGTCCTTATTTTATAAGGCTAGAATGACAGGACGACCTATAAGGTACTGTATCCGCCGAAGGCGGAGAAGGTTTCTCACGATGTTACTGTCTACTCTATAATTCGGTCAGCTAGTACCATACTTCTGTTCAGGACTATACAGAAATGGTATCTCAAAAACACCTAAAAGTCAATTTAGTAAGAGGTGGGTGTGGAAAAGTATTTTGGACTAAAATTTGACAAACTTTGTAAAATATTTGATAATATATGAAATTTTCAATAAAAATTAGTCTTAAAAACTAAAAAGAAATATAATAAAGGACATGAGAGAACGAAAATTGCCCAGGAGAGTACAAGAAAAAATAGACAGAGGGGGCTTTAGTCATCCAGATATTGATGCCGCTAATTATCCAGTCTCCACGCAAGATATAAATCCAGAACCACACACAGGACTAGAGAAAACGCCAGGAACAAAAACCTTTGGAACTAAATTTATAAGTCAGCAAATTAAAACCTTGCTTGAAAGCCAAGAAAAGATACAAGAAATAAAGAGTTTAAATGTTGTGGGTTCTGGCGGTGAGATAAGATTAGATACTTTTGTAAAGGCCAAAGATATAATAACAGCCACTGTCGGTATACAAGCAGTTCTTGAAAACAAGAATGGTTCCTTGGCTGTAAAAAGTTATGAAATTGATGCTCCAATTTACGCAAAAGGGACAGTGGAAAAAATTATAGCCCCAAAGCTTGGTGAAGTTTCAGAATTATTAAAATCATACGTAGAAAAACAAGAGGGTAGGAAGGTAGCAAAAATTGAAATTGAAAACGGAGAGTTAAAAGTAACTTTTGCCAAACAAACAACAGTTCCTGTGGCAAAAAAGGAGGCGCCGGTTTTAGAAGCAACACAAGCAATACCTAAAGATCAGGTTGCACCAATCACAGCAGAAACTATTGCAACACTTAAAAAAACAATAGAACACACTCAGGAGACACTTGAAAAAATTAAGGAAGAAAGAGCAGCATATAAAAAATTAATGGAAGATATGCGTAGAGAATTGGAAACACTGGAAAAAGAAGAGGGGACCACCGAGTCTGAAGCTCAACAAGTTGCTGTTCAAACACACAAAGAGATTTCAAATGCTGATAAAACAAAAGTTGAACAGAGCAAAGATTCTACTGGATCTTTCACAAAAGAAGAAAAAGATAAAGAGGCTGATCCTATATATGAAGAGGCTAAGGCTTTAGTCCTAGAATTTGGAATAGCTTCTACTTTACTTCTACAAGGAAGATTAAGAATTAGATACAGTAGAGCTGCCAACCTGATAGAGATGATGGAAGAACGCGGAGTTATAGGTCCAACGGATGGCATTAAGCCAAGAGAAATTTTAGAAAAAGTCACTCAAGCTAAGAACCCTACTAAATCCTTAGGAAAAGAACAAAAAATAACGGAGATTGGAAGAAAGTGGAAAGCAGAAATAGACAGCATGGAGGAAATTAAAAAAGAAAAAAGTTATTTAACAAGGAAAATTGAATCTGCAATAGGAATCGAAAAAAAATACGCAGCCGAGTATCTTGAGATGCTTAACAATTCACCACTGGAATTTTATACAAAAAGATTAGGACACGCTACAATAACATTTTCTCAACAATGGGCTAAGGAAGAAGTTGAAAAAATTCAGAAAACAATTGATGAAATCAACACAATAAATACAAGGTACAGCAACATGCTTGAAAATTTAGAAAAAGAATCTTAAATTATTAATAATCTGTAAATTTTATGGATAGACCACTAAAACCAGAAGAGAGAAGTGAAAAACAAAAAAGAATAGAGGCTATAAGAGCAACACTTCTCGAGGCAAAAGAAAGAGATAGACAAGCAGAAAACAGAGAGCTGGAAATACAAGAAAACTTAAGAATAGCTACTGATGCTTTAAATGCTGCTACCAGCAAAAAACCTGAAGTCTCCCTACAGGAACCAGTACCAAAACCAGAAGAAGGATACAAAGTCATTACACATCCAGACGGAACTCAAGAAATATTTTCAAAAAGAGATGGGGAACCAATAAAAAGAGTATTTCCTGATGGCCAAGAGTATTATCCTCAGGAAAAAATAATCAAACATCCAAGTGGAGTTATAGACTATCTTTACTACGCTGATGAAAAAAAGATTGTAAGAAGAGAATATCCCTCTGGGGTCATAGACTATGCGGGCTCGGGCCCTGAGGATAAATTTTTCAGTAGGAGGGTATATCCTGACCAAACAGAAGATAGGTTCAACCCGCAAACCGGAGAGTCATGGGGTAGTTTTGATAAAGACGGTAACAAAATAGGAATTCCCCCTCGAGCAACCGGTAAAAGCCGAAGAGCAATCACCGAAAAAGGAAATTGAACAAGAAATAAAAAATCTTCCAGAGAAAGACAAAAAAAGGCTTGGTCATGGACTGAAATTGTGGGGACTGGCGGTGGAAGAAATGAAGAACAATTTTTGGGCTGTGGCATTAACGCCATTAGCAAAAAATAAGAAAGAAAATCTTACAGGAAAAGGGAAATTCTTTACAGAGCTAAGAGATTCTTTTATCAGAGATAGAGATGAGGCAATAAAAAAACAGTGGGAAATTCAGGAAGGGAAAGACGCCGGCAAATTAGCCAAAACAAAAGGCGTTGTTTCAATTGTAGGAAATGTCGCAAAGTATGGAAGAATTGTCGCGGATGTAACAGGCGCTTCAATAGCAAATCCGTTTAGATACGTAATGATGTCGGGAATGGCAGCTGGCCGTATGGCTGAAGCCGGCAAAGAAACACGATTCAAAAATGCAAAACTTATAGAAAAAACTAGAATTCAAGATGCTGAAAAAGCAGCCGAAGAAGCTTGGAAGATATATGAGAGAGCAGGCGGAAAAATTGATGAAAGTGGAAATATAAGTGGCGCTTCTGTTGAAGATATAAGTAAGGCTTATTTAGCAAGTATGCCAGAAGATCTTAAAAAGAGATTAGAAAGTCCAAAAGTGGCCTTAAACTTTGTACAAAAAGCATTAATAAAAAATATTGATATCAGGATTTCTAGGTTAAACAAGAAAATAGAAGAAATAGAAAATAGTGTAGGAGGCTCTAATTTTGATG
Source organism: Candidatus Nomurabacteria bacterium (assembly GCA_963832025.1). GTDB lineage: Bacteria > Patescibacteriota > Minisyncoccia > Phycocordibacterales > UBA9973 > UBA9973. The sequence goes on from CAWHSF010000003.1 coordinate 194,446, forward strand.
CTTGGCAAAAAATAGAAAAAGAAAAACTTTTAAAAAAATGGGGAAAAGAATTAAAGGACTATGACCGTGTACTTGATCAATATGGAGCTGTTGACCAGATAGCGATGGGAGCTAGATATGCACAGGTAATAAGTAAGGCAGTCGTAGTTGGAATGCAAATTGAAACAATTGCGGTTTCTTTGCCCCACCTACTTCATGGATTGCATATAATTTCTAGCCATCATGACACAACAAATCACCACACAGAAAGTATTGACCTAAAAATACAACCACACCACACCCCAGAAATACCAAAAGACTATGCCACAAATCCTGCATATTCCGCGCATGATATTTTGAATGAACCGGATTCTGCCCTTGTAAATAATTTTCCAGAAACACATATAACTATCGACCACGGACATGGTTTGATTTGGGGAATCAGACACGCCCAAGAAGATTATTTGAAACATCTGCAAGCAAATCATATAGACCCATCCAAGGCGCCGGCTTGGACGCATGAAGACCCGACAAAACTGGCGAGAGACTTGGGAGGATATGACCCCAATGCGACAGATGGGAAAGAAAGTTTATTGGTTGGCAACGGTTCGATTTTAAATATAGATGCTCATGGACAACTTTCCTTGCACGATGCATTGACGGGAAAAGATAATATTTTAATCCATGGAGACACTTTTCAAGAGGAACAAATTCACGGAACGATGTTTCATTCAGAGTTTGGTCAGGCGGGAGGAGAACATGTTGCAGGACCTGCTCATTCTCTTACAGAATCTTCAGTTGGGCAAACACCTGAAGGAATCTCACATTTAGGCCCGACAAAAATAGAGTCAGATTTGAATGCATTACATGCATCGGATATGCACAGAGAACACGCCGAACAATTGGCAAAAATACAGGAAAACATACGACAAAAAATGGCGACAATGGAAGCACACAAACCAAAAACTAATACTACTCCTGGACCAGGACATACGAACCCTGCAGGGGAAAATTCTCATTCTGACTTAAAAACAACAGAAATTTATAAACACACCACCATGGGACATGGACATATGCCTATTTTCCCGGACATCACCCCTGAACAAAATGAATATTTAAGTCATTATCCGGAAATTGTTGGAAACAATTCTTTTCACCTGTCAGGAGTAAAATTGCTTGAAGTTTGCGAGGCAAGCCAAAAGGATAGAACTTTTCTATTTGGCAACCAATCAGCAAGTTTATGGGAAGGTTTGAGTAAATTAAAAGCTGGCACAGTATTGGAACATGCAAGTTCAGTTAGAAATGTTCCTGGCTCTGATGGCTTAAGTAAATATTTAGAAGTATTGAGAAATTTCTCAAAAATAAAACCAGGAAAGGGATTATTTGGAATAGGTGGTGAAAAAACTGGACAATACATGGGACGCGCTTTGCAAAAACTGGCATATGAAGGAAAATTAAGAGATTTTGAAGAGAGCATAAGAAAATAAATCTGTGTTATATTGGACAGGTGACAGATGAGACAAAACATTTGGAAGGATTAAACCCTGAGCAAAAAGAGGCGGCGCTTCATATGAAGGGTCCGCTTCTTATTGTGGCTGGAGCGGGAGCGGGCAAGACTAAAACTATTACGCACAGAATTGTGAATCTGATAAAGAATGGCGTTCCTCCAGAAAAAATATTGGCGGTGACATTTACCAACAAGGCTGCGAAGGAAATGCGAGAGAGAGTCATTGCAGAAATTAATAAAAACTTCGTCGGCAATGCCTTTTCTCAGGTCCTCGGTTCTCCGGGTCCCTATCCCGGCCAGACCATTCCAAAAGGCCTTGCCGACTTCGTAAATAAGGCACCTTTTGTCAGCACCTTTCATTCTTTGGGAGTTTTTATTATAAAAGAAAACGCCAGATTGCTTGGGCTGACTAGGTATTTCACGATTTTGGATGAGGGAGATTCGACAGGAATGATAAAAGAAATAATGAAAAGCTTGGGGATAGACCCAAAACAATACGATCCGAAAAAAATAAAAAATATTATTTCGCGCGAGAAAGGAAAATTTGTTTATTTAACGGAATACACGGAAAGAGAAAATAGCAGTCTGGGAAGAATTGTAGCCCAAATCTGGAATTTATATGAGAAACAAAAAATGAAGGAAAATTCTTTGGATTTTGACGATTTACTTTTAAAAGCGACAAAATTGTTAAAAGACAACAAGGAAATTAGGGAACTTTATCAAGATAAATGGGAATATATTCATATAGACGAATATCAAGACACCAATGAAGTGCAATATTTGATGACCAAATTGCTTTCCGAAAAATACAAAAATATTTGCGTGGTCGGGGATGCAGACCAGAATATTTATTCTTGGCGCGGAGCAAATTTAAAAAATATTTTGAGTTTTGAGAAAGATTATCCGAATGCAAAAATAATTTTATTGGAGCAAAATTATCGCTCGACCAAAAATATTCTGGAAGCGGCAAATGAAATCATTAAAAAAAATAAATATAGACCGGATAAAAATTTATTTACAAAAAATGTTGTCGGAGAAAAAATCGGCTTGTATGAAGCATTGGATGAAACCGACGAAGCGGATTTTGTAGCGACAAAAATTTTAGAACTAATGGACAAGGGAAAAGATTTGTTTTTGCGGGGTCTCTCGCAGGCCGACGGGCCGAGAGGGAACGCTGTGCGAGCACGCACAGACAGTGACCTCGCAAAAACAGAATCTTTTTCTTTGTCCGAAATCGCCCTGTTATATCGCGCAAATTTTCAATCGCGCGCGCTGGAAGAAGCCATGCTTCGCTACAACATTCCATACCAAGTTTTGGGTGTTAAGTTTTTTGAAAGAAAAGAAATCAAAGACACTTTGGCATATCTGCGCGCAGCGCTGAATCCGGAAAGTTTGTCCGACATAAAAAGAATAATAAATTTCCCGGCGCAGAGGCATCGGCAAGGTTACATTATTGAAAATATTTGCCGGAGAACGGGAAACTTTACCGATAAAAGTAAGAATTAAAGTTGATAATTTTTATACAACATTGGAAGAAATAAAAGAAAAAATATTAAAAGTGAAAAAACGAGCGAGGTAATAAAATTTGTAGTGAAAAAATCCGGCATTGAACAAGAATTGAGTAGCGGGGGAGATGAAGATATTGAAAGATTGGAAAACATAAAAGAGCTTGCGACCTTGGCATTAAAATATGATAATTTAGAAAATGGAGCCGGTGTAGAAAAACTTTTAGAAGATGCATCATTGGCATCGGACCAAGATTCACTGATGATAAATCAAGAGAAGAAAGAAAGAAAAGAAGTAAATGCAGTGAAATTAATGACCGTGCATGCGTCAAAAGGCCTTGAATTCAAATACGTTTTTGTCACTGGTTTGGAAGATGGACTTTTCCCGCACGAAAGACAAAATGAAGGACAGAGTGGTGAAGACAGAGAAGAAGAACGCAGACTTTTTTACGTGGCGCTGACCAGAGCTAAAGAAAAATTATTTTTATCTTTAGCAAATTTCCGTACAATTTTCGGCTCACGCAACATAAACGCACCATCAGAATTTATTAGCGACATACCGGCAGATTTATTAGAAAAAGAAGGAGAGGGGCACGGCATAAAAACAATTTATTTATGATGGAGAACAAAATTCTTTCTTGGTATAGTTTTTATTCAACACACATAAAATTCTGCTGAATTTTTGCTTTGCTCGGCTACCCGCTCATCGAGTCTGAGACTCTCAGAGTCGAATGACCTGCGCAAAGTTTCATAAAAACTACACCTGCAACGAATTTTGTTTAACAAAGAAGATGCAACATAAAGCAAAAAAAACATTGGGGCAAAACTTTTTAAAATCGGAGCTAGCTCTGCGAAAGATTATTGAAGTCGGTGAAATAAAACCTGATGATATTATTTTAGAAATTGGTCCAGGAAAAGGTGCGCTGACAAAAAAAATTTTAGAAAAAGCTGGAACGGTAATCGCTGTTGAAAAAGACCGTGAGTTGATAGAATTTTTGAAAACAAAATTTGCAAAAGAAATCACGACAAAAAAAATAATTTTGGTTGAAGATGATATTTTAAAATTTAATCTGGAGCAAGATATTCTCGAGCGAACCCTTGGTAGGAGCGACGGCGACGGACAGAGAAAATTTTCAGCAGAAAATTTTCGTGGTGAGTCCGAGAATATTTTGCTCCCGATTTCCTATAAAATTATTGCAAACATTCCATACAATATTACCGGCGCAATCTTGAAAAGATTTTTGACAGAAAAAAACCAGCCGGAGCGCATGGTCTTGATGGTCCAAAACGAAGTGGCAAAAAGAATCGTGGCTTCCGACAAAAAAGAAAGTGTTCTTTCCATCTCCGTGAAAGCTTACGGTGAACCAAAAATGGTGATGAAGGTGCCAGCTCGATATTTTTCTCCAGAACCCAAGGTGGACTCCGCCATAATTATTATAAAAAATATTTCTCGCAGACTTTTTGAAAAAAATAATACCTCACCCCAACCCTCTCCTTGCCAAGGAGAGGGGGGCAACGGGACTGTCCAAAATAAAATTTTGGACAGTCAGGCATTTGAAGAAAAATTTTGGGAAATAGTAAAAACCGGGTTTGCTCATAAGAGAAAAAAACTATCTGGCAACTTAAAATCTCTCAAAAATTACGAAGTTTTAACAAAAAATGACTTTATGCAAACTTTGGGGAATAAAAGAGCGGAAGATTTGACGCTGGAGGATTGGATTTCGTTGACTAAATAGCTTCCAGACGTTGGACGTCTGTATCCGTCCAGACGTCCAACGTCTGGAGATGCTCATAAACCTTGTTGGACTTGTTTTTTATTGATATAATCAAGCTATAAATAAATTATTTTGGTCAAAACACAAGAGGGTGGTTTGGGTTGCTGCTGCAATCGTGTGTATCGTCGTAATTTTTTTTATAAAAAACAAAAATCTGTTTGAAGGGACTATAAAATATCTAGGAGGCACTCAAAAAACCGGACTGACTTATAATCCCAATGATACAGTGGCAGATTTGATAAACAAAAGCACGACAGGGGACGGCATCCCGGATTGGGAAAAGATTTTATTAGGACTTGACCCCACCAAAACAGAAAATGTTCCAGGTGTTCCAGACAGTGTCACAATCCAAAAGATGATGCAGGCCAACACAGCAAGTGGGCAAACAGCAACAGACAACTCTAACTTATCTCAAACTGATCAAGTGTCCAGGGAATTCTTTGCCACCGTCACCAGCCTAGAAGAAAGTGGCGCGATAGATGCAAATGGAAATATGGATCAGGACACGCAAGATCAACTTACCAATTCTCTGATAAACAATATTCAAAATTCTCCACAAAGAAAAATATACCAACTTTCTGATATCAACATAATAAATGACAACAGCATCGCAGCCATAAAAGATTATAATACGACCTTAAATATTATTTTCCCAAAAACAACTCTTAATTATAGTGTTGTGGATGTATTACAAAAATTTGCTCCTGACGATACTGGCAATAATACCGACCCATCTGTGTTGCCAGAACTTACACCAATTATCAGACAAATGAATGCTTCTTTATTTGGACTGCTAGCAATACCCGTGCCACAATCTTTAGCCACACTACATTTGGATGCCATAAACTCGACCGAGAGCGTAATTGAAAATTTAAATGATATACAACTTTACACTACTGATTCTATTGTTGCTTTTAGTGGAATGAGTAAATACGGACAAAATTCCACTGCCATGTCGACCGCTTTTCAGAACCTTGCTAGTGCAATCGATCAGAAATTGAGTAATTAAAAGATAAATTGTATAATACTACTATAAAAAAATGAGGGGGAATAAAAAAACAACAAAATTTATTTTATATTTCTTAATTATCTTAGTAATCATACCAACTGTCATATTTTCTGCACCTCAAAAAACATATGCGGATCCAGCCTGTAGTGAAATTGTTGCTGCGGTGGATGTAGAGTTGGCTGAAGTAAAAGCAGATGCATTAACAGTGGCAGTCTCAGCAGAGAATGGGTGTTCTTTTGACGCTGGTTGTGCTCAGTCAGCCAGAAATATTTATGATGCTGCTGTTTCAACAGCAACGATAGGGGCAAGTGACGAGAAGAAGTCTATCTTAGCGACATGTAAAGACCCACCCGCATCTGGTTGGATAGCAAGAACTGCTGCGTGGATAAATAATGTTAATACGCACTTAATCGCAGTATATGATGGGCAAGATCTTGGAATCGATCTTGCAAGGGTAGGTAAAGAAGTTCTGAGACAGGCCTTAATCGCTCTCGGGCATCAACTTTTATCTCAGATGACCCAAAGCACTGTAAACTGGATCAATTCCGGTTTTCATGGCTCGCCACTTTTCGTGCAAAATCCGGACCAATTTTTTAGTAACATCGCAGAGTCTGAAGTAAAAAATATTATCAACGAAGTGGGCTATGATCCGAGGCAACCTTTTGGTCAACAATATGCTTTAAATTTGATAAATCAGTATAAAGCTAGTTCTGCTAGAGATGAGCAATACAGCTTAAGCCAAGTTACCAATAATCCTACTCTTTTGAATAGTTATATGAATAATTTTAGTAGCGGTGGCTGGAATGCATTTTTATTAAATACTCAGTATCCGCAAAATAATTATATTGGGTATACCATGATGATGAATCAAAACCTGGCTGCACAACTGGCAGGTAGTCCTGTTCAAAACACCATACAAAAAGCCACAACATTACTCAGCCAGGGTAATGGATTTTTGTCTCCGACAATGTGTCCAGCAAGTATAAATCCGAATTACAATACTGTTACGAATGAATTCAATCCTCCAGTCTTTAATGCCTCTGCAGCAAACGAAAAGGATTATAGCAACATACCTGATTGTATCCCTGCTTGTTCCAACCAAGCAGCAATAGACAATGAGCAGAAAAATGGTCTTATAGTAGAACAATGTATTCAGGAGTTTGGAGTGTGTTCTAACCAAGCAGCCATAGATGCAGCTAATGCTGCTGGTGATACTGCATATGCTGCCGACCAAGCTGCTTTCAACAAAACAAGTGCTTGTATCAATCCTGCAACTGGTAAAAGCGCTTTAGTTGCTACAACTCCTGGTGCAGTGGTTGGTAATCAAATAATGACAGCTCTGAATTTAAAAACTGGGGTAGCCGGTTTGGATGCAGCTTTAGGAAATAGCATGTCGGCAATTCTAAATACATTGATGAATCATTTCTTGAGCGAGGGTTTGAGCGGACTTTCTACTGCAGTTCAATCTGAACCTCCGCTAGACAACTGGAGTTACAACGGGCAAAGTCTGGACGGCACAAATACTTTAGGAGCTTTAAATATCCCGACAAATGTTTCTTTGAATGCTGGAGACACGACAAGTACCGCTATTTCTGGAGGCACTGCGCCGTATAGTGTAGAAACACAATCTGCTGCTAGTTTGCAAATAGCCACAGCCACAATTTCTGGTAGCACTCTTAGCGTCACTGGAATCTCACAAGGGACGACTTCGATCACAGTGCAAGATTCTACTTCAGCAAACCAAGTCACGACTCCGGTTCCGATAGCGCAAGTAAGCACGATCACTATAGGGGGCGCCATCGGCACAGCGGGAACACTGAGCGCCACTATCAACAGCGTAGTGACGAGTGTGTTAGTAACTTCAAATGACACTCCTATTACTGCAACTACCAGCTTGGCAAACGCCATTAATGCAAATAGTAAGATCAATGCTACCGTCATTGCGGCAAACAACACTCCCGGCACAATCACCATAACTTCAAAAGTTGCCGGCACAGCTGGAGTATTTTCTCTAACGTCTGCAAACACTACCACGTTGCTCACTGCGACTTCTGCTATCACCACTCCAGCTTCAGACGGACAAACCAACCAAAATCAAACTGCCATCGTCACGATAACGGTCGGAACAAATGGAAACATACTTCTAAATTTCAACAACCTTGCAAGCAATCCAAAAAATATTTCTGCCAGTGTCGGAAATTCAATGAACTTGACTCTCTCTGGTGGCACACAACCTTACAATGTACAAACTGAACCAGACTCCACTATCGCGCTAGCTCTCATAAATAACAACACTCTCACTGTCGTCGGAGTAGGCCCTGGAATCACTTCGCTCTCGCTTCAAGATTCAAATGGAATCACAATAAATCTAGGCGTTACAGTGGGGAACGAAACGCCACTCGTCGCTTCACCTAGTTCTGTCTCTACAAATGTTTCCGGTACTAGTACTGCAACTATATCAGGAGGCACGCCACCTTACAACATAACCACAAATTCTTCCGACATAGCATCAGTAAGTGTTTCTGGTAACACCATCACGACTACAGGTTCTGTAGAAGGAAATACTTCAGTAACAATCCAAGATTCTTATTCGCCAGCAGAAAGTATTACTGTGCCAATAAATATCGGCGCTACTACTGTTACACTAAATAATACCAACGGCATATCTCCACAAAGTGTAACAATAAATACTGGTGGTTCAACAAATATAACAATGTCTTCAGTGATGTCTAACGGTACAGCACCATATAGTATACAAACACCACCAAACAGTTCAGTGGCAAATGCTAGTATTTCAAATGGTGTTCTCACAATCACCGGCGTTGGAGCAGGGGCTACTACAGTAGTAGTCCAAGATTCTTCAACTCCCGCGCAAACAACCACTTTCAACATCACCATCACACAACCAGCCGGAGTAAATACGACGTTTTAGTTTTACAAAAATAAATGAACACAAAAATAAAAAAAATAATTCCGTATTTCTTGACACTGATAATTTTAGTTGGAATTTTTGTTTTTGTGCCAACAAAGCAAGCGAAGGCAGATAATCCAGGAGACAAGGGAACGTGTGTTTTAAATTGGTCATATAAATCTTGTACTGCCAAAAATGGCGCATCTACCTTACCACCAACTTCACCAGACAACATAAATGGACAATGTACCATGTCTGGATGGACGCGCAGTTCTTGTACTTCAAATTCTGCTCCTGCTGCGCCCAATTTCACCTTAACACAGTCATTAGTCACAGGTTGTGTTAATCAAAGTGATGTTCTTGATCCCACAATAACAAGTAGCCCAAATTGCGTTTCCCCAAATGTCTGGGGACCAACTTATACAGATCCAGGAACGGCAGCAGCGCTTGCATCAAATACCCCACCACCTTCTGGGCAAACAGGGAATCAAGCAATTGATGGATATTTGCAAAAAAATACTTGCAATAATTTGTCGAATTTTTCTTTTTCAGGATGCATGGTGTTGGCTAGTTATTATTTATTTATTCCAATTCCAGCTTTACTGCTCACTGGCACTGCTTACTTTTTTAATTTCCTAGCGTCCATCACACTGTATAGCAATATATATTCTGGTTCCACTTTTATCCCCACAGCTTGGGGAGTGGTGCGAGACTTGTCTAATATTTTCTTTATACTCATTTTACTTTACATCTCCATTAGGTTGATTTTGGGAATAGACAGTCATGGGGTAAAACAAATGATAGGAAAAGTTGTAATTATTGCCCTCTTGATAAACTTTTCTATGTTTTTCACAGAAGTGATTATTGATTCTTCAAATATTTTGGCTTTGATTTTTTATAATAAAATGAGTGTGAGCACCACTGTGAACGGAGCGTCTACGCCGTATCAATCCGCAAACGGAGAAAAAGATATTGCTGGTGGAATGACAGCTGCTTTCAATCCTTTGTCATTATTAAAACCTGATTTTTTTTCACCAATAACCGTGCCGGGACAGCCGCCGATACCAGGACAAACAGCATCACCATCAACAATAATGGGTATATTGATAATAGCAGGAGCACTGATGTGCTTTGCCGCCTATGCATTTTTTATCGCTGGTTTAAGCTTTGTCGGCCGCATGATTGAGCTTTTCATTTTAATTATATTTTCTCCTTTTGCTTTTATGTCCTCAACTGTTCCTCTGTTAAATGGCATAGAAGACATAGGATGGAAAAGCTGGAGTCATAAATTGATAACATCGTCTTTCATGGCGCCAATTTTTATGTTCTTTATGTATTTCATATTTCTTTTGATTCACGCAAATATGTTTAACACCTTATTGTCAAATACAAATCCAGGCTTCATGGTAAATTTGTTATATGTATTAATTCCCGCAATATTTATTTTAGTCCTACTCCTCAAAGCAACAAAATATGCCAAAAAGGGTTCTGGAGCATTCGGAGAATATGTGATGAAGGGCGCAAGTATGGTGGGTGGACTTGCCTTGGGGGCAGCGACGGGTGGTGCATCTGTTGTGGGCACAGCTACTTTAGGTAGAGCTGGTTCTGCCTTGGCAAACTCCGAGTGGGCAAAAACACACGGTGCAGTCGGAAGAGGATTGCAAAATGTTGGTAAGTTCGCTGGTTCTAGTAACTTTGACATTCGTGGTGTAAAAATTGGAGGAAAAACTCTCGCTTCGGCAACGGGTATGAATCTTGGTGAGGCAAAGAAGGGTGGATTCACCGAAAGAAGAAAGGAAGACGTAGAAAAAAGGAGAAAGAGGGCAGACGAATTGAAGGTTGGAGAAGATGAAGAATTAACACAAACATTACACACACACGAAAACGCATTGCAAGATTTAAGAGCAGAAGGTTCACATGAAATTGAAGAAATAGATAAGAGAATTGAGGGTGCAATTAAAGCAGATAAGGCAGCTCAATCTGCCCTAAATGCAGCACGGGGAACACCAGCTGAGGCAGCTGCACGAGCAGTAGCTTTAACAGCATCAAATAGGGTAAATGATTTAAGAGGACAAAGGGGTGCCATCAAAAACGCAACTGGTGATCAAGCAAACATGACAGATCTAAACACAAATTTGACCAACAGGCAAAATTTCCTTCAATTAGCACAACAAGCTGGAAACCCAAGAGATATTGCCCAAGCTGAAGCTGACTTGCACAGCGCTCAAGTGGCACTGAACGTAGCTGCAGTAGCTGCCCAAAATGGCAATAGGTCAATGAATAACTACGAAGATACTATTATTCCAGAAGCACACCACGCAATAGAAAATGAAAGCAGGAGAAGAAAAAGAATTTATGCCGATTCAGTAGAAGGTGGTGCTAGTAGAGTAAAAAACTTTATATTAAGTGGAGGACAATCTAGCCATAAAGGTTCAGTGGAGGCTGCGCATAAAATAAGAATGGAGGCAAAAATAGAAGAAAAGGGTAGTGGACATTAAAATAAAAAATTTATGACTGATAAATTAAAACAAATAATTAAAGAAGAAACAGAGAAACTCCCAAAAGAAAACCAAGAAGCAATCAGCGCTTTGGATTGGGTAAAAATTGTGGAAGAGATAGGAAAAAAATATTCTTTGGAAGAAAACCAAATAAATGATTTAGAGACAGAAACACTTTTGGTTTTAGTCGGAATAAATGACCCACAATTTTTTGCAGTCAATGTTGAAAATCAAGTAGAAACTATCAAAGATTATGCCAAAAAAATTTCTGAGGAAATTACTAAGAAAATATTTATACCAGTCAATGAAGCTCTAGTAGAAAAAATTAAAAAAAGCGACAAGGTAAAAAAAGCAGGGGCAGAACAAAATCTTAATTTCATTTTATCAGGCGGGGATTATTCTGCTTTTCTAGATGAAAGTGATAATGCAAACATGCAAGAATCAACAGCCGAAGACGCAGTTGTTCCAGTTTTTTCTATCACGGAAGAAAATTTAAAAAAATCTAGTGTATAACCCCGTAGTAGAATTTTGATTTAATTATGTTCTATATATATTGTTTAGAAAGTTTAAAAAATAAAGAATTGTATATAGGTTTTACTAAAGACTTAAGAAAAAGATTGTTGGAACATAATCAGGGATTAAATTTTTCTACAAAAAGATATCTGCCGTGGAAAGTGATATACTATGAGGGATGTATTGAAGAAAGTGATGCGAAAAGAAGGGAAAAATATTTAAAAACGACACAAAGTGGAAGATTGTTAAAAAGAAGAATGAAAGATTATTTATATAAGAGTCGAAAAATTTAATTAATTAAAATTTCACTACAGGGTATAATAAAGGAATATGGAAGAGACAACTATAGACTTGTTACAAATAAAAATAGAAAAAGCAAAATCTCAACTTACAGATGAGACGTTGAATGCTATAAATGCCGTAGATTGGAAAGATGCCATTTTGAAAATGAGAACGAGCAAGGGTTACAGCTTTGAGCAATTGGGTGTCCTTGAGACAGAAACAGAATTAGTACTTTGTGGACTTTTAAATCCCAGAGATTATTCCAAAGAACTAGAAAACAGAATGGGGATTTCAAAACAAGAAACGAATGAATTGGTGAACAAGATGAACGAACAAGTTTTTTCAAAAATTAAAGAAGAATTGATTAAATCTAGTGAAAGAAAGAGCACACCCCTGCCAACACAAATACCGTCAGCGATAGAAAAACCTGCAGAACAAAAAAACGATAACAACATACTAAGCAACGCTGGCATTGAAATACTACCAGAAGAAAATAATTTACCCGTTCCGGAAAAATTGGAAATTAATACTGCTCCAAAGACAATAACTCAAACTCCTTCCATCTCGGCACAAAAATTGTCCGCCCCTGTGCAAACACCGGCAGTTCAGACAAATCATACTTTGGAAAATATTACAAAAACCGTTCCCACTACCTATCCAAAAAATGGCGATCCGTATCGTTTGCCACCAGAGTAAAGAAAACAACACTTTAAAGTTATGAAAAACATAATTTTAAGGTTATAATTAAATTGGCTTTTCTTGGTTTTAAGGCCGACCTTATGCAATTTAAAGTTCCACAATTTTTAGACATAGAAGATAAAATTTTCGGACCCTTTACTTTTAGGGAATTTGTCTATTTAGCTGGCGCGGCTGGTCTGTGTTATGTATTTTACAAATGGTTCGGTTTGCTTCTCGGCATCGTGCCCATGCTCATCATGGCTGGCATTTGCATTGCTCTTAACTTTTTATCGCCCCAACAATAAGCCTTTGATTTTTATGCTGGAAGCGGGATTTAAATATTTCACCCAAAATAAGCTTTACATTTGGAAAAAAGACAGTAAGAAAATTACTAATAATAAATCAAAAACTGCAAGTGAAGATAAAAATACAACAAAGCAGGAATATGGAAATAGGGTAAGCGGAAGCAAGCTACGAGATTTGGCTTGGAGTTTGGATGTTTTGGATTTAAGTAAAAATAAAAATAGTAATTCGTAAAAATATTATGGCTTTAAAAGCAAAAGCAGCACAAGAATTTATACCAATTAAAGAAGTCCGCGATGGAATAATCGTGTTAAAAAACGACGAGCTGCGGGCGATCGTTTTGGCCAATTCAATCAATCTTTCCTTAAAATCAAACGATGAACAACAGGCAACTATTTTGCAATTTCAAAATTTTCTCAACACCTTGGATTTTCCAATACAAATATCGGTTCAGTCAAGAAGACTGGATATTAGACCGTATCTTTTGCTTTTAGAAGATAGACTTAAGGTGCAAAGTGAGCCATTACTTAAACTGCAAACAAAAGAATACATAGAGTTCATTAAAAATTTTACTGACTACTGTGGCGATAATGACTAAAAGTTTTTTTGTGGTAGTGCCTTATACCCATACAACTTTAAAATCAGATTCTGGAATTTTTGGAAGTTTTTTCTCTAAAAAGAGTAAAGAACAAACACAAGCAATGGCAGCAAGTTGATTTTGAAGAAAAAAGATCACAATTGGAGGAGAGAGTTGCTGTCATCCAGCAGGGTCTCGGGCGTTGTGGAATAAATTCTGCTCAGCTGGGAACCGAAGAAGTCGTGGAAGTTTTTTATAAAGTTTTCAATCCGGGAGAAGTTGAAGGAAAAATAAAAGTTGAATAAAAATATGATGGAATTTTTTAAAAAATTATTTGGTAAGAAAACATCCGCCAAAAAAGACGAGGCACAAATTTCCACTTTGGCGGTTTTACCGGAAGAAATTTACAAATCTGCCAACCTGGAACTCCAGGATATCATTGCGCCATCAGCCTTAAAAATTGAATCTAAATCAATAAATTTGGGCGAAAAAATTGCTCGCACTTTTTTTATCATATCTTATCCGAGATTTTTGAATGATAATTGGTTTTCTCCGATAATAAACTTGGATAAAGTTTTTGATATTGCGATTTTTATCCATCCGATAGACACCTCGCTCATGCTCCGACAATTTCAAAAAAAGGTGGCCGAAGTGCAAAGCCAGATAAGCGTGCGTGAAACAAAAGGCATGGTACGTGACCCGATGCTTGATACCGCCTACCAAGACTTGGAAGGCCTGCGTGACAACTTAATTCAAGCGCAAGAAAAAATGTTTGATGTCGGTGTTTACATCACAATTTATGCGGACAACGAAATGGAACTTTTCAAAATTGAAAATGAAATAAAATCAATGTTGGAATCAAAGCTTATTTACATCAAACCAGCGCTTTTCCAACAAGAAGAAGGTTTTAAAAGTGTCATTCCGACAGAAACAGACTTATTGAACATTCATCAAAAATTAAATTCAGAGCCGCTTTCCAGTGTTTTTCCATTCATTTCTTCCGACCTGACTTCCGACAAAGGAATACTTTACGGTATCAACCGAACAAATTCCAGTTTGGTTATTTTTGATAGATTTTCCTTGGAAAACTACAATTCCGTAACCTTTGCCAAGTCCGGTTCTGGAAAATCTTATGCGACAAAATTGGAAATATTGAGGTCTTTGATGTTTGATACTGACGTCATTGTGATAGACCCGGAAAGGGAATACGAATTTTTGGCTGAAGCTGTGGGCGGAAGATATTTTAATATTTCTCTTTCTTCGGAACACCACATCAATCCTTTTGATTTGCCGATGCCCCGCGAAGACGAAACAGCTGAAGATGTGTTACGTTCAAATATAATAAATTTGGTTGGACTTTTGCGTTTGATGTTGGGTGGACTCACTCCAGAAGAAGATTCCATGGTGGACCGAGCCATTTCGGAAACTTATGCGATGAAAGATATTACTCCGGAATCAGATTTTTCAAATATTGATCCTCCGCTTCTTTCCGATTTTGAAATGGTACTTTCCGGAATGGACGGAAGTGATTCCGTGGTGCAAAGACTGGTGAAATATACACGTGGCTCTTGGGCAACATTTTTAAACAGACCATCCAACGTAGACATTAATAAAAAATTCGTGGTATTTTCCGTTCGCGACATGGAAGACGAATTAAAACCAGTTGCCATGTATATCGTCATGCATTATATTTGGACCGAGGTACGCAAAAATCTAAAAAAGCGTTTGCTCGTAGTGGATGAAGCTTGGTGGATGATGAAATCTGAAGACACCGCATCATTTTTGTATTCCATCGCCAAAAGAGGCAGAAAATATTATCTCGGCCTTTCCACCATCACCCAAGATGCGGCTGATTTTATGAAATCTCCATACGGAGTACCGATAATCACCAACTCTTCTATCCAGCTTTTGTTAAAACAATCACCAACCACAATCGATATCTTGCAAAAAACTTTCAATCTGACGGATGAAGAAAAATATTTGCTTTTGGAGTCAAATGTTGGGGAAGGAATATTTTTTGCCGGACTAAAACACGTCGCGATAAAAATAATTGCTTCTTATACCGAAGACCAAATTATTACTTCCGACCCTTCTCAAATATTATCGAATAGAAAAGCTAAACAAGAACAGGAAGTAGCCGAAGAAGGGGGTAAGGTTTAATTGTAAGGTTCATAGAGTAGAAAGTCGCAAAGCTTGTATGGTATAATTAAATTATGAAATTTAGGTTTCTATTACTGCTTTTAGTTACAATAATCATAACAACAGGTGTTATTTCACCGTTTAAAGTAAGTGCTTCTTCCCCCAGTGATGTTAGTATATCCACCGTTCCAGAAAACCCAGCTCCAAATCAAAATGTAACTATCACATTGAGCAGTTATGTAGATGATTTGGATAGTGTTTTAATAACTTGGACTGTAAACGGAAAAAATTCTAGTTCGGGAATCGGCGATAAATCTTTTTCTTTAATCGCTCCAGCTTTGGGGCAAAAAACGACAGTCATAGCTACCATTTCTTTATCTGATGGAGATTTAAATGAAACGATACCGATAACCCCAGCAATAATGACCATGCTTTGGCAGGCAAATGATTCTTATGTGCCGCCTTTTTACGAGGGAAAAGCTTTGCCGTCACCGGACAGTGAAATAAAAGTTGTGGCTATGCCGGAAATAAAAAATGGTTCCAGTTTTGTCAA
The DNA here is from genome assembly GCA_963832025.1 of Candidatus Nomurabacteria bacterium. Taxonomy (GTDB): domain Bacteria; phylum Patescibacteriota; class Minisyncoccia; order Phycocordibacterales; family UBA9973; genus UBA9973. The sequence continues at coordinate 210,675 of CAWHSF010000003.1, forward strand.
TCCCACAAATATGACTTATGATTGGCAACTAGATGAAAACAATCGATGCGGACAATTCCGGTTATGGGAAAAATTCTTATATTTATGTAAGTGATTATTTGGATAATTCAAACAATGTTAGCGTGACAGCTTCTACTTTAGACCAACAAGACTTCAGTGGATGGAAGCTTAAATGTAGCAACCGTAAATCCAAAAATAGATTTTTATAAAGATGACCCAACTTTGGGAACTGTTTGGGAGAAGCAGTTTCAGATGGTATCAAGATTACGGGAAATGAAATTATTACAAGCTGCTCCATATTTCATATCACCAAAAGAGTTTAAGAATTCCTTTTTTGACATGGACCTGGTCTTTGAATGGAGCAACAGATTGCCGTGTCATCTTATAGTAGTAACATTATTGCCACTACAACTGCAAAACGGCATTCATGGAACATCTCAAATAGGCCTAGAGGTGAGCAATATTCACAGCTTGGTCAACACAGCCAGCAAGGAAATTAATGTAAATTTTTAACATGAGTCCCGTTAGAAGTAACTTCTAATAATAACAATGTAATGATAAAAAACTATAAACAAAATAAAATAACTTCTAACGGGATGAAAAAACTTTTATCGTACTTAATAATATTCATTGCGCTGGTCGCGATATTTGGCCCAACAATAAGAGTAAATGCACAGACATGCAATATGAATGGTTATGATGGTAGCCCTACGGGAGCGTGTGATTATGGTGGCACCCCTGACTATACTGATTTTCAATCCACCCAAACTGAATGTAATGCTCAAATTGCCGCCAAGGATGCAGTATCTTTTATTCCTGACACATATGGGGTATGTACTATAAATGGTTCAGCAAATGCATGTTGGACAAAAACATCCTGTATACAAAATAAGGGAACTTTTGCCGGTTACTATAATTTGTTACAGCCCCTTCCTGGAGTAGGCGCAACGTTTAATCCCATAAGCACTCCTGGTCAGCCAACTAGCTTGAGTAGCTACTTAAACCCAATGATAAATATTTTCATTGGTATTTGCGCAGTATTGGCTGTGATAATGATCTTAATGGGTGGAATTGAATACATGACAAGTGAATTAATCTCAAGCAAAGAAGCAGGAAAGGAAAGAATAAGGAATGCTCTGCTTGGGCTTCTCTTGGCCCTCGGTGCTTGGAGTATTCTTAATACAATAAATCCTAACTTACTTAAGTCTGATGTAAGTATTCCAGATGCAAATGTAACTACAAATATAACAGCGCAAAATTTTGCAAACTCTCCCTCAACGTACATTGTTCCTCTTGGCCAAACAGGAAAAACAAGTGGTACAAACTGTGATGAAAATGCAATTTCTACATCTAATCAAACGGCAAGCTCCGGTCTTAATAGTTCCCAGATACAGACACTTGCTTGTATAGGTGGGATAGAAAGCGGTTGTAACTCAGTCGTAAACTACAACTGGAATAATGGATCCTCTGCATATGGGCCTTTCCAGATAACATTACAAACAAATGCTGGTTGTTTTGAAAATAGTGTTTGTCAGCAAGCAGCTGGAGTAAGTGGACCCCTTAATTGTGCCGCTGGATTCCATAATGGAAATCCCATACCGGGTTCTCTAATTGTGGCACAATGCATGAAGGCTGCTGATAATTTTACCTGTAGTGTAGCTGCTGCCGCGTGTTTAATAAAACAGAACCCGAACTATAGCGACTGGAACGCAAACGGCAATCTTTCAAAATGCACATCATAATTTAACCATAACTTTTATGTCAAAAAGAAATTTTATACTTTTAATAATCGTTCTCATTATCATCATCCTTGCTGTTTTTGGATTTTTGTTTTTCAACAAGCCAAGTGGTCAATCAGGAGGGAACACAACTGGCACAAATTTCTTTTCGCAATTTAATCCTTTTGCAAATGTCAAACCAAAAACACCGGTAACGACACCAGTGCAAACGCCGACAACGACACCAACGACAACTTCAACTCTTAATTTAAAACTGAAAGAAGTTTCCAGTATGCCAATAGCGGGTTTTACGATATTCAGCAAAGAAAGGTTGGTGCCAGTGGTAACAGCTACGACATCTTCAACCACCCCGCCTTCGGCACCCCTCCTTAATCAAGGAGGGGAAGGGGGTGGTAATTCTTCTTCCGCAACAAAAAAAACAACTATTAAAACAACCAAGCCAACTGCGCCACCGACGGAAATGGCTCTAGCGTTAAGGTATGCTGCCAAGGCAACAGGAAATATTTATGAAACCTTTGCAGACACAATACAAGAAGGTCAATTTTCAACGACAACAATCCCTGAAGTTTACGATGCTTATTTTGGAAACAACGGAAACTCGGTGGTGATGAGATACTTATCAGGAGACGAAGAAACGATTGAAACTTTTCTCGGAACATTACCAAAAGAAATTTTTGGTGCAGACACAATCGCCAACAATCAAATCACAGGGTCGTTGTTACCAAATAATATAAAAAGTATTAGTTTGTCACCTGATACATCAAGCATGTTTTATTTATTTGACAGTGGAGACAGCATGATAGGCACAACTCTTAATTTTACAACCAATAAAAAAGTGCAAATTTTTACTTCTCCATTTACTGAATGGTCTTCCGGTTGGGGAAACAGTAAAATCATTACTCTTACCACAAAACCTACTTCGGGAATTCCCGGATATGTTTATGAAATGGATCAAACTGGAAAAAATTTAAACCAGACTTTGGGAAACATTAATGGGCTTACCGCCTTACCTAGCCCGGACGGAAAATTTATACTTTATGGTGACAATAGTTTAAATTTAAATATTTACAATAAAAGCACCAATACTTCGACTTTGTTGGGAGTTAAAACTCTACCAGAAAAATGTGTCTGGAACAGTGGAAGTACCACAGTGTATTGCGCTGTACCAAAAGCTATCCCAGTAAACCAGTATCCGGATGCTTGGTATCAAGGAGAAGTTTCTTTTAATGATCAATTTTGGAAAATTAATGTTGGGACCGGAAACACCACTATGCTTGTAGACCCGATCACAATGCCCGGAGGGCAAGAAATTGATGGAATCAAACTTGCGGTAGATAGCGCTGAAAATTATTTATTTTTTGTAAACAAAAAAGATTCTTATCTTTGGGAATTTTCTCTTAAATAGTTCCGATATATTTTATGACCACGCGGCGGGAAGGACCAAAACCGATTGATTCGGTTTTTAAGTCAGTCGCATCGGACAAAAACTCATGGACAATTCTACGTTCAAAAGCCGACATTGGATCAACTTCAATATTTGATTTAAAGTATCTTGCTCGCTCGGACATCATGTGAGCTACCGCACGGACACTTTCTATTCGTTTTTTTTGAAAACCATTTATATCAATAAGAATATTATTGAAGCCATTTTCTGTAGTTACTTCTGCTTCAACTCCATTTCTGGTCGGAGAAGTTTTAGCTTCAATAATCCTATGAACCAAGTGGTTAAGCGCATGCAACCCTTCGGCGTCACGAGAAATAAAAAAATGCGGTTCGCTGACTTCTAAAGAGAACAAAGTATTCTTGGGACCGTCTTCGGTAATCTCAACTCCATTTAGTTTTATGGTTGTTTTTTCGATTAGTTCTTTTATTAATTTTTGTATTTCATTTTTGTCCATATTTTTATCAAAAATTTAATCCGTTGTTTATTTCATCAACTATTTTCCTTTATCCATTTTTTCCATTTCTTCTAAAATAACTTTTGACTCCATTTTTACCATTTGAGGATTAAATTCTTTCTTTTTGATATAAATCTGTTGCCCAACCATAAACAAATTGCTGGTAATCCAATATAAAGAAATCGCTCCAGAAATATTGTAAGCAATAAAGGCAACTAAAAAGGGGAAAACATATTTCATTTGCATATTCATGCTCTTGCCAAAACTATCTTGAAAAGAAGGACTCCTCCCTCCGGAAATAACCGGTTTTGGCATAAAATGTGCCTGCAGTGACTGAGAAATTCCAGCCAGAATTGCTAAAATCAAGCTTTTTTTACCGATATCGACAATTCCTAGGAAAATCATATTAATGTGCGCGGGAACGTGAACAAAAGAATAAAGCACTCCGTTTTGAAAATGGATTCCTTTTAGGAAAACATAATACAAAGCAAAAATAATTGGGATTTGGATTAGAACCAAAAGACAGCCGGAAAATGGATTGGTTTTGTATTTTTTGTAAAGTTCAAAGGTGCGCGTAGCTTGTTCCTCTTTACTTGCTCCACTTTCTTTTATTTTCTGTAATTCCGGAGCAAGAATATTCATTTGAGCCTGACTTTCAATGGATTTTCTGGAAAGCGGGAAAAGTATAACTTTCACAAGAATGGTAAGCACTATGACAGCAATCCCGACATCTCCGCCGGGGATAATTGACACCAAAAAAGCCAAGGCATTTAATAGTGGCTGATATAAGATAAGGTTCCAGATATGACTAATCATCCTCTCATTCTATATGAAAACATGTAAAAATCAAAGCACAGGGTCAATATGATTTTTTTGCCAAGGATGGCAACGCAAAATTCGCAAAAAGCCAAGATAACTTCCTTTTAATATTCCGTATTTTTCTACCGCTTGTTTGGTGTATTCGGAGCAAGAAGGATAAAACACACAACTTGGTTTTATAAAAATAGAAATATTTTTTTGGTAAAAATCAATTAATTTTAGAAAGTATTTTTTTAATTTCATTTTCAATGATTGAAGCATCGTCTTGGTATTTTTTAAAAATAAATACACCCAAGGTGCCAAGAGGGAATTGCTTCAGATGTTTTTCCAAAGCAATATATCCGCGTCTTCTCAATAAATTCCTTTTAACCGCAAGCCTAGCAACATTTTTTGGCGCAATAAAAGAAATCCGCAAAGTTGTAGAATTTAGATTTTTTATGTATTTAAAGGTTAAATTATCGGAATTTAAAAATTTTCCTTCTTTAAAGATTTGATTTACCGCCTTTCTGTCGGCTCTATTTTTTTTCTTTAGCATTACTTGTCCCGCTAAGGCGTGGATTAAACAGTGAGTTTTGCTCGTCTTTTTTGACGTCTCTTTTTTAAGACTCTTTTTCCGTTTTTGGTTCTAGATCTGACCAGAAATCCGTGAGACTTGGCTCTTTTTCTCTTTTTTGGTTGGTATGTTTGTGACATATAGTAGAGTCTATAATATAATGGGGAATAAATCAATTATGGAAAATTTTTTATCCACAGATTATCAACATAGTTAATAAGTTTCTTTAGATGTCATCTAAAACAGAAAGAGTATAATATGGAACTATGAATACGAAACAACTTTGGAAAAATTGCTTAGCGGAAATCGAAACTGGTATATCAAAAGCAAATTTCAGCACTTGGTTTAAAAACACCTCTATTGTAAGAGAAGATACCGGCATTATCTATATTGGAGTACCAAATGAGTTCGTTCGTGACTGGCTAATGAATAAATACCACAAACTTATCACCAAAACCATCGCGGATGAATACGAAAATATGCGCGCCGTGGAATATACGATTTCTAAAATAGAAAACCTGAGCCAAGAAGTAACCATCACGAAAGAAACTATTGAAAAAGAACTGCCCTTGAAGGATTTATACATTAATCCAGAAGATAATTTAAACCCACGCTACCATTTCAATTCTTTTATCGTGGGAACTTTCAACGAACTTGCCTATGCAGCGGCACAAGCAATCATAGAATCTCCCGGAACTAAATATAACCCGTTCTTCATTTACGGAGGCACCGGATTGGGGAAAACTCACCTGATTCAAGCGGTTGGGAACTCCATCAAAGAAAAATATCCAAATAAAAAAGTTCATTATATGACCTTGGAAAAATTTGCGACAGATTTTATAAATTCTCTGCAAAACAACAAAGCAAACTCCTTTAAAGAAAAATATCGCAAATACGACCTTTTAATCATAGATGACATTCAATTTATCGGGAAAATGGAAAAAATCCAAGAGGAACTTTTCCACACATTCAACACTTTTTACGAAAACAACAAACAAATTATTTTTTCTTCCGACAAACACCCCAATTACATTCCGGAGTTGGCCGATCGTTTAAAATCTCGTTTTGCCGCCGGTATGATTGTAGACATTTCGGAACCGGAATATGAGTCTCGTTTAGCAATCTTGAAAGTGAAACTGCGAGAACAAAACATTGAATTAGAAGAAGAACTTGTTGAATATGTCGCAAGCTCCGTGCAGGGAAATATTCGCGAGCTAGAGGGGAGTTTAAATCTTATCGTTTGCCAATATCGCTTGAAAAATAAGCCTCTAACGCTCCTCGAGGTGAAAAACTTGTTAAAAAACAACATGAAACCCAAAAAGAATATGGCCATCAAAGATGTTGTAAAAATTGTGAGTGAATATTATAAACTTGAAGAACTCTCTGTTTATGAAAAGACTAGAAAAAAAGAAATAGTTAAGGCTAGGCAGATTGTGATGTATCTGCTCCGAGAAGACTTTAATGTTTCTTATCCTTTGATTGGACAAAAGCTAGGAGGGAAAGACCATACCACGGTTATACACTCTTGTTTAAAAATTAAAAAAGATTTAAAGAACGACCCACAACTTTTGCAAGAACTGGAACAAATAAGGATAATGTTCAAATAGATTTGGTAACTTGTTGAAAAGATGTTAAAGAAAATTGATAAGAAGTGATTTTAAAATTTAAAAATTTTTAAAGACAAAACAAATAAAAGTTATTAGACCCAGAATAAAAATAAAAAACAAAAAAACCCCTAATAAATATTACTAATTAAAGTATTCCACTTATCAACAGAACTAATATTATTAATAATTTATATATAAAAGATATAAACAAATATATGAAACTAGAATGTTCAATTGAAAAAATTAAAAACGCGGTTGCTCAAGTGGAAAGAATAACCGGGAAAAATTTAACCTTACCAATACTTAGTTCGGTTTTACTTATTGCATCTTTAAAATCTTTAAAGTTAAGGTCTACGAACTTAAGTCTTGGTATTGAAATAGAAATTCCCGCAAAAATAGATCGTGAAGGGACCCTGGCTATTTCTGGTTCGGTTTTAAATTCAATTTTTTCAAATGTTTCCCAAAATGAAAATGTAAATTTAGAAGAAAAGGATGGAAATTTACTTATTAAAACAAATAAGACTCAAATAAGACTCAAAAGTCAGCCCCATGAAGATTTTCCGACAATCCCGACGGTAAACGGAACCAGTTTTGAAATAGAATCAAAAAAATTAATCGATGGGATAAAATCGGTTTATTACAGCTCTTCTGTTTCAGACATAAAACCGGAAATTTCAAGTGTTTTTATTTATACAAATAATGACAACCTGGTTTTTGTCTCTACAGACTCTTTCAGATTAGCGGAAAAGAAAATTAAAACTAAAGGAGTTCCCGAAATTTTGGGCATCCTTATTCCCTTTAAAAACATTACCGAAATATTAAAGATTTTTGGCGAACTTCAAGGTTTAATAAAAGTTTGTTTCAATAAAAACCAAATTTCTTTTTCCACGGAAAATATTTATTTAACTTCCAGGGTAATTGATGGAATTTTCCCGGACTACCGTCAAATTATTCCCAAAAATTTTACCACGGAAATTGTTGTTCTAAAGCAAGACTTGCTAAATGCGCTTAAACTTTCGAATATATTTTCTGACAAATTCAACCAAGTTAATCTCAAGGTTCTTCCAAAAGAAAAGATTTTTGAGCTTTCTTCAGCAAACAACGATATTGGAGAAAACAAAACTTATTTAGATGCGGTGATAAAAGGAGAAAACATTGAATTAGGCTTCAATTATAAATACTTTTGGGATTGTTTCGTTTCTATTACTACCGACAGTGTTTCTATAAGATTATCCGGAAGTGGCAAACCAATAGTTGTTTCTCCTGTTTCTGACCCATTATTTACTTATCTCATCATGCCGATGAATAAATAAAAACTTAAAATTTATCCCGTACTAAATTTTAATTAAAACAAATGAACACTATTATTAAAAATTTAAAATTTTAGTACCGGGATGATTGAAATAAAAGATTTACTTAGTCGTTTTAGTGAAATTCTTCTAGGGGAAGAAGGGAAAAAAGAAGCTGTTAGAGACGTAATTTCGTCTGTTATTCAGGTAAAAATAAAATCTGAAGATATAAAAATAAAAAATAATATTATTTATTTAAACATCAAACCTATTTACAAAAACGAAATTTTTATTAAACAAGAAAAAATTTTTCTCGCACTAAAAGAAGCTCTCGGTAAAAAAGCACCAGAAAGTCTTAGGTAAGACAAAAACTATTGTGAAACTTTAAATACAGAATCCGTTTCACTACTATTATATTGCGTATCGTAAGAAATTATTTTTAAAGTGTTGCTTGCCTGCAGGTTCTCTAAATTTTCTGGAATGAAAGAAAAAGCAAATGGTGGAGTAATGGTTTCTTGATAAACACCATTTATATAAATATCCATTTTTTGCAACGGGAATGTACCAGAACTTGATATTTGTAGATTTATTTTTTGTCCTGGTTGATAAACAGTCGTAGTATCTGGGGAAACGACTGAGACCACAGGTTTGTTTTGGTCGGTATGAATGTTGTCCGCGGCTACTGGTTTGTCAGCAAGCGTTACTATCGGGTACTTACTTTTATTTTGTGCCCACCAATTTTGTACCGGTACATCCCAGTGTTCAAATTGTGGATCGCTTGCCGGGTTTACCGGTGGTGGCCCTAAAATATCATTTCTATCCACCCAATATAAAATTGAATGTACATTTGTTATCACTTTTTCTTCCAAAGTTTGACTTGGTGTATCGGAAGTAGCTAAAAGTCCGGTAGTTTTATCTATGAAAAAATTATCATTGCCCTCCCAGAAGCCTCGCAAAGCAGGTTTTACAAGCATCGGATTTGTGGTTAAATCCGGTTTTTCAAATGTTTCTTTTGGGAGGGTTGCCAAAGCTTGTGTCATAAACTGATTCCAGATGGGTCCGGCAACTGCAACTCCGCCGTTTTTCATTGGAGTATCGTTATTATTTCCTGCCCAAACTCCTACAACTAAAGAAGGAGTGTAGCCAATTGTCCAAGCGTCTTTATCATTATTTGTCGTTCCTGTTTTAACTGCGACATCTTTACCGGGAATATATAAAGCCGAGTGTACTCCAAAAGTTGGTTCACGGGCTGTTTCATCGGAAAGAATATCCGAAATAGTTAAAGCGGTATTCTTGGGCAGAACTTGTTGCAGAGTTGGCTGATATTGCTCTAAAATTTTTCCGGTCAAATCTTGAACCTGCAAGATTCCAGTGTAAGGGTTCCTTAACCCATCATTTGCGAACACTCCGTAAGCTGAGGTCATATCCAAAAGAGAAACTTCTCCACCTCCGATAACCAAAGTGAGTCCATACTGCTCCGCATCACCCAGGGTGCTAATACCCATGTTTTCCGCTGTTTGCAGAGAGTTTTGTTCTCCGGTTAGGTAATAAAGTTTTACTGCCGGAATATTGATTGATTGGGCAAGTGCGTTTCTCAAACTAATTGGGCCACGATATTTTCCATCAAAATCTTGTGGCATATAGCAATCACTTTGGCTGTGACCTGGGAGTGCTTTACCATAAGCATCACAGGTCGTTTGGAATTCTGTGGGTAAGTCAAACAGCACGGTGTCCGGAGTAAAGCCCTCATTAAAGGCTGTAGCGTAAATAAAAGGCTTAAAGGAAGAGCCTGGTTGTCTAGTGGCCGTGGCAACGTTGAAATTACCGTCTATTGTTTTATCAAAATAATCTCTTGAACCTACCATCGCCAGCACTTGTCCGGTTTTTGGGTCTATTGCCACAAGAGCGGCGTTTGATGCATTCCAAGTTTTCTCGTTCTGCAAAGCGCCATTTTTTACAATTTGTTCCGCCTGCGCCTCCAAATTGGCATCCAAGGTCGTAATAACTTTTAATCCACCGTTTTCCACCAGATCCGTGCCATATTTTTGTTCCAAGTAATCTTGAATCCAAAAAACAAAGTGCGGAGCTATTATGCCCGAGGTTGCCTGTGGAACAAAAGTTACAACTTCATTTTTTGCTTGGTCGTATTGAGCTTGTGTAATCATTTTGAGATCCAACATTCTAGACAAGACTAAATTTTTCCTTTCATCTAGTTTATCTTTATTTTTCCCATAAGGAGAAAGAATGCTGGGGGATTGTGGGATTGATGCTAAATATGCGGCTTGCGCCAAATCCAAATCCGATGCATCAATACTAAAATAATTTTTACTGGCTGCCTCAATACCATAAATATTTCCTCCATAAGGAATTGCATTCAAATATGCCTCCAAGATGTCGTCTTTTGACATTGAATGGTCTATCTTTATTGCTAAAACCCATTCCTTGATTTTTCTGATGTAACTTCTATCCGATGTAAGCAAAGTATTTTTTACCAATTGTTGGGTTATGGTAGAACCACCACCTCCGACTCCAATATGAAAAACATCAGAAAATGCCGCACGCAAAGTAGAGCTAATCCTAACTCCTCCCTCTGTGTAGAAATTTGAATCCTCGATTGCAATCGTTGCATTTTTAATGTTTGGGCTCATTTGAGCTAGCGGAATGTCAGTTCTTTTTACGTCGTTGTGTATATCATAAAGCAAAATTTTACCTGTTCGGTCATAAATTTGTGTGGAATTGGCAACCTTTCTGTCCGCGAAAGAATGAAAATCCGGAATCTTCAAAGAAGACAACATTATTACCACTGCTCCGGAAAATAAAATAAAAAGGCTAATGACAAATAAGGCTAAGTTTTTCAGCAACCGCTTGTTTTTATATAAATTTTTAAGTTTTCTAAAGATTTTTTTCACCATAGAATTGTAACAGCAAACATGGTATTATTCAAACTATGAAAGTGATAACGGACGCGAAAAGAATAGAGGAGGTTTTGACTAAAGGAGTTGAAAACGTCTTTGTAAAAGAAGAGCTTAAGAAGAAGCTCTCTTCCGGTAAAAAACTAAAAGTATATCTAGGCATTGATCCAACTGGACCCACTCTCCACATGGGGCACGCAATACCACTGAAAAAACTACAGCAATTTCAAGAGCTTGGACACCAAGTAATTCTTTTGATGGGAGACTTTACTGCGATGATTGGAGACCCTACCGACAAGTCTTCCACCAGAAAACAACTTTCTCACAAAGAAGTTTTAAATAATTTAAAAAGATATAAAAAACAAGCTTCGATTTTTTTGAAGTTCACAGGAGACAATAAAGCTGAATTTAAATTCAACTCCAAGTGGTTATCAAAAATGAAGTTTGAAGATGTTTTAAACTTAGCCTCAAAAATGACAGTTGAACAAATGTTGAAGCGCGATATGTTTGTGAAGAGAAGCGAAGAAGGTAAACCAATATTTATTCATGAATTTTTATATCCTTTAATGCAGGGTTATGACAGTGTGGCCATGAAAGTGGATGTGGAAGTCGGTGGAAACGATCAAATGTTCAACATGCTTGCCGGCCGAAATCTTTCCGCGCAAATTTTAAAGAAAGACAAAGCAGTTGTTACTATGCAACTTCTTGAAGATAACACCGGCAAAAAAATGGGCAAAACAGAAGGAAATATGGTTACCTTTGAAGACTCTGCGCAAGATATGTTTGGAAAAGTGATGAGCTGGAATGACTCTTTAATTAAAAAAGGTTTTGAACTTTGTACCAATGTCGATTCTTTACTCATAGACATGAATCAAAACCCCCGCGATTTGAAAATGAAGCTTGCTTTTGAAATCGTAAAAATTTATCACGGAGAAAAAAAATCCAAAGAAGCAGAAAATATTTTTGTTAATACATTTCAAAAAAAAGAAGTTCCGGAAGTCGTAGAAGAAATAGAGGGCGAAGGTTTATTAACACAAATTCTTTTACAAGCAAAAATTTTTAGTTCAAACTCTGAAATACGTCGTCTGTTTGAAGCAGGAGCCATTTCTGATATGACGGAAAATAAGAAACTTTCTGCTCCTGGCGTTGTTACAAAGGGGCACGTTTATAAAATCGGTAAACACAGATTTATAAAAATAAAATAAATAAAAAAGGCCTTCGAAAAGGTCTTTTTTATTTATTAACTAACTATCTTTGTCTGGATCTTCTTCGTCTAGACCAAAATCCATATCCGGCATATCTTCTAGTGGTTCATCTTCATCATCGTCACTCATTTTAAAACCACCTTGCAATTCATCTTCTTCGTCGTAACTCATATTAAATTTTTATTTTAAAATTTTTTAGCGACCTTTTGATAATTTCCTCCTTTGTATCAAAACGGAGAACGCTTTGCAAGAGAATTTGTGGATAACTTATCCTCGTAAGCAGGCGAAAGCTGTCAGGGCGATAGCAATAGCATCCAACTCATCATCACTCTTCTTGGAATTGTCTATTTCAACCAGAATTTTCACCATTTTTATGATTTGTTCCTTGCTCGCTCTACCGTAACCGGTCGTGGCAATTTTAATTTGTGGCGGAGAAGCTTCAAAAACCTTAAGTCCCGCACAGATAGCTTCATAAATCACTACCCCGCGTGCTTCTGCCACGTGCATGACAGTTTTTTGATTGGTAGTGAGAAATAAAGTTTCAATGGAAAGAATTTCTGGTTTGTATTTTTTAACAATCATTTTTACTTCTTCGCCAATTAAATGCAATCGTTCACTAAAATTTAATTTGGCAGAAGTTTTGAAACATTCCGAAAAAAGCACAACTTCTCTTTTTGTCCCCTTTCCTTTTTTCTAAGATTGCTATTCCCAATCTTTCAAACCCAGGATCTATTCCTAAAATTTTCATGTTAAGTTTACCCCCACACCTATTTTAAAGCAAAAATAGGTGTGGGATTCTGCATTAGTGTAAACTTCCTGCACGTCGTCATTTTCTTCCAATTCTTCCACAAGCTTATCCAACAATTCTAAATCTTGGTCGGAGAGGGAAATTGTATTTTTTGGGATCCATCCATCAGTTTTTTCCCCGCCCGCATCGCCCTGCGAAGCATGGCGGGCAGGTTTTTGGAATCCCCAAGTGACCGAACCGATACCTCCTAAAAGGAAACCATTTTTTGTTAAAATGTGTTTTATATCTTGGGCGGTTCTGTTTTTACTATCGGTTAAAGTTTCAATAATTATTCCGACTCCGCCCGGACCATATGTTTCATAAACAATTGCATCCATGTGCGCTCCCGGTTCACTTGCTTTTTTTATCGCCCTTTCAATATTTTCCGCCGGCATATTTACTTTTTTTGCTTTTTCAATTGCGGCGCGTAAGCCGGGAGAGTCTTTTCCGCCGGAAAGTTTTGCTTCCACAGAAATAAAACGTACAAGCTTGGAAAAGATTTTACTTTTCTTAGCATCCGTCATTCCTTTTTGTCTCTTAATTTGTGTCCAACTATTATGACCACTCATATTAGTTTGTCTTGTTTTTCTTTTTTAAGGTCGAAATCCCAAATGTTCATAAGCTTTGTCAGTTGCCACTCTTCCTCGCGCAGTACGTTCTAGCAACCCAAGCTGAATCAAATATGGTTCAATTACTTCTTCCACCGTGGCTTCTTCTTCGGACATGGCCGCGCCGATAGTTTTTAATCCGACTGGCCCGCCATTAAATTTTTCAATTAATATTTCCAAAAATTTTCTGTCGGAAGAATTCAGGCCGATATCATCAATGGCGAGCATGTTCAATGCTTCTTTGACTGTTTTTTGGTCTAAGTTTTTTTTATGGACTTGTGCAAAGTCACGGCAACGTTTCAAAAAATAATTTGCGGTACGTGGAGTGAAACGACTTCGTTTAGCGATTTCTTTTAATGCACCTTCGTCCAACTCCGTTTTCAAAAGTTTGCTGGACCTTTCTATAATTTTTGCGATTTCTTCATTAGAATAAAATTCTAAGCGAAAAACTCCTCCACCAAAACGAGAACGAAGCGGGGAAGACACCAAAGCTACACGAGTCGTCGCTGCGATTAAAGTAAAAGGTGGTAAGTCTAGTTGGATGGTGCGAGCAGAAGGGCCTTTGCCGATAATAATATCTAAGACGCCGGATTCCATAGCCGGATAGAGTATTTCTTCAACCATTTTATTTAGTCGGTGTATTTCGTCAATAAAAAGAATGTCGCCAGCAGTCAAATTCGTCAAAATAGAGGCTAAATCACCAACTTTTTCAATTGCGGGGCCGGAAGTAATTTTCATTTGCTTGCCAGTTTCTTTGGCAATCAAATGTGCCAAGGTTGTTTTTCCCAATCCCGGTGGCCCATAAAAAAGTATGTGTTCCGGAATATGCCCACGCTCTTCAGCTGCGCGCAGTAAGATTTTCACATTGTCTTTTATGTGTTTTTGGCCGATATACTCATCCCAGTGTGTTGGACGAAGAGTTTGGTCTAGAAAAGATTCATCAATATTTGAAGTTTTCTCGAGCTCCGGGGTATTTACTTCTTTTGTTTTTTTACTTGACATTGTTTTCATAATATGCTATATTACTAGTGTTAGTAAGTTTATTAACACGCTATGCACACTGCTATCAACATTATAGCACTTGCTTAGTTTTGCATATAGTACAATTGGTTTTATAGAGAAAGCATTAATCTCTAAGCAATCAGCCATCGGTTATACGAATTTGCATAGGACGTTTTGGTTCTATTTATAGCTCACTGGAACTATCCTATAATTTTTTGTTACTTTTGGGGCTCAGCTTCGAAAGGATTGTTTGGAGATTAATGCTTTTTTTTACTCCTCATTTAGATCTACTACGCTTTGCACTTCTTCGTAGGAAGTAATTCCGCTTAGCATTTTTACTAGTCCGTCTTGGCGCATGGAAAGGATGCCTTGAGTACTGGCGACTTTTTTAATTTCGCGCTCACTCGGATTTTCCGGAATTATTTTTTCTATGGCAGCATCCGTTTTTATTGCTTCAAAAATACCGATTCTTCCTTTGTAACCAGTCATATTGCATTTCTCACAACCAACTGCGGTAAATAATTTTATTGGAGCTTCGGGATTTATATTATAATCGGAAATTTTTTTACCCTCTGATGTCATTCCATCAATAATTGTTTTTAAAATTTTTATTTCTTGTTCAGTTGTCTGTTTTTCTTTTTTACAAACAGGACATAATTTTCGCACCAATCTTTGCGCGATGGAAAGAGTCAAAGCAGAGACGAGAATTTTCGGATTGACTCCAAGATCAATCAGACGGGGAATGACTCCGGCGGCGTTGTTGGTGTGTAAAGTTGAGAAAACGATATGTCCGGTCAAGGCCGATTGCACAGCGGTTTCCGCTGTTTCGTTGTCACGAATTTCTCCGACCATTACTACATCCGGGTCTTGGCGGAGCGCCGAACGCAATCCTTCCGCGAAAGTATAGCCCTTTACTTCGTTGGTTTGAGTTTGAGTTATTCCGGGAAGATGGTATTCAACCGGGTCTTCAATCGTTATTATTTTTATTTCCGGCGAATAGATTCTTCTTAGAAAAGCGTAAAGAGTGGTGGTTTTTCCAGAACCAGTCGGTCCAGTGACTAAAATTAAGCCATTTGGTTTTAAAATTTCTTCTTCGATTACAGAAAAAAGGCGAGTTTCTATTCCCAGCTCTTCAAGTTTTACTTGAATGGATTTTGGATCCAAAATACGCATAACAATTGATTCACCGTATGCTCCGGGAATCAAAGAACTACGAATGCTTATTTCTTCACTTCCTTCTTCAATATTGAAACGCCCATCCTGTGCAATCGTGGAAGTTAATTTCATTCCGGACAAAAGTTTAATTCGCGAATTTAGTAAATGGTAAACATCCAAGCCAAAAAAATTCACGTCTTGTAGAACACCATCCAGACGCAGACGTAATCTCCCTCGTTCTTTTTCCGGTTCAATGTGTATATCAGAAGCTTGAATAGCAATTGCTCCGGCCAAAATTATTTCAAGTAAGCGAGAAATTTTATGAATTTTATTTCCTTCCAACGCCTCCGTCACCATTTTTTGAATGTCTTGTATTTTTTCTATTTTTTTAACTGTTTCTCGCAAAATATCTCCGGCAATATCTATACCTCCCACTCGGGAACTTTCTGCCATTGAGATTTCTTTATATCTATCCCAGATTTTATTGATACTTCCACTTGAAGCCATATAAAAAGTAGGAATTAAATTTTTCCTCTCCATGTCTTCTTTTAAACTTCGCAAAAGGTCTTCCGATGGTGAACGTACCGCGATAAAAATATTTTTCCCAAAAAGTTTAAAGGGTCCGATATTTTTTTCTCGAGAATCTTTTTCGGAAATTGCTCGGAGGGATTCGTTGTCTATGCCGAGGCGAGATAAGTCAATATAAGGGAGACCATATTTTGATTCTGCCAGGGTTGCCACCAATTGTTCTTCTTCTCGTTTATGCAAATCATCCAGTTGCTTGTTTTGTTTTTCTTCATTAAATAAAGCCATTTACGGTAAATTATAGCTCATTTTAACTGCAAAAGATATTATAAAAATATTAAATTATGTTAATATCAAAAGATGACTAGCGGAATAAAAAAAATATCGAAAAGCGTAAAAGAAACAAGTAAAATAGCAAAAATATTTATTGAAGAAGTTCTGAAAAATAGCAAAACCGACCAAGGCGCTTTTGTGGTTGGCTTGGTTGGGAATTTAGGGGCAGGCAAGACAGCTTTTGCGCAAGCTGTCGCCAAACACCTGGGAGTAAAAAATAAAGTTAGTAGTCCAACTTTTGTAATTATGAAAAAATATCCCCTAAAAAAAAATCAGAAAAATAAAAAATATGACTTTTTATTTCACTTAGATGCTTATCGCCTAAAAAATGAGCAAGAATTATTGTATTTGGGGTGGCAAGAAATTTTAGACAACGAGAAACACCTTGTCTTTATTGAATGGCCGGAAAATGTATCCAAAGTTATGCCAAAAAATATCAAGTATATTCATATTTCCGACCAAAAAGATGGGCAAAAAGTTTTCAAATTTAAATGATATAATTCCACTTGTTGGACAACAATTTCCCGTTGTTCGACAAGAAAGACAAAAAATGAAAACGGAAAATAAAAATTCAACTAAAACAATGGTCCTATTAGATGCTCACGCGATAATACATCGCGCCTATCATGCGTTGCCGGAGTTTTTATCATCCAGCGGTGAACCTACTGGCGCTCTGTACGGGCTTTCCAGCATGTTGATGAAAATTATCACCGAACTCAAACCGGACTATATTGCTGCTTGTTATGATTTGCCGCAAAAAACTTTTCGTCACGAAGCTTATGATGCCTACAAAGCTGGCCGGGCAAAAACAGATGAAGCACTGGTGGTGCAACTAAAAAAATCCAGACAAATTTTTGAAGCTTTCAACATACCTATTTATGATGCCCCTGGTTTCGAGGCGGATGATGTTTTGGGAACAATCGTTGAAAAATATAAAAAAGACAAAAGCATCAATATCATTATCGCTTCTGGAGACATGG
This sequence comes from Candidatus Nomurabacteria bacterium, assembly GCA_963832025.1. Lineage (GTDB taxonomy): Bacteria > Patescibacteriota > Minisyncoccia > Phycocordibacterales > UBA9973 > UBA9973. Next base: position 228,087 of record CAWHSF010000003.1, read on the forward strand.
ATACGATGCAGTTGGTTGATGATAAGAAAGTTCAAGTTTACACTCTAAAAAAAGGAATCAATGAAACCATTTTATATGACGAAGATGCAGTAATGGAACGTTTCCATTTCAAACCGAAACTTTTGCCGGACTACAAAGGTTTGCGTGGCGACCCATCGGATAACATTATTGGCATAAAAGGCATTGGAGAAAAAACAGCGGAAAATTTAATTGTCAATTTTGGAACCATCGAGGAAATATATAAAAAAATAAAAAAAGACAAAGAAGCTTTCGTGAAAGCAAACATAAGCCTCAGAATAATTGAATTATTGAAAGAGAACGAAGAGGAAGCTCTGTTTTCAAAAACATTAGCGACCATTCGCAAAGATGCGCCGATAAATTTTACATTACCGGCAAAAACTTTTTGGGAAAACATTGACTCTAAAAAAGTGGAACAAGTTTTCATGGATTTTGAGTTTAAAAGTTTGATGGCTCGCTTGAAGAATTTTTTTAGCGAGAATTCGACGGGTGTTGCTCAGAGGAGTCTTCGCAACGACCAGAAAGAACTTGCCCTTCCAGGACGGGGTGCGAACGACGGCGAGCAATATCCACCGAATTCTCAAATCATTAATCCTCAAAAGTTGCAAGAAGCCAGCATTGTTCTTTGGCTCATCAATTCCGATATTTCTACTCCTGGCTTAGAAGATATGTATTTCTTTGCAAAGACTGAGTCTTTTGATGTGGCTTATGAGTACATTTTTAAACAGCTAAAAGAAAGAAAGTTAGATAAAGTATATGAAGAAATCGAAAAACCGATTATTGGTGTCGTAAAAAAGATGGAAGATTTTGGAATTCTGATAGATAAAAAATATTTTGAAAAATTATCTCTTGAATACCACAAAGAATTGGATATTTTGACCAAAAACATTTACAAAATGGCTGGAACAGAATTTAATATTAATTCTCCAAAACAGCTAGGCGAAATTCTTTTTGGTAAGCTTGGCATGAAATCTGGTAAGAAAAAAAGTGCCAATGGTAGTTTTTCCACCAAGGTTTCCATTCTGGAAGACCTTGCCGAAGAAAATGAAATTATTAAAGAAATTTTAGCTTACAGAGAGTTACAGAAATTGCTTTCTACCTACGTTGATGTCATTCCAAAAATGGCAGGGCCAGATGGACGACTGCATTCAAAATTTATACAAAATGCCACTACAACTGGCAGGTTTTCTTCAATTGACCCAAACTTGCAAAATTTACCAATTAAAACAGAATTAGGTAGAAGAATCCGTGGTGGTTTCGTAGCTTCCAAAAATCATAAGCTAGCAGCTTTTGATTATAGCCAAATTGAATTACGGGTGGCAGCGATACTTTCCGGAGACAAAAACATGACTGAAATATTCCGTGACCGCAAAGACATTCATGCCGGAGTCGCCTCTTTTGTTTTTGGTGTGCCGATAGAGCGTGTTGATAGTGAAATGCGTCGCCGAGCAAAAGTCATCAACTTTGGCATTATTTACGGCATGGGGGTTTCTGCCTTACGAAAAAATCTGGGAGGTACCCGTGAAGAAGCGCAAAAATTTTACGATAATTATTTTAATCAATTTTCTGGAGTGCGAGATTATTTAGAAAGCGTGAAAATGTTTGCTGCTAAAAATTCCTTTACAGAGACATTGTTTGGTCGTAGGCGTTACTTCCCAAATATCAATTCCCGAATTCCTTTTTTGAAAAACACGGCTGAACGTACTGCGACCAATGCTCCACTGCAAGGCACAGCCGCTGATATTATCAAACTTGCTATCAGATACGCTGAAGAAGATTTAAATAAAAAAGGATTGCTTTCGAAAGTTCATCTCGTGCTTCAAATCCATGATGAACTGGTTTACGAAATAGAAGATGATGTTTTAGAAGAGGCTGATAAAATAATAAAGCAGGCGATGGAAGAGGTGCTAGAAAGATCATATTTGCATTACAAAACAGACATTCCTTTACTGGTTCGCTCTGGTTTTGGTGACAATTTTGGGGAAGTAAAATAAAAAATTTATGTTATAATAGATGGATGGAAAACAACCCCCCGGATATCTACAAGAATAAAGTCCATAAAATTTTAGCCCGTTCTTACTCTGTTTATCTAGTTTTTTTCTTGCTAGGCGTGTATTTAAATTTAATTTTTAACTTCAAAGTTTTTGCTAGTTCTATCGTTACACCGATTGGCCTTCTTTTCTTAATACTTGGAACTTTTTTAGCCATCTGGGCACAAAAAACGTCTAGAAATTTAGATACAAAAAATTTAACGAAAGAAGTTTTTTACAAGGGGCCGTATCGTTTTACCAGTACACCTACCAACTTCGGATTATTTTTTTTGATGTTGGGCTTTGGGATGATTGCGAACTCCTTTTTTATCATGACTTGTTCTTGTATCGCCTTCGTGATTGCTAGGTTTGTTCTTCTGGTACAAGAAGAACAAGTTCTCGCGGAGAAATACGGTATCCCTTATATAGAATATAAAAAAATAGTTAAGTTTTAATGTATGATATATCTATTTTCCGGAGACGATACAAAAAAGAAAAATGTTATCTATGAGGAATTTATAAATTCCTTGCCAAAAAATGCCGAGATTTTTTCTTTTAGCAGAAATAATTTTGATAAAGTTCAAATAGAAAGCCTTTATTCCGGCTCAAGCTTGTTTTCAAATAAATCCATAATTGTATTTTCCAACATTCTGGAATACGAAGAAAACAGGAATTTTATTCTTGATAAATTAAAATTAATTGCGGAATCGAATAATATTTTTGTTTTTTTAGAGGGGAAATTAAATAAACCCATAGTTGATGCTTTTAAAAAAAATAATGCCGAAATAAACCTTTTTGAATTACTCAAAGAGAAAAAAGAAAAATTTGATAATTTTCTTATAGCTAATGCTTTTGCCAATAAAGATAAGTTGAATACATGGATCTATTTTAGGCGGGGGATAGAAGCTGATGCAAGCCTGGAAGAAGTTACCGGTATTCTTTTCTGGAAAATCAAGGACATGATTTTGAAAAAGAATTTCAGTAAATTCAAAGAAGAACAATTAAAAACCTTTGTCTCAAAATTAAGTTATATTGTGCCGGAGGCCAGAAAAAACGGTCGCGACGCTGAATCCACCCTCGAGCAATTTTTACTTGAAGCTTTCTAGAATTGTGTTATTATCAAAATCATGCGCCCGTAGCTCAGCTGGTAGAGCAGATCCCTTTTAAGGATAAGGTCCTCGGTTCGATCCCGAGCGGGCGCACAAAGTAATTGTCTCTTTTTAATTTTCATGCAAAAAAATATTTTTAAATTAAAGAATTTATGGGAACCAGCGGGGGATCAGCCGAAGGCTATTTCTAAGCTGGTAGAAGGTTTAGAGAAGGGAATGAAGAAACAAACATTGTTGGGCGCAACCGGAACTGGCAAAACTTTTACCATGGCCAATGTCATTGCGCAGTACAACAAACCGACGCTCGTAATAGCTCACAACAAAACTCTGGCTGCCCAGCTCGCGCAAGAATTTCGCCAGTTTTTCCCCGATGCGGCCGTGCATTATTTTGTTTCTTATTATGACTATTATCAACCGGAAGCATATATGCCTGCTTCGGATACTTATATCGAAAAAGATGCTTCCATCAATAAAGAAATAGATATGCTTCGTCACGCCAGCACACAAGCATTACTTACCAGGCGTGACGTGATTATCGTCGCTTCGGTTTCCTGTATTTATGGGCTGGGTTCTCCCGAAGAATATGAAAAAGTAAATTTAAAACTTGAACTTGGCATGAAACTGGACCGCATGACTTTAATGAGAAAACTGATTGAGATTCATTTTGAAAGAACCAACGCGGATTTGAGTCCAGGGCAATTTCGTTCGATTGGTTCGCGAGTGGAATTTATGCCGGTGTCGGAGACTGTCATGTATCAAATAGAATTTGGAACGTCGGACCTTAAGGGGATTCAAGGTCCGACGTTAACAAAAATAATCAAAGTTGATCCGGTATCCTCGAAAATAATCGAAGAAATAAAACCCGCCGAAGGACGGGCAGGCATTTTCATTTTTCCGGCAAAACATTTTATTACTGAAGAAGTAAAAAAGCAAAAGGCATTGATTGAAATTAAAAAAGAATTAAATAAACAATTGAAAAAATTTGAAAAAGAAGGAAAGTTGCTCGAAGCTGAGCGTATTAAGAGAAGAACAAACTATGACCTAGCGATGATTCGCGAAGTTGGTTATTGCAACGGCATCGAAAATTATTCTCGGCATCTGTCGGGTAAATTGGAAGGTGAACCGCCAGAAACTCTGCTTTCATATTTTCCGCATAGGGCTCGAGATTATTCTCGCCGTCGTTCGCACTCCGTCCTGGAAGGGCAAGAAAGTTCTGGTCGCAACGAAGACTCCTCTGAGAACAATCTCGAACCCGATTTCCTTACGATTATAGATGAATCGCATGTTACACTTCCGCAACTGCAAGGCATGTATGCCGGAGATGCTTCCAGAAAAGAAACCCTAGTAGAATATGGATTCAGATTGCCATCAGCTAAGGACAACAGACCCCTTAAATTTAATGAATTTGAAGAAAGAATAAATAATGTAATTTATACTTCTGCCACACCTGGAGAATTTGAAAGATCTAATAGTAATCAAACAGTAGAACAGATAATCAGACCCACTGGTTTGGTTGATCCAGAAATAGAAGTAAAGTCGGTAAGCGAAAAAGAAGATTACAAGGGCCAAATTCAAGATTTTATTTTTGAGACAGAAAAAACAATCAAAAAAGGTTTCCGCGTTTTAGCGACCACCCTCACAAAAAAAATGGCGGAGGACCTCTCAACATATTTGAAGGATAAAAAAATCAAAGCGGAATATTTACATAGTGATATAAAAACAATGGAACGAATAAAAATTCTCACTCAGTTTAGAAAAGGAGAATTTGATGTTTTGGTTGGAGTAAACTTACTTCGCGAGGGACTTGATTTACCTGAAGTTGCTTTAATCGGTATTTTAGATGCTGATAAATCCGGATTTTTACGTTCGGAAACAGCGCTAGTGCAAACCATCGGTCGCGCAGCCAGAAATAGCGAAGGAAAAGTTATTCTATATGCGGACATCATGACTCCGGCCATGGAATATGCTATTTCCGAAACTACTCGCCGGAGAAATATTCAGCTTGCTTATAATAAAAAACATGGTATCACTCCGAAGACAATTATGAAAAAGATAAATGACATTACCGAAGAGTTGGAAAGTGAACATGGGAAAACAGTGAATGCGGAATTAAACCTTGATTTGGAAGTTTTCAAACGAGCTTACGCCAAAGAGTTAAAATTAGACAAAAGTAAACTAACAAAAAAGAATGGACTAACTGAAGTTAAATTACACATGTCCGACGAAGAGAGAAGCAACTTAGTCTATGAAAAAATAATAAAAATCAAGGAAAAAGAAATGAGTAAAGCAGTTAAAGAATTGGATTTCGAAACCGCAGCGATTCTGCGTGATGAAATTGGAGTTTTGAAATTACGTTTGGAGAAAAAATAACAAATAAAGACTTTTTTAATTTTTGTGATATAGTATATTTACTTTAATATTGATACACACCCCCCTATGAAGAGAGCGGGTGTTCTTTGGTCCATATTGAATTTTAAATTATGAAATTAGACAAAAATATAGACAAAATAACGATAAAAGGAGCACGGACCCACAATTTAAAGAATATAAATGTGGAAATGCCTCGCAACAAAATGGTGGTGATTACTGGCGTTTCTGGCTCTGGAAAATCTTCACTTGCTTTTGATACGATTTTTGCCGAAGGGCAGAGGAGATATGTAGAGTCATTGTCTTCTTATGCACGACAATTTCTTAAATCAAATGCCCAAGCCGGATGTGGATGAAATTACCGGGCTTTCCCCGGCGATTTCCATTGATCAAAAATCTCGTTCCAACAATCCGCGTTCCACGGTGGCGACAATCACAGAAATTTATGATTATCTGCGTGTGATGTATGCGCGCATAGGGCATCCGCATTGCCCTCTTTGTGGAGAAGAAATTAAAAAACTTTCTAACGAACAGATTTTAAATTTTGTTTTGGAAAAGGTGCAGGGGTTTGGGAAGAAGAATTTCTCAGGTTCCTCCCTTCCTGGAGTACTAGGCGGGTCCCACACCATTCAAAATTCCTCTTCCCAAACCCCTAAGAATAAAAAACGTAAGGTTATGGGAGTCGAGTGGGACGAAACACAAATTAGCATTTTTTCTCCAGTCGTTCGTGGAAGAAAAGGGGAATACTATCAGTTACTCTATGATTTACTTAACAAAGGCTTTGCCGAAATCCGTCTAGATGGCTCTATGAAAAAGCTTCGTGAACAAATTATTCTTTCCAAAAACAAAGCACACAATATTGATATTTTAGTGGATAAATTCGCAGTGCATGAATTTGTTGACGATAAAGATGGTAGCAGGATGCGTCTCTCCGAAGCATTAGAACGAGCACTACTTGAGTCTGACAATCTGGTGACGATTAAAATAGGTGAAGAAGAATTTATTATGTCCGCAAAATTTGCCTGCAAGAATGATGGTTTTTCTTTTCCGGAAGTTGAACCGAGACTTTTTTCTTTCAATTCTCCTTACGGAGCGTGTCCTGCATGTAATGGTCTTGGTTCAAAATATTTTATGGGAGACGAACCTTGTGACGTTTGTCATGGCGCACGATTACGTCCTGAAGCGCTAAATGTTTTCTTGAGTGATAAAAATAAAAAAGTTAACATTTTAGACCTCGCATCTCTTTCCATAAAAGATGCACATGATTTTTTCAAAAATTTAAAACTTTCCGAACAAGAGCGTGAGATTTCTGTTCCGGTTGTAAAAGAAATTGAGGCCAGGTTACAATTTATGCTTGATGTGGGATTGGACTACCTGCAACTATCTCGCAAAGCAAACACTCTTTCCGGCGGAGAGGCACAACGCATCCGCCTAGCCTCTCAACTAGGCTCCAGGCTCGTGGGCGCTCTTTACGTGCTCGATGAGCCAACCATCGGGCTACATCAAAGAGATAACGATAGACTCATAAAAACCTTGCAAAATCTACGTGATTTGGGAAATACAATTATTATCGTTGAACATGACGAGGATACTATCTATGCTTCGGATTACATCGTAGATATAGGACCAAAAGCCGGGGTCCATGGTGGAGAAGTCATCGTCTCTGGTTTTTTGGAAGATTTATTAACTGCTAACCCCGAAGGAAAGAGTACTTCCTACGGGGCAGGAAAAAATACCCATAAATCTAGAACACTTGCTTATCTTCGCGGAGAATTAAAAATAGAAATTCCCAAAAAGCGAAGACTCGTCAAAGGTGCACTTCGTATTGCTGGCGGAAAAATTTTTAATATAAAAAATATGAATGTAGAAGTTCCACTCGGAGTGATGACTTCCATCACCGGAGTCTCTGGTTCCGGTAAAAGTTCTTTCATGTATGAAATTCTTTATAAAAATTTACAGGCCCGTTATGAAAGAAAATATCGCACGGCTAAAATTTTTAATTGTACTTCATTTTCTGGCACGGAATATTTATCAAGGGCAATTTTAATTGACCAATCTCCGATCGGCAGAACTCCTCGTTCAAATATTGCTACCTACACTGGAGCTTTTACACATATTCGTGATCTGTTTGCTACTACAGAAGAGGCAAGGTTGCGTGGTTGGAAATCAAACCGTTTTTCTTTTAATGTAAAAGGAGGACGCTGCGAAGCTTGTGAAGGAAACGGGGAGATTGCGGTTGAGATGCATTTCTTGCCGACAGTCTATGTGACTTGTGATGTTTGCAATGGAGATCGTTTTGACAAAGAGACTCTTACCGTGAAATATAAGAAAAAAAATATTTACGAAGTTTTACACATGACCGTGGAAGAAGGTGTAAGTTTTTTTAAAGACATTCCAGCAATTTTTGATAGATTACAAACATTGATGAATGTGGGTTTGGGTTATCTGGAACTCGGCCAATCGGCAACGACTCTTTCCGGGGGAGAAGCACAACGGGTAAAAATCAGTAGCGAACTCTATCGTCCACACTTGGAAAAGACCATTTATCTCTTAGATGAACCGACAGTAGGTTTGCATTATGATGATGTGCACAAACTTTTGGAAGTTTTAAATAAATTAGTATCTCACGGAAACACCGTCGTGTTGATTGAGCACAATCTCGATATCGTAAAAAGCTCCGACTATATAATTGATATCGGACCGGAAGGGGGAGTAAGTGGTGGTAATATAGTAGCCAAGGGTACCCCTGAAGAAGTGGCCAATAACACAAAAAGCTACACCGGGAAATATCTCAAAAAAGTGCTTAAAAAATAAGACTTGTCCCGTACTAAATTTTTGATTACGGGAATAATCATTAAAAATTATTATTTAAAATTTTAGTACTGGGATGAAATTAGAAACTTTTAAAAAATTAAAACTGCCAGATAAACCAGGAGTTTATTTTTTTCTTAAGGGGAAAGAAATTTTATATGTCGGCAAAGCGACTTCTTTGAAAGACAGAGTGAAGAGCTATTTCGGTAAAGATTTAATCGAAGCGAGGGGGCCAATAATTTTAGACATGGTCTTCAAGGCAAATAAAATAGAATGGCAAACGACTGATAGTGTTTTGGAGGCGCTAATTTTGGAGGCCAACCTAATCAAAAAATATCAACCGAAACACAACACAGATGGTAAGTCTGATAAAAGTTTTAATTATGTTTGTGTTACAAAAGAAAAACTACCTAAAGTTGTTTTAATTAGAGGAAAGGAACTTTCCGAAAAGAAGAATTTTGATAGTTCCTCCCTTCTCCGAGTACGGAGTGGGTCCCACACTAGTCAAAATTCTTCTTTTCGGAAAGTTTTCGGGCCTTTTCCAAACAGTACTCAACTTCGGGAAGCATTAAACATAGTTAGAAAAATATTCCCATTTTTGGATGATAAAAGTAAAAATTATCTTGAATTTTACCGACAGATAAACTTAGTACCGGATTTAAACGACACAAAACTTTATAAACAAAATATAAAAAATATAATTTTATTTTTTTCTGGCAAGAAGCTACAAATTTTCAGAAATCTAAAGAAGGAAATGAACACTTATGCCAAGGCTCATGAATTTGAAAAAGCAGGGGAGATAAAAAGACAGCTTTTTACCTTGCAGCATATCAATGATGTGGCATTGATAAAAAGTGAAAAGTCTGGGTTAGAAAATTTTTCCGGATTACTCCAGCCTTCGGCCGGAACCTTCCCCGTTCAAAATTTTCTAATCCAGACTTTTCGCATCGAAGCCTATGACATTGCCCACCTAGGCGGTAAAAACATGGTGGGAGTGATGGTGGTGGTGGAAGACGGGGAAGTAAATAAAAACGAATATAGAAAATTCAAGAATCAGAACTCAAGATAATTCTAATGATACGGGAGCGCTCACGGAAGTGCTGGAAAGAAGGCTAGCCCATGCGGAATGGCCTTTTCCCTCCCTCATTGTGGTAGATGGAAGCACGGCGCAGATAAATGCCACAAAAAAAGTTTTATCAAGGGTTCACCTTGATATACAAATAGTTTCAGTTTTAAAAGACGAACATCACAAACCAAAAGCTATTATGGGAGATGAAAAAATTGGGCTAAAATATAAGAAAGAAATTTTACTCGCCAACAGCGAAGCGCATAGGTTCGCGATTACTTATCATAAAAAGATGCGTAATAAAAACTTTTTAAAATGAAAAAACAACAAAACTTTTTAATCTTGCATAATATTCGAAGCGTGGAAAATGTCGGAGCGATTTTTCGCACAGCTGATGCTATGGGGATAGATAAAATCTATTTGGTTGGTTATACACCGGCGCCACTTGATAGATTTGGTAGGAAGAGGGGAGATATACATAAGTCTGCGCTTGGGGCGGAAGAGTTTGTTGAATGGGAACAGAAAAAAACCATCTTTCCTTTGTTGGCAAAACTTAAAAAGGAAAAGTTTCAAATTATAGCTATCGAACAAGATAAAAAATCCATTGATTACAAAAAAGTGAAACTGACTTCAAAAAATGCGTTTATTGTAGGTGCGGAGGTGGCAGGAATACCAAAAAAGGTTTTGGAAAAATGCGACGTTATTGCCGAGATTCCAATGCGAGGCAAGAAAGAATCACTAAATGTTTCTGTGGCAACGGGGATTGTGCTCTTCAGAATCTGCGATTTATAGAAAAATAAAATATCAAAATTTATAAAGCAATCTATCTGGCAAAGCTTTGCCAGCGAACCTGCTCGGCTACCCGCCTGTGCAAGACTTTCTAAATTTTATATTTTATTTTTCTATTTCTGACAATTTTCGCAAAAAATCGTTGTCCTTCCTGCAACTATAGTTTTTGTAAGTGGTTTTTTGCAATTTGGACATTTTTCTCCATCTTTTCCATAAACTTTGTGTTCTCTGGCGTAATTGCCACGGGTATTATCTAAGAGGCGATAGGTCGCCACAGACGAACCTCCAACTTTAATAGCTCGCTTTATAATGCGAATTATTGCTTTGTGTAATTGCTTGCTTTCTTTTTTTGAGATACTCATGGCTTGTCTATCTCCACGTATTTTTGCCTCAAACAAACTTTCGTCCGCATATATATTTCCTAGCCCAGTTACAATTTTCTGATCCATTAACACAGCCTTAATCTTCCCTTTTTTATTTTTCAGAGAGTCAAAAAAATATTTTTGGCTGAATTTTTGAGATAATGGTTCCAGCCCGTACGTAGCAAAATGGTTTCCATATTCAAATGTTTTAGTGTCGGGGTAGTAAAGAACGTACCCAAACATTCTGGTGTCATTGTAGTACAAAACTCCATTACTTAATTTAAATATAATATGTGAATGTTTGTTTGGCAGTTCGGTTTCCGAGAGCTCAATGGGATGACCACCCATAATTGCGTTCTGCCCATCTTTTTTCTGATATACAAACTGCCCAGACATTTTTAAATGAGCAAGGATAATTTTCTTATGAGTTAATTTGAAAATGAGGTTCTTAGCTCGTCTTTCTACGGCAACAAATTTTTCGCCAACGACGCCAGTTATAAATTCTCCTTTCTTTTTTGTGGAAATTTTTCGTAACGTTCCTTTACCAGAAACGAGTTTGGGTTTTCTGATTTCTACACTGAGAATTTTTTGGTTTAGGATATTTTTTACTAAACCCATTCTTAGGTTTTCAACCTCTGGTAATTCTGGCATCCCATTAGAAAATTAAAATTATAATACCTTTTCTTTTTCCACGTTAGCTGATTTTCTAACGGGACAAGTTTTTTTTATTTACCACCTAAAATTTTCAAAGCTTCACGAATTTTAGTGTTGGTGTTGGCGTTAGGGGTAACTTTTTTCAGTGCATCCCGCGCTTCGACACCTCCATAACCGAGTGATTTCAAAGCTTCCAATGCGTCTAGTTCTACTTGCAAGGAGCTTCCTTCCAATTCTTTGCCGACTTTGTCTCTCAATTCAATTATAATCTTCTCTGCTGTTTTACGTCCAATACCAGAAATCTTTGTCAGGTAACTTGTGTCACCAATACTGATGGCTTTCCTCAATGTTTCAATTGAAGTGATTCCAAGAATAGAAAGTGCTCCCTTTGGTCCAATACCCGAAACATTTATGAGCATTTCGAAAAATTCTAATTCTTCTCGGTCTAAGAATCCGTACAAATCAAAAGCATCTTCGCGTACATGGTCGTGAATCCATAGAAATATCTCATTGTCTAGTTTTTTTGCTTTAGACAGCGTGTCAGAGGAGACACTAACTTTATAGCCAACTCCTCCGGTTTCCACGACTAAGTATTTGTCTGTTTTTATTACTATCTTACCTTTGATACTTCCAATCATCTATTTATAATATCATACTCGTCTTACAAGCGCGCGGATTTGTGTTTTTAAGGCTTTTTTGATATATTACATATATGCCAATTACACAATCAGCTAAAAAAGCAATCCGCGGCTCACTCCGCAAAAAGGCCTTTAATGACCAACGAAAGAAGGTGATGAAGGAAATAATTAAGAAAATCGAAAAAACTGCCAAAACAGATAAGGCCGGAGCGGTAAAAATGCTCCCAACTGCTTTTAAAGCAATCGATAAATCTGCGCAAAAAGGTGTTATTAAAAAAAATAATGCTGCCCGTAAAAAAGCTCGCTTATCAAAGTTAGTTAAATAGTCGTTCAGGTTTGTTATTTTAAAAGCCTTGCGCAGGAGCTTAGAAAATAAAAATGGTAATCCATTTATTATTTTCTTGAGCGACGAGCAGTTCGCTGGCGAAGCTTCGCCAGATAGATTGCTTTTTAAATGACAAATCTGAACAGACAAATAATTATGGAAAATCATTTACTTGAATTTTACGGAACAGAATGCCCGCACTGCGTGCGGATGCATGAGCTCGTGGAGAAATTGGATAAAGAAGAAGGAATAAAAGTTGAAAGGATAGAGGTTTGGCATAATGCAGAAAACGAGAAACGTTTGCTTGAATTAGACAAAGACATGTGTGGTGGTGTGCCATTTTTCTACAATTTGAAATCAAAGAAATTTATTTGTGGAGAAACTAGCTACGACAATCTAAAAAAGTGGGCAAAGGGGGAAAATTTTAATCAAGAGGAATAAGTTTCAATATTTTGGATACTAAAAAAGAAAAACTGAATCAGCCTGGTCTTTTCGGTTTACTGAAACCGTACAAATTGCTGCTTTTTCTGCTGATTGTTTTTACAGTCATCGGCAATGGTTTCAACTTGATTGTGCCGAAAATTATCGCGCAGGCGATTGATACTTACAAGAAAGGCAATTTTTTTCTTAATCACTTAATCATAGAGTTTGCCGTAATTGCTATCCTTATTTTTATTTTTACCTATCTGCAAAACATTGTGCAAGTTTATGTTTCCGAACGGGTAGCTCGCGATGTGCGCAATGACCTGACAGCAAAAATCTCGGTGCAGCAATATTCATACATCGAGCGTGTGACACCCGCCAAGCTTTTAACCAACCTTACTTCCGATGTTGATGCGATAAAAACTTTCGTTTCAACGGCGATTGCTTCTATTGTTGCTTCCTTTTTTTTGATTGTCGGAGCCGCCGTGCTCTTGCTTCTGATTGATTGGAGATTGGCGCTTGCCGTACTCATAATCGTACCGTTTATTGCGGTAACTTTTTTTTATGTTTTGACCAAGGTGCGAAAACTTTTCTTGGAGTCGCAGAAGGCGATTGATTGGCTCAACAAAGTCATCAGTGAAAGTATTTTAGGTTCGGCGCTGATTAGATTACTTAATTCAAAAGATATCGAATATGAAAAATTTCTTCTGGCCAGCACGGAGGCGAAAAGAATTAGTCTGAATATTTTGGCTTTGTTTGCCAGTCTTATTCCGGTCATTACTTTTTTTACGAATCTCGCGACTCTCGTCATCGTAGTTTTGGGCGGACGCTTCGTAATTGAAGGGAACATGTCTCTTGGAAATTTTACCGCGTTCAACAGTTATTTAGCTATTCTTATTTTCCCGATTTTAATAATTGGTTTTATGACCAACGTTATTGCTTCCGCGCGAGCTTCCTATGGACGTATCTCGGAAGTTTTGTATGCGCCGGAAGAAAAGAAAAATGGTTTATTGAAAACTAAACTCCACGGCGACATTGAAGTAAATAACGTGACCGTTCTTTTTGGAGAAAAAGCAGCACTCAAGGATGTCACTTTTTCCGTCCAGGCGGGAAGCAAAACTGCGATAATTGGTCCAACCGCGGCGGGTAAGACACAGCTATTGTACTTACTGACCGGACTTTTGACTCCGACAGAAGGAACCATCAAAATAGACGGTCGAAACATCAACGAATACGACAAAGAGAGTCTGCACAGCCAAATTGGTTTTGTTTTTCAGGATAGCATTTTGTTTAATTTAAGTTTGCGGGAAAATATTGCTTTCAGTAATCTAGCCAAGGATGATTTTTTGGAAAAAGCGATAGATACCGCCGAGCTCCGGGATTTTATCGATACTTTGCCGGACAAGCTCGACACAATCGTCTCCGAGAGAGGAACCAGTCTTTCCGGAGGGCAAAAACAGCGCATCATGCTAGCTCGCGCCTTGGCTCTCAATCCCAAAATACTCCTGCTTGATGATTTTACTTCTCGCGTGGACAACAAAACAGAATCTAAAATTCTAAGCAACATTACGCAAAATTATCCCGAACTCACTCTTGTGTCGGTGACACAAAAAATACAGTCAATTGAACATTATGACCAAATTATTTTATTAATGGAGGGAGAGCTCCTGGCAAAGGGAACACATGAGGAACTTTTGTCTTCCTCTCCGGAATATGTGCAAATTTATGATTCACAAAAAAGCATAAACCAATATGAGTGATTATTCATTAAACAAAACAGACATAGCGAAAGAAAAGGAAAAAGGAGTATTAATTACCGCCTGGCGTAGACTTGTGCCCTTGATGAAAGAGGAAGGGCGCTCGGTCACTTTTGCTCTCATTGCAATACTCGTGTCTTCGGCGGCGACGCTTATTGTTCCGATTATTATCGGACACATTGTGGATGTTTATCTGCAAAGCAAAAATTTTCACGGAGTGGTGGTTTTTTCCGTCATTCTGGCGGGGGTGTATATCGTCGGACTGATTGCGAGCTATATTCAAGTAAAGACTATGGGTGGAGTGGGAAGGCGATTACTTTTCAATTTACGCAATAAAATTTTTGAAAAACTAGAAGAACTTCCTTTGGCATTTTTTAATCAAAACAAAGAAGGGGACATTATTTCACGTATCAACAACGACACGGACAAATTAAATCAATTTTTTTCCCAAGCCTTGATGCAATTTATCGGTAACATCGTATTGATTATCGGCACCGGAATATTTCTCTTGGTTATCAATATTCGTCTGGGGAGTGTCGCCCTAGTTCCTGCCATCATAGCGCTGGGCGCGACCCAATTACTTTCTCCTTGGGTAAAACGTACAAGTTTGCGCAGTTTGCGGACCTTGGGCAGTATGAGCGGTGAAATTTCCGAAAGTATCAATAATTTTAAAGTGATTGTCGCCTTCAATCGGTTGGATTATTTCCGAGATAAATTCAGAGAATCTAATGATTTAAACTACAAGGCATCTGTTTCAGCCGGAATCGCCAGCAACGTTTTTAATCCTCTATACGCCCTGGCGGGAGTGCTGGGGCAAATCGGCGTTTTGGCTTATGGTATTTATTTAATTTCCATCGGCAATTTTACGATTGGTTTACTCATCAGTTTTCTGCTTTATGTAAACAATTTTTACAACCCATTGCGACAACTCGCTTCAGTTTGGCCATCGCTCCAGCTTGCCTTAGCTGGATTGGATCGCATCTCCGAGGTTTTATCGCTCGAGTCAAATATGAAAATATTATCTCCCGGGGAAGAGCGAAATTCTCCAATACTTTCTACTTCTTCGGCGACACTTGAATTCAAAAATGTGTATTTCAGATATTCGGACGGTAAGGAAGTTTTGAAAAATATTAATTTCAAATTGGAAAAAGGGAAAACTTATGCCTTCGTTGGTCCAACCGGTGGCGGCAAGACCACAACAGCTTCGCTCATGGCGCGATTATACGACCCGACGAAGGGAGAGGTGTACCTGGAGGGCAAAGATATCAAGTATTATGAATCGGATGAAAGAACAAAAAAAATCGGCTTTATTCTGCAGGAACCATTTTTGTTTACTGGCACAGTTTATGAAAATATTCTCTATGGCAACAAAGAACATTCCGGATATTCACGGGAACAATTGGAAGACGTGTTGGAGAAAGCCAATCTGGGGAAATTACTATCGCGGTTTTCCGAAGGTTTGGATACGAAAATTTTTCCGGGTGGCGGAGCCATCAGTTTGGGGCAAAGACAGCTCATCGCTTTCATGCGTGCGGTTTTACGCAATCCCGATGTTTTAATTCTGGACGAAGCCACTGCCAACATTGATACGGTTACCGAGCAACTACTAGAAGACATTTTGAAAAAATTACCGGTAAACACGACTCGGATTATCATTGCGCATCGTCTGAACACGATTGAAAGCGCCGATGAAATATTCTTTGTGAATGGAGGAGAAGTGATTCCTGCCGGAGACATGAAACATGCCGTTGAAATGCTTCTGCACGGCAAAAGACAAAGCTAGGCAGCTCAAAATATATTTTATAAAGCAATCTATCTCCGCAAGCTTGCGGAGCGAACCTGCTCGGCTACCCGCCTGCGCAAGACTTTCTAAAACATATTTTCTGAGCTACTTAAATTAAAAAACCACCCGAGAGGGTGGTTTTTTATTAGAGAGAATATTATGCGCGTTGAACGTTCACAGCATTCAATCCTTTTGGTGATTGTTCTGTTTCGAAAGAAACAGTATCACCTTCATGCAACTCATCAAAGGTTACTCCAACCAAAGAATTGCTGTGGAAGAATAAATCCTTCTGTAAGCCTTCTCCAGTAATGAAGCCGAAACCTTTATCTGTCAATCTTTTTATTGTACCAGTCATTGATTTTTTTGTTTAAGTTATTAAGTACAAACAGATATCCCTTAGAAATCGACTCTTTTCGAACCTGCTTTGTGCATGAAGTATATCATAAAATAGCCTGATTTGTCAAGGTACCTTTCTATTTTACCCTAAATAAGCTAGTCTGTATAAATGGCAAAAGAAGAAGGCGGAAGGGAGAAAAACAAGGAAACAATAGTCAGATTTGAAAATGTCTCATTTGAATGGGGAGTAACATAAGCCTATTTTAGAAGAGGTGAGCTTCACCATTCGGCGAGGCATGAAACTCACGTTGATGGGGCAAAATGGCGCTGGAAAAAGCACCATTTTTAGTTTAATCTCTGGGCTATCGGTCCCTGAGTCTGGAATAATCAACGTTGTTAAAGGGGTGAGTATCGCAAACTCCTTGCAAGTAATTCCTCGCGACCAAATGGATTCTACTGTACGAGAATTTTTCGCAAATTGTTTTAAGGAAAAAGTTTATGATATTGACCCACGGATTGATGACATTTTAGAAGTAGTAAACCCCCACACCAAAAATTTTGGTGTGGGGGTAAATCTTAAGGGTCACGCGAAAATTCACGACAGAAAAATAAATACTTTCTCTGGTGGGCAACAAGCGCGACTGCTTTTGGCTTCCGCCCTCATTCGAGATCCAGATTTACTATTATTGGATGAACCAACAAACAATTTAGACAAAGCCGGAATTGCTCACCTCACAAATTTTCTAGTAAATTACAAAAAAACAGTTCTAGTTATTTCCCACGATGCGGAATTTTTAAATGCTTTCACTGAAGGAGTGCTTTATTTAGATGTTTATACAAAAAAAGTTGAACAATATGTCGGTAACTATTTTAATGTGATGAAAGATATTACTGCGCGAGTAGAAAAAGAAAATATGAAGAACGCACAACTTCAAAAGGAAATTCAAGCCAAGAAAGACCAAGCAAATGTGTTTGCATATAAAGGCGGACGTTTGAGATTGGTAGCAAAGCGAATGCGAGAAAAGGCTGAAGAATTGGAAGAGGAAATTGTGGACGTTCGAAAAGAAGATAAAGCCATCAGGCCTTTTGTTATTCCTTCACAGCCAGACTTGATCGGGGAAATTTTAAACATCTCTTCTTTTACCACGATGGTGAATGGAAAAATTGTAAAACGGAAAGCACGTATTTCTTTAAATAAAAAACAACATTTGCTTTTACAAGGACCAAACGGAATTGGAAAAACAACACTCTTGGAAAGACTGGCGAGCGGAAAAGCCGAAGGAGAGAAAGTAAAAGAGGGAATACGTATCGGATATTATAGGCAAGATTTTTCCACGCTCAATTTTGAACATTCAGTTTATGAATCTTTGGCAGAAGCGATGATTGAGGGTGGAGAAAAATTAAATGAGGAACATATGCGTTCAGTTGCCGCGGGATTTTTAATTACTGGAGAATTTATTCGCACAAAAATTAAAGATTTATCCGAAGGACAAAAAGGGCTAGTGGCTTTTGCGAGATTGGTTTTACAAAAACCCGGACTCCTCATTTTGGATGAGCCAACAAACCATATAAATTTTCGTCACTTGCCAATAATCGCAGAAGCATTAGATAAATATGCCGGTGCAATGATTCTCGTTTCCCACGTGCCCGAATTCGTCAAACAAATTAGGATTGATGAAGTACTTGATCTAGAAAAGTAGACAATTCTTCTCCTTTTATTTCTCTCACTCCTCCGGGTTTTAAGGTTCCTAATTTTATATTAATAATTCTTTCGCGTTTCAAATCGGCGACTTCTTGAAACAAAGCAGAACACATGCGGCGGATTTGGTGTTTCTTGCCTTCTGTTAAAATTACTCTGAAAGTATTTTCATTTACAATTTTTACTTTGCATTTTTTTGTCAGGTAGCCTTCAATATTTACGCCAGCTTCCATTTTATTTTTTAAACTCGAGCGAAGTTTATTGGAGGTGCGGACAATGTATTCTTTTTCGTGAAAGTATTTAGGACTCAAAAGTTGCTCAGTGATGCGTCCGTCATTCGTCAAGATGAGTAATCCATGAGAATTTTTATCTAACCTCCCAAGAGGGAAGAAGCCCTCCTTTGGAGAATCAGTTTCAACCCCGATTGGTTTATTGTATGCAAAATATTTATATTCTTTTGGTTTTACCCCTTTTATTTCTACCTTATCATTTTCGCCTACTTGGCTGCCGAGTTCTGCCAACTTGCCATTTATAAAAACCTTCTTTTCTTTTATAAGTTCATCCGCACCCCTTCTGGTGGAGATTTTTCTATCAGCTAAATATTTATTAATCCGCATTCACTCATCTTAACATAGAATTTTCTCTTGTCCGACAACAAAATTCCCCGTTGCCGGACAAGTAGTTTTTATTGCGTTGGCGTTGTCGTGGTTGCAGGAAGTTTCGGTGTAATTCTTATTGATTGCGCGGTGACGCTGCCATCTACATTGGCTGTGCCTGTAACCATTACACTTGTGCCAACGGCAAGGTCGGACATTGTTCCATCAACCTGTTTTGTGATTGGCGTAGTCTTGTCTAAGAAAACTATTTCCGAACCACCGCTCGGCAGGGCGATAGTTATACTTTGTGCATTCTCGGAAAGTATCTGTCCGATTACTCCTCCTCCAAAACCGCCAGCACCTCTTGCCCCACTTCTTACTCCTGCGTAGGCAGAAGCCCCTGATGTTTTAGTTGCCGATGTTTGACCTTTGCCTACTGACATTCCTACAAAAAACACTCCAATTAAAACCAAGATACCCACAACTCCCCAAATAATTTTTTTTCTCATATTTTTTTAATTATATTTTTAATATTAATAATTTACTCATACCTTAATGCATCAATCGGATTTAACTGCGCGGCACGTCGAGCAGGGTAGTACCCGAAGACAATTCCAATTCCGGCCGAGACACAAAAAGCCAGAATGATTGATGAAATTGACACGGATGCTTGCAAGATACCAAAATACGTCACACCAAACGCGATTAAACAGCCTAACACTATGCCGATAAATCCGCCGATAAAAGTAAGCATCATGGCTTCAATTAAAAATTGTTTATTAATGTCGCTCCTTTTTGCGCCGATTGCTTTTCGTAGTCCGATTTCGCGCGTGCGCTCGGTGACGGTCGTGAGCATCATGTTCATAATTCCTATTCCACCGACGACTAATGAAATACCAGCGACTGCAGCGAGCAACGTAGTGAATGTTCCTGTGACCGATGAAGCTGTCGCGACAATTGATGCTTCATTTAAAACGTTGAAATCAGCTTTGGTTGGGTCACTGATATTATGATTGGCAAGTAATAATGTAGTTATGTCATTTTGAACTTGCGTTGAAGTTTTGGAGCTAGAAGCTTGCACATCAATTTCACTTAAATATTTATTTCCGGAAATATATTGCTGCGCGGTTGTGTAGGGAATATAAATCATATCATCTGCATTACTAAAACCCGAACCGCCCTTTGCGACAGTCACTCCTATGACGCTGTATTCCATGCCGTTTATGCGGATAACTTGTCCTATGGCGTCGGCAGCAGTTGCGTCTGTTCCGAATAAATCTCCCATTGTTGTCGGGCCCAAAACCGCTACTTTATCTGCGTTTGTAACATTTTCATCTGAAATAAAGTCTCCACTTGCGACAGCAACATTTCTTACCGAAAGATAATCTGGCTCGGTGCCCAAAATCGTTGTATTGGTGTTTGCTCCTTCGTAAATCACTTGTTTTCGTGAAGACACCTCTCGACTTACTTGTGATACATTTGAAACTTGAGAGGCAATAGCGTCTGCATCTGCCACGGTCAGAGTTTGAGCTCCTCCACGTCCGCCGGATGGTCCTCCGAAAGTGCGTGTTGCTCCGGGCATAATCATCAGTAAATTTGCCCCTATTGATTCGATACTAGAGGATACAGAATTTTGAGCTCCTTGTCCGACGGCGGTCATCGCGATTACAGAAGCTATGCCAATAACAATTCCAAGCATTGTGAGTCCAGAGCGTGCCTTGTTGGCGGAAAGGGCGGAATATGTTTCGTGTAATAAATCAGCGTTTTTCATATATGATTAATTATTCTTTTAATATGCGGATCACGTTCTGCCAGTAATCCATCTTTAATAAAAAGTATTCGGTCAGCGTGTTCAGCTACATCTGGTTCGTGTGTAATGAGCACGATGGTTCGTCCTAAGTCTTTATTTAATTTTTGAAAAGTTCCTAAAACAATTTCACTGGTTTTTGAATCTAGGTTTCCAGTAGGTTCATCAGCTAGAATGAGGGATGGGTCGTTTACCAAAGCACGGGCGATAGCAACTCTTTGAATTTGCCCCCCAGAGAGTTGATTGGAAAGATTGAAGAAATGTCCTTCGTCCAAACCTGCCAGCAAAAGAACTTTTTTTGCTCTTTCTTCTCTTTCCGGTGACTCAATTCCTTCATAAATAAGTGGGAGCATTACATTGCGCAAAACAGTCGTTCTGGGAAGTAGGTTGAAAGATTGAAAAACGAAACCAATTTTGTCTTTGCGAATTTCTGCCAACTCATCATCAGAGAGAGTCGAGACATCCTTGCCATCCAATAAATATGTCCCGCTCGTCGGATTATCCAATCCACCTAAAATATGCATCAAGGTTGATTTTCCGGAGCCGGAGGGTCCCATGATTGCCACAAATTCTCCATCTTTTATGGTGAAGCTTATTCCTCTCAAAGCTTCAAATTCAATATCTCCAGTTTTATATGTTTTTTTTATGTCTTTTATCTCTATCATAAGTGTTTACCCACCTATTCTTACAGCTCCTCCGCCCACTCTTCCTCCGCCTCCTACTCCACCCAATATACTAGGAGCAGTTGAAGTAGTTGTGCTTGTTGTTGCTGAAGTGATTGTTTTTGTTACGATTATATCTCCTGCGTTCAGTCCAGAAACAATTTCCGTAGAAGTATTATTGGAAATTCCAGTTACAACAATCTGTGATTTAGGTGGGGTTGCAGAAGGAGAACCTTGTACTCCCGGCAAAGGAGCAGGTAAAGCTGTGGCAAATGTCTGCACATAACTTACACCGCCCTGTGTTTTTATCGCGCCATTTGGCACCATCAAAACATTTTGCTTCACAGCTGTGATGATATCTGCATTTACGCTCATCCCCGGTTTTACGCCTCCGTCATTGGTGGCATCAAAACTTATTTGCACATTGTAGTTTACAACTCCAGAAGAAACAGTGCCCACAGAATCAATTTCTGTAACTTCTCCGGCGATGGTTAAATTCGGTATAGCATCAAATGTCAGTGTAGCTTGATCTCCGAGTGCTATTTTTGCCACATCCACTTCACTAAGGGTAACTGTCGCTAAGTCTTCGGAAGTAATAATTGTACCCAAAGTTGTTCCGGAACCTGCAGTGTCTCCGACAATAACAGGAACACTGGACATTACTCCGCCAAAAGGAGCGGTGACATAACAATCAGCCAAGGTTTGTTTTGCATCTGTTAAGGTGTTGTTCGCTTGTTGAATAGAAATTTGCGCAGACTGCACATCTAAATCGCTACTTGGCAGCGCCTCTTCGTTGCTCGAAATACTTGTCTCCGATGACAACAAATCACTCAAATGCGAATTAATTTCAGAAGTATAAGTATTTAGGGATGCTTCTTGGGTAGTAATGATTGTCGGAACTTTGAAATTATATTTTTGAAGAGTAGTATCTACAAAATCAATATAGTTATTTGCGGCTTGTATTTCGTCGGCGATTAATTTGGTCGTAGTGTAAGTCTCAGAGATCAAGCCATCAATCGCAGTGTCGTCGGAAGTTCTGGTAATTGTTTTGTAGTCGCTGGAATTTTGAGTGTATGCAGTTGTGGCGAGTTTGTAAGCATCCATAAAATTTTGTTTATAAAGCATCGCCTGAGCTGTTTCTGTGCTGGTGACTTGTTCCGCGTACCAATCAATATTTTGCTGAGTCGTTCCGTTGGTGCTTTCAAAAAACATATTATTTATTCCATTCGTGACAGAAGGTAAATCCAAAAAGGTGTTTGATACAGAAGTAAAGCCATTATCGTAGGCTTGTGTTAAGGCAGTGTTTAGAGTGTCGGTTGAATCTTGGAGCTGAAGTTTTTGTAATGCCAAGTTCGCATTTTGTACGCCTATCTCCGCGTCGCGAACTGCTTGTTGTGCACTGGTATCATCAATAACAAAAAGTGTTTCACCGGCTCTGACATGATCTCCTGGTTTGACATTCACGCCAGTGATGGTGCCGGAAACTTGTGGAGTGACATTGATTTGGTTAAACGCAGACACTTGTCCACTGTCAGTAATTGAAGCAATAATTGTACCGGTAGTAACTTTTGAGGTAACATATCGAACAACCCCAGCCGGAGTAGTTATTTTTTGATATCCTAAGTATCCACCTCCCAAGATTATTATAATTACAATAGTGCTAATAATTTTATGTGCTAACGCGTAAGTTTTTATTTTAGTGAAAATGTTTTTCATAATTTAATTTGTTGTTGTCTGTGGCGGTGGAACAGGCATTCCAACTGGCATTACTCTTATAAATTTTGCTTCTATCTGACCTTGCGTATTAGGTTCTCCAATTACAACAACAAAATCATTCAATTTCAAATCAGTATTTGCAATCTTTGCTCTCATGTCTTCTATCTGTGTGTCGTTTGTTGTCAGAATTACTTTTTCTGTATTGTCTTTATCTTGTACGATAATGGTCGGCAATTCTATTTTTATAATTTTGCCGATTGCACCGTTGGCATTTGGAAAATTATTTTCCCCAGAAATCGAATGGTCGGGCCCAAAACCAAAATTGCGTTCGTAGTTTTCTTCCCAAGCTCTTCCAAAAGTTGCTTTATGAAAACCGACATTCATTCCCAGGTAGAAGATAAACAAAGCGATCAATACGATTCCAATTACGCATAAAATTTTAAACAGCAATTTTGACTCGAAAAACTTTTTTATGTTTTCGTACATTCTTTATATTTAAATTGATAATGTCGCACCGTTTATTGATTGACTCCTACTAATTTGTTTCATTAAATATTTTAATGACAAGAAGCAAACAAAGAAAAGAGAAAGAGTAAAAATAATACTCATTGTTGGTAAAGATTCAGCCAGAGAAAAAGACAATTCTTTCCAGTAGGTCAACATTGATCCACTATCGGAAAAGATTAAAGAGAAATATTCATAAAAACCAGAATGTGCAAAATCACTTAACAACATTTGGAAGGCCGGTATTAGTCCCACTGAAGACAGGAAAAGGATTAAGGACAGAGACCACAATTTTAATCTAATCATTCTTTTTTGGTGTGCATTTATGATTTTCCATACGGAAAAAGACAACTCCGGGCTGGGTTCGTATACTGCCTTTTTAAATAATTTTATTAATTTGTCTTGCATATGGATATTATACGTTATTTAAGGTTATTTTGGTGCATTTATTTATGGCTCACTTCAATGCCTCCTTGCGAAGGAGAGGCAGATATTATTTTTTTAAGTTCTAAAAGAGCTCTACGGTGTTGGCTTTTGACCGTGTTTAGCGGTTTGTCTAGAATTTTTCCTATTTCTTCAAAAGTCATTTCTTCTTGGTAATGAAGAATCAAAACTTCCTGATAATCTAAACGTAATTTTTCCAAAGTCTTATTCAAAAATTGACTGTCTTGTAATTTTTGCAAGGTCACGTCCGGCAACAGATCTTCTGCAGGAATATTTTCGGCAAAAGAATTTATATTTTCTTCGTCCTTGTTTTCCATGTCGGAAAACAGCAAACTTCTTTTTTTTCTCAAAAAATCGGTTACGGTATTTTTTGTAATAGTAAAAATCCAAGTTTTGAAACTTGCCTTTTTTGAATCAAAGTTACGAATATTTTTCCATATTTTTATAAAAACTTCTTGAACTATGTCTGGTGCATCGTTGCGATTTGTTAGGCGTGCAGTAAAGTTATAAAGAGAAGTGGTATAACGATTTATGAGAATTTTTAACGCTTCTTGTTCTCTGTTTTTGTATAAAATAAGAATTTCTTCGTCACTTGATTTAGTTAGGTCACTATCATCATTTTCCATGCCTTTAATATAGCACAAATTTTTTTGGTTTTTCCATATTAAAAGCCCTTCGGCTTTATGCCTGAAGGGCTTTTAATATGGAACTTTGGTTTATTCTTGTACTGTTGTTGTGGTAGTTTTCTTTCCGAGAGGTTGATGATCTACAACAGTGGTAGTTCTTTTGATAAAAGGAGCTGTGGGCGGTGGAAGATATGCTGGATTTATTTTTCTTTGTCCGTAAATATATTTTGCTAACAATATCAATATAAGAATAAGTATGATTATGATAAGCCAACCAAATATATTTGTCGGGAAGAAGCCAGCTCCGAAAGCGAATGCTCCAAGAGGGGAGGTCGTTCCGGTTGTTGCACTCCATACTTGAGCGGAAACATTCGCATTGACTGATTGAGAATTACCGGAAGGGTCAACATAGTTTAAGGTTGCAGGGAAGTTGAGCAATGTGCCTGCGGTTGCGTCGCTGTTTACCTGTGTTTTTACTGTTACCACACCGGAAGCTCCTCCTCTAAGTGTTCCCAAGTTGAATACCAAAGTATTTCCGAGAACATTAGGATTGATTGGGTTCGATGAAAGATAAGTTACTTCTTGTGGCAACACTAACTGCAAACTTAGATTGGTAGCAGATCCTGTTCCGACATTTTGATAATTTATAGTGTAATTAATTTCATCTCCTGGGTGTGGTCTGGTGTTGTCAATTGTAGGAACAATCGGTTGGTCTCTATTTACCGAAGAAGTAATAAGAAGAAGTGAACTTGCAGCTGTCCTGTTTACATATCTGATTACTGTCGTCGGACTCTGTGCCCCAGTTGTGGTAAAGCTTAATATATAACCATTACTACTTTGATAGGAATCTTGCGCAATTGCTCGGAAGTAATAAGTTGTTCCAGGGCTTAATCCACTCAATGTGTCTGTGTGTATAACCGATGGCAATGTTCCGACAGCTGTGGTTGTAGTCGTATTTCCCAAATTTATAGTTGGGCCCCACTCAAACCAAGCATTTATTGGGCTGGAATCAGAACTGCTAATTAAGGAGTTCAATTGTGCACTGGTGCTTAATACTTGTGTTGCTTGCGTGGTGACGACACTTAGATTGCTTGCTATTGGTTGTGGATATATTGGTGTTGGAACGGGATATACCGGAACTATTGGTTGATAGTTTTGATTTACATAAACAGTGGTTGAACCAGTCGCTTGCTGTCCGGTGCTACTAGTACAAACAATATTGTAAGTAGTTGTATAAGTTAGAGCTCCAGTAGTTATACTGCCGGAAGTACTTTGTGTTCCGGAAAGTCCATTGTAACCACCAGTAATACTACAATAACTTGCGTTAGTTGAGTTCCAAGAAATAATACTGGAACCATTATAGTTGACACTGGAAGGATTTGCGTAAATGTTGACGGTAGGTTGCAAAATTTGATTTTGATTTACATAAACAGTGGTTGAACCAGTCGCTTGCTGTCCGGTGCTACTAGTACAAACAATATTGTAAGTAGTTGTATAAGTTAGAGCTCCAGTAGTTATACTGCCGGAAGTACTTTGTGTTCCGGAAAGTCCATTGTAACCACCAGTAATACTACAATAACTTGCGTTAGTTGAGTTCCAAGAAATAATACTGGAACCATTGTAGTTGACACTGGAAGGATTTGCGTAAATGTTGACGGTAGGAATCTGGTTTTGAATTTGATTTACCGACACCGTCGCTGAAGCACTTACTTGTGTTCCATTGGTTCCATAACAAGTAATTGAATAGGTTGTAGTTCCACTTGGTACTACAACTCCGGAACCACTAGTTGCTGTACTGGAAGTCCAGTAAGCCTGACAAGATGTTGCGTTATTTGAACTCCAAGTAAGTGTAGAGTTTGCTCCGGATTGGATGGAAGTTGGGTTGGCGTAAAGAGAAACGGTTGGGTTTTGATATTGAATCTGATTTACCGACACCGTCGCTGAAGCACTTACTTGTGTTCCATTGGTTCCATAACAAGTAATTGAATAGGTTGTAGTTCCACTTGGTACTACAACTCCGGAACCACTAGTTGCTGTACTGGAAGTCCAGTAAGCCTGACAAGATGTTGCGTTATTTGAACTCCAAGTAAGTGTAGAGTTTGCTCCGGATTGGATGGAAGTTGGGTTGGCGTAAAGAGAAACGGTTGGGTTTTGATATTGAATCTGATTTACCGACACCGTCGCTGAAGCACTTACTTGTGTTCCATTGGTTCCATAACAAGTAATTGAATAGGTTGTAGTTCCACTTGGTACTACAACTCCGGAACCACTAGTTGCTGTACTGGAAGTCCAGTAAGCCTGACAAGATGTTGCGTTATTTGAACTCCAAGTAAGTGTAGAGTTTGCTCCGGATTGGATGGAAGTTGGGTTGGCGTAAAGAGAAACGGTTGGGTTTTGATATTGAATCTGATTTACCGACACCGTCGCTGAAGCACTTACTTGTGTTCCATTGGTTCCATAACAAGTAATTGAATAGGTTGTAGTTCCACTTGGTACTACAACTCCGGAACCACTAGTTGCTGTACTGGAAGTCCAGTAAGCCTGACAAGATGTTGCGTTATTTGAACTCCAAGTAAGTGTAGAGTTTGCTCCGGATTGGATGGAAGTTGGGTTGGCGTAAAGAGAAACGGTTGGGTTTTGAATCTGTTGCGCTGCTACTGTTACCGTCGCATATGCGGAAGCTTGTGCTCCGGTACTGCTGGTACAAGTAAGATTGTAAGAAGTTGTATTAGCTAAAGCTCCAGTATTAAAACTACCGGAAGTATTTTGATTTCCTCCCCAACCATTTGTACCACCACTTGCGATGCAAGATGTTGCGTTGGTGGAATTCCAAGTTAAGATACTTGTTCCATTGTAAGCTACGGAAGTTGGATTAGCGGAAAGAGAAACTGTCGGCTGAACCTGACCACTCACTGACACCGTCGCATAGGCGGAAGCTTGTGCTCCGGTACTGCTGGTACAAGTAAGATTGTAAGAAGTTGTATTAGCTAAAGCTCCAGTATTAAAACTACCGGAAGTATTTTGATTTCCTCCCCAACCATTTGTACCACCACTTGCGATGCAAGAAGTTGCGTTAGTAGAATTCCAAATTAACGTACTTGTTCCATTGTAAGCTACGGAAGTTGGATTAGCGGTTAAACTGACAGTTGGGGTTTTTATCTGTTGAGTTACCGACACCGTCGCTGAAGCACTTACTTGTGTTCCATTGGTTCCATAACAAGTAATTGAATAGGTTGTAGTTCCACTTGGTACTACAACTCCGGAACCACTAGTTGCTGTACTGGAAGTCCAGTAAGCCTGACAAGATGTTGCGTTATTTGAACTCCAAGTAAGTGTAGAGTTTGCTCCGGATTGGATGGAAGTTGGGTTGGCGTAAAGAGAAACGGTTGGGTTTTGAATCTGTTGCGCTGCTACTGTTACCGTCGCATATGCGGAAGCTTGTGCTCCGGTACTGCTGGTACAAGTAAGATTGTAAGAAGTTGTATTAGCTAAAGCTCCAGTATTAAAACTACCGGAAGTATTTTGATTTCCTCCCCAACCATTTGTACCACCACTTGCGATGCAAGATGTTGCGTTGGTGGAATTCCAAGTTAAGATACTTGTTCCATTGTAAGCTACGGAAGTTGGATTAGCTGTAAGGTTAACGGTTGGTGTAACTACAGTAGGTTGGCAAGAAGCGGTAGTAAAAGAAACCATACTTCCGGACCATGATCCTTGAGGGGCATTGTTGAATTCTGTTTCATAATAATATGTAGTGTTTTGAGTGAGACCATTTATTACGGCACTGAAATCCGAATACGCAGTATAAGTTTGAGGAGTCGTGGAATATCCGAGAGATGGAGTAGGTCCCCATTCAAACCAAGCTGAAGTCGGAGTTCCGTTTGGACTTACGTAGCCATTTAAGGTTGCGCTGTTGCAAGTCTGCACTTGATATTGTGCTGCTGCTTTGTTTACATTAATAAAAAGCCCGAAAACGGTAACGAAAACGATAAACATGGATATTGATAACTTTTTCATATTCATAAATTAATTTTTAATTATTAAAATTTTAATTTTTAATTAAACTAAATCGTTTGGCTTTTTAAAATATTAAGATAGATAATATATCTATATTTTATAAGCTTTTTTGGGAAATGAGCTTTTGTCAACTTCCTTACTAGTGATTGTAGCATAGTCTGATAGAAATGTCAACTCTAGAATCTTGGCGTTCCAAATCTGCAAAATATATTTTGAACATCAAGATTCACATAAATCGAGTGTTTAAAAAAGAAAATTATTAATTTAATTTTGATTTTTATTAAAAAACTGCTAATCTTCAAGTGTAAAGACTTGCCCTCATAGTTTAATGGATAGAATGCGAGCTTGCGGAGTTTGCGATCCAGGTTCGATTCCTGGTGAGGGCACACAAATAAAAAAACACTCTGAGAGTGTTTTTTTATTTGTGTAGTTAAAATCCAAGCATTTCCATTATTCTATCTGTCGGGTGTTCTCTCATTTCAACTTCTGCAATATTTTTTGAAGTCATAATGTAATGAATGTCTGTCGCCATCGTCTCATCTATCGGGATGGTTATGATTGGCATAAAAGCTCTTTCTGAGTGTATGAAAAGAAGTGATTTTGTATTTATCTGTTCGGGTTGTTCTGTTTGTATCCAAAAAGACTTTATATTTTCATAAGGATAAATACGATTGCCGATTTTAAGTCCTTTATTGTTTAATTCATAAAAAATAGTTCCCGGCTTTTTTACCGCAAAAAATCCGAGCAATATTCCAGAAAGAATCAATAATGCGGCAAAAAAATAATCACCAAAAATAATTGCAGCAATTGAACTGGTTATCACAATAATTCCGAGAGCCCAAAACCAATCTTTGCTTCTTTCTCGTTCTTCGTATTCGAGTGCGGACCAATTTAATTTTTCACTTAAACCCTCATCCATGCTATAATCATACTATACTAATAACCTTTTATCAAAAATAAATGCAAAAATTTTCCGTCGTTCTTTCCTTTTATGCGAAATTTAATTAAATCCAAAATAACAATTAGTATTATTGTCTTTATACTGCTTTTGGTGGGTGTGTTTTTACTCTTTTCTCATCATAGCCCTAAGTATCAATTTGTCTCTGTAACACGTGGTCCTATAACAGAAGTAGTTTCCCTGACCGGCAACACGACACCGAGCCAAAGTGTCGCTTTGTCTTTTAGCAGTAGTGGAAATATTTCCAATATATATTCTGCACTCGGAAAGAATGTGTCTGCGGGCGAGGTACTTGCGGAGTTGGATACCAGCAATCTAGTGGCTCAATTGCACCAAGCACAAGCAAACCTAGACACCGAACAAGCAAAATTGGAGGGATTACAAGTCGGAGCCAGTCCCGAGAACATAGCGGTATCACAAACAGCTCTTGATAAAGCAAACCAAGACCTTGCGAATATGTATTCTAGTATTATTGATACTTCTACCGATGCATACGCCAAAGCAAATGACGCAGTCAGTACACAAATGAGTCAACTTTTTACCAATACCAATGGAACAATGCCAAGTCTTTCATATAGTACTTCTGATTCTCAAGCTCAAACGAATGCTCAATTAGAATTGTCCTATTCACAGACAGCTTTGAGTAAATGGTCTTCCGAGCTCACAAACAATGATGGTTCTAATACCAGTTTAGACACTCTCTTAACGGATGGAATTTCTTATCTGGCAACCATACGAGAATTATTAAACAGTGTTTCTACTACACTCCAAAGTACTACTAATTTGAGCGCGACAACCCTAGCCACATATAAGATGAATGTTTCTACTGCGCTTAGTGAAGTAAATTTAGCTACGACAAATCTAAATACGCTTTCTCAAAATATTTCTTCGCAAAAACTAACCGTCTCGCAAGCGGTCAGCCGCGCTTGCTCTAACAAAAGCCGGTTCCACGGCAACTGATATTGCTGCGCAACAGGCCCAAGTAGAGGAGGCTACCGCTAGTGTTCAGAGCGCCCAAGCGCAACTGCAAAATGCCGAAATTGTAGCGCCGATAAGTGGAACGGTAACGCAGTTCGATGCAAAGATAGGACAGTTTGCGTCTTCAAATACACCTCTTGTTTCTATTATGTCTGATGCCGGATACGAGGTGGATGGAGGTGTTTCCGAAATTGACATAGGAAAAGTTGCGATCGGCGATACTGTGTCAATGACCCTGGATGCCTTTCCCGGGGAAACTTTTACCGGTTCAGTTTTCTATATTGCCCCGGCCGAAACAAATACCGGCGGAGTTATAAGTTATCTAATTAAAATTGCATTTAGCAAACCAGACCCTAGGATAAAGAGTGGCTTGACCGCAAATATTGATATACAAACAAAACAAGACAATAATGTATTGATTCTTCCGCAATACGCCATTTTACAAAATGACCAAGGAACATTTGTGGAGACGTTGGTAAATAATAAAATTGTTCAAACTCCAGTTGTTTTGGGGATACAAGATGAAACAGGTAATGTTGAAGTGACTTCCGGCGTGAGCGAAGGAGAGCAGGTTATCAATATCGGGCTGAAGTCTTAATTGAAATCCCAACTGAGTCCTAATTTAGCAGTAATGATTGATTTACATAATTTAAAAAAAGAATATCAAGAGGAAGAAACTCCGACGTTGGCTTTACGTGACGTGACTTTTTCTGTTGAAAAAGGAGAGTTTGTTTCTATTATGGGTCCTTCGGGTTCAGGTAAATCAACTCTTCTGCATATTTTAAGTTTTCTTGACAGACCAACCGGCGGAGCTTATACCTTTCAAGGTAAAAGTATTGATGACATGACTGACAAAGAACTTGCAGAAGTGCGCAATAAAGATATGGGTTTCGTTTTTCAATCTTTTAATTTACTTTCTCGTCTGACAGTTTATGACAATGTTGAAATCCCCCTTATCTATTCCGATATTCCGCCTAAAGAAAGACAAAAATTAGTGGAAGAGGCAGTAAAAGCGGTAGGACTTGAAGAAAAATTATATACCGAAGCCGGAAAACTTTCCGGAGGGCAAAAACAGCGTGTCGCCATTGCCAGAGCTCTAGTGGTTGACCCAAATGTTATTTTTGCCGATGAGCCGACCGGTAACCTTGATTCGCAATCTGGATTACAAGTTATGGAAATTCTTGAATCATTGCACGACAAAGGTCGCACGATAATACTAGTGACTCACGAGACAGAAACCGCAAAATTTGCAGATCGTATTATTAAAATAAGAGACGGAATGGTTGAGAGCGACGAAAAAATTGTTGCTCTACGTCATATTCGTGGCAGTTTAAAATAATATGTTATTTAGAGACGCTTTTAAAACTGCAACGCGAAGTCTTGATGCATGGCAAGATGCGTTCAATCTTGACGATGCTCGGTATTGTTATCGGTATCGCCTCCGTTATTATTTTGATGTCAATCGGGCAATCAGCGCAAGATTTGATTTTAAATCAAGTGGAATCCATCGGCTCCAATCTAATTATTGTCATACCCGGCGCTCCAGCCAATGGAAAATTTTCTTCGCCGGCGGCAGCGCAGGGAATTGTCATCACCAGTCTGCAACAGCGAGACGTGGAGGCACTGTCTCGCGAACCGTCAATCGATTATGCCGTGCCGGAAGTGCGTGGACAAGCAGATGTTGTTTATGGGAACAACGATGTGACGGAAGGTTTTACCGGTTCTACCGCGGATTTTTTTACTGTCAGTAATTTAGCCAAAGTTTCTGCCGGGCAAACTTTTACCAAAAGTGATGTCGATTCAGCCAATCATGTCGTTGTCATCGGTCCCGATTTAGCCAAGACATTATTTGGAGCAAACATAAATCCGATTGATAAAATAATTCGTTTAAAAAATGTTTCCTTCCGAGTGGTTGGAGTTTTGGCGAAAGGTGGCACCGGAGCCTTTGGCGTTGATATTGGAAACTTGGTAGTGATGCCGATCACAGTTGCCCAGACACAACTTTTAGGAATTAATTATTTTAATGTTATCGTTGTCCAGGCTGATGCTCAGTACGATAGTACTTTCGTAAAATCTCGCGTGGAATTTATTTTGGAACAGGACCACGGTATTACTAATTCTAATAAAGATGATTTCACTATTGATACTCAGGAAGATATTTTGTCTTTACTTGGAAATATCACATCAATCTTGACTCTCTTTTTGGCGGCGATTGCTTCTATCTCGCTTTTGGTCGGGGGAATCGGCATTATGAATATAATGTTGGTTTCGGTTACCGAAAGAACGCGCGAAATTGGACTACGTAAAGCTGTCGGTGCCACCAACGGAGATATTTTAAAACAATTTTTAATTGAATCAGTCTTGCTAACGCTTTTTGGCGGCGTGATTGGTATCGCAATAGGTGCAGGAGTGGTGGGGTTGGTTTATTTTGCTATTTCAGTTTTTGATCCGTCGCTCGGCTGGGTTTTCGCCTTTCCTATTTCCTCGGTAATTCTGGGGCTTCTCGTTTCCGGTATTGCCGGTATTGCCTTCGGTATTTATCCTGCGCAAAAAGCCGGTAAGAAAAATCCGATTGATGCATTACGTTACGAATAATTCTTATTGGACACCAGAATTTCTTGTCCGACAATGGAGAATTTTTGTTGTCGGACAAGGAGAATTTATCTTTTTAATATTTCGGCAACAATCGCCATGTGGTCGCTAACTCCGTCTACCAGTTTAACGTTTGAAGTTTTGTATTCTGGGGTGGTAAAAAGACAATCAACCATATATTGCAATCCTTTAACCCTGTGTAATTTTTGGTCTAGGCTAGTTTTATATCCCAATGGGATATTGTCTTTATATTTTTTTTCAAGCATGTTAAAAGTTTCATTTCCACGAGGAGCGTTCATGTCTCCACAAATAACAAACTCACCGAAGGAGTTTAATTTTTCCAAAAGATTTTTTGCTACTTCTATTTGAAAGGGGCTAGATTCTCCCTCTTTGGTAACCGGTAGGTGAGTAGTTATAATTTTGTATATTACACCATCAACATTTTTTACGTTCGTCCAGACTAAAGCATAATTTTTTATAAATTTTTCATCAGAGATATATTCATCAAACGATTTTAAAAGATTCTCTTCTTTCCCATAATAAAAAATTGAGTCTGAATCAATAATGTTTTTTGTAAAAATCGCAATGCCCTGTCTTTTACCAATCAGCTCTAAATAATTCTTACTTTTAATATAACTGAAGCAACAAAAATTTCCACTTAAATTCAATTCTTTCTTAAAAAACTCAAAATCTTCTTCCAGAAGTTCTTGAAAACAAACCACATCAGGTTTTTCTTTTTTTAGAAAACTTAAAACAGTATCATAATGTAAATTATTTTCTATATTAATTGATATCAACTTCATTGTCTTATTATAGCAGATTTATTTTTAGTATTCTTTTGCATTATAGAAGTCTAGGTAAAAAGTTTTCTCCAAAGAATTTATTATTGTCGGGTCCGAAAGAAAAATTCCCAATTCACGGTTTTTATTGAGAGAAGTATAGGAAAAATTTTCTGAACCGATAAAAGCATTAGTGTCATCAGCCAGAATCATCTTGGCATGAATATAAAATTTTTCACCGTGAAAAAGATGCAAATTTACACCCGCATTTTTTAATTCCGCAAAAGCATTTTTATCGGCACTCTGATACGTCATGACCACATTTACGGTTACTCCCCGTTTTTCCGCCCGGATGAGTGCATCGATTACCGCAGAGTCCGCCATTTCTTCATTGTAGATATCGAGTTCCTTGGTGGCGCTCTTGATTATTAAAAGGATGTTTCCATCCGAGCCGGGACTCCAAACCAAATCGTCTCCATTTTCCGCTAAGGTGTTTTGATTAGTCCAATCATTGCCAAAAGTATTTTCTATCGCTCCGACATCGTTTTGATCCGTATCCAAAATAGCGAAGTCTCTGGCTGTGGCATAATATTCCGGCACGAAATTAAAAGTCATTATCAATGCTTTGTTTTTATCCACCACCATAGTTTTTTGGTGAGTCAAAGCAAAAAAACCGGGTGTCCAGTGTACTGCGACTCCTCCGGATTTCAAATATACGTATGCCGGCTCGTTCATTTTTTCTTCTTTGCCGTAATAGCCTTGGTTGATTAATACCCGCACACTTACTCCGCGTTTTTCCGCATCAATCAGCGCATCGGCAATGTCCTTGTCTTTAAATTCATACATGACCAAATCAATTGAGCTCGTAGAATTTTTTATCATAGCCAATATCGGAGAGATGCCTGCTTCCGGCTCTGTCATCAGAGAAAAAGTTCCGGCTGGCAGATTTATGTTTGGCAAACTTGCGCGAGTGTTTTCTTGGAGAGGAGTATTGAGCGGATGAGTGTAGGCAAAAATTAAAAAACAGACGAGAAATACAACCCCAATACAGGCATATATGGGATATTTTTTTATTTTTGAAATAAAACCATCAATCATCCTTTGAAAGGTTTAAAATTTTTCCGGTATCCACATAAACTTGATACCAGGCAAAAGTGGAATTTTTGCCGGATAAGTTTTGATAAACTTGCACCGTCCAATAAACGCCAAAGGTGTCTTTGTCTGTCGTCGCGCTTACGCCTATGAGCGGATGCCCGTGTTTCTTTTCGGTTTGGGTGAAGAAGTTTTCTACTTCCGGCAAATCGCTGACTACCTTGATTGCTTGATCCTGAGTGATTTCGTTCTGGCTTTTATCTAAGACACTGGGAGTGTAAATAAAACCTAGCTCTTGCTCCACTAAA
Source organism: Candidatus Nomurabacteria bacterium (assembly GCA_963832025.1). Taxonomy (GTDB): domain Bacteria; phylum Patescibacteriota; class Minisyncoccia; order Phycocordibacterales; family UBA9973; genus UBA9973. The sequence goes on from CAWHSF010000003.1 coordinate 263,333, forward strand.
TAATAAGCTAGCGCCCCAGCTATGATGGTGATAATGAGAAGCGCATAAATAAAATTTACTTTTTTATAAATCATTATCTAAAGTATAGCAAAATTTGGACAAACGAAAAAGCCACAGAGACTCTTCCTAAATAATTTAGATAAATCTAAGTGACTTGTGTGATTTGCTTCCGATTGGAAGAAATGTGGGCTTTGGGGGTCCGCGGCGGACCCCCAGTCCCGTGTTCCGCGCCTTCAGCTAGTCGGCCGGCTCGGTGTTGTCAGCGCAGAAGTTGGTGTTGAGGCCGGTGCTACCGCGGGTGTCGGTGAGGCCTTCGCATACGACATTGGCATTCGGGTTGGCGCAGGAGGCGCCGAGACAGCGTTTGTTCATGGTGTTGCTCCTTGGGGAGAGGCTACCTTCTCGACTCCATAAAACTGGAAGGAACTCTCAGATAGAGAGTAATATATTTCTCTCCAACATACAAATAAGTTATCCCCACCTATTTACTTAAACGCGAAAGCGAGGAGCACGATAGTGAGAGCGTTCAGAACAACCAACGCAATCACTAATGCTGTTTTTGAATGCATCGCGTTGGGGTTGTTTAAAATATATACCGTGTAGATTATCGCAACAATCGCCGCGCCAATAAAATTTCCTTTTATCATAGTTTTTAAATTATTAAATTAATAAAGCATTCGGCCTTTAATGGTTATATTATATCATCTTTCGAAATGAATTTTTCCTGCGGAGGGCAGAGGAGTCGAACCTCTAAGTGGTTTCCCACGATAGTTTTCAAGACTATTGCCATACCATTAGGCGAGCCCTCCGTGTAATACAGAACAATATCAATATACCTTATTGTGCTTTTTTTTCAATCTTTTTTCGTAACCAGCTCTTTTCTAAAAAATGTTCTTCGTAATGACAATTTGGACAAATAAGTTCCAGGTTATTTAATTCGTTGCGATTTCTGTTTCTGTCTTTGTGGTGGACTTGCAGAATTTCATATTTGTTATAATTGCATTTTTCGCATTTCAATCCTCTCGCTTTCAGAAGTTTTAGTTTTAGGGCTTGTTGAGACTTAACTTTGTCTCTCGGACTGCCTAAGTGGTATTTAATGCCTGTTCTTTGTATGTTAGCACAAGCCCTTCCACAAGTTTTTTTATTTAATCCAGATAAAATTAATTTTCCGCAAACCGAGCAGGGGATTTCTTTTCTGCAAGATATTCCACGACAAACCAAGCTACAAAAGACCTGTCCACTTTTTATTTGGAATGGTCTTCTATAGATTTCCTTACAGCAAACATTACATTTTGTATTCGGTTTTCTTTTGTACGGCTCGCTCACTCATCCAGTATACCACTTTTTATTTAAATGACGAAAGTGCTTTGCGAAAATCTCTTTTTACGTCCGTCCAGCTTTTCTTTGCAATCTTGAAAATGTAGAAAATTTCTAAAATTCCCACAGTATTCAAGATGAGCAAAACGATAAACCATCCCTTTTGATTGTGCTTGGCACAGAGCCAAAGCGAATAGGCTTTCCATGGAATGGTCCAAAGAGCCAAGATTAAAATAATGACATTGAAAGCACCCGAACTATATAAATTATACATGCCGAAATAATAACAGAAAAAAGCATTTTATGCTACCCGGTAGTGAAACTTGGCAAAGTTTTTTAAAACGTGCCGAAGCGCATTGCCAAGTTCTACTACCGGGTGCTAGTATTCTTTTATATGAGATTTTTGGGAATTGATTATGGGACAAAGAGAATAGGACTCGCAGTTTCTGATGAAAATGGACAAATTGCTTTTCCGAAAGAAATACTCGTCAATGATTTGAATACTTTTAAAACGCTGGGTGATATAATCAAAACAGAAAAGGTCAAAGAGATTGTTGTTGGCGAGTCGGTGGATTTTTCCGGAAAATTAAACGCGCTGTCTGGCAGAATTGAAGTTTTTATTTTAGAATTAAAAGAGAAGTTTGGGTTGCCGGTTTACAAACAAAAAGAATTTTTGACTTCCGTGGAGGCCCGCCGTTCTAAAAATAGTAAAAAAGATTTTAATTCACCTCAATCACACAGCAAAGTAAAACAAATAAAGTCAGGGAGAGTAGATGCTTCGGCTTCCGCATTAATATTACAAAGATATTTAGATCGCAGAAATAAAACAAATGAGTGAAATAATCAAATTAGAAGATTTTAAAAAAATTGATATTGCGGTTGGGGAAATTTTATCCGCAGAAAAAGTTCCAGAAACTGATAAGTTGCTCAGATTACTGGTTGATTTGGGACCCTCCGACGCCAAGGCTTTGGAGGGCGAAGGAGCCAACGATATAAGACAAATTGTTTCTGGTATTGCCGAATTTTTTCCTGATTGCTCGGAGTTAGTGGGAAAAAAGTGCATGTTTGTGGCAAATTTGGAACCCAGAGTGATTCGTGGTCTGGAAAGTAACGGCATGTTGTTCGCTGTTTCCGGAGAAGACGGAGAATTTTCTCTTTTAGAACCAAATAACAGCATAAAAGTTGGAGCTCGCGCTAAATAAAATAGCAACCGGAACCAAAATATCGTATACTATTAACATGTTTATGGAGTCACCTAATAAGAATTTTTCAAAATTTTTTCTTAAATTATTCCCTATTCCCAATTTTTTAGAAGCTCGTTCTTTTGGTTTGGATATATCGGATGAATCATTGAAATTTGTTGAGCTGCTCTCGACGAGGCATGGCATGAAGGTGGGGCGTTGGGGAGAAAAAATTATTCCGCCCGGAGTGATTGAGTCTGGAAAAATCACAGACCCGAGACGAATGGAGGAGATTCTCTCCAGGTTGCGAAAAGAAGAAGGCGTAAAGTCTGTTCGTGTTTCTTTACCAGAAGAACAAGTTTACATCTTTCAACTTCGCCTGGAAAAAGCCGGACTCAAGAATATAAAAGAGGCGATAGAGCTTGTGCTGGAAGAACACGTTCCCATTCAAGCAGAAGATGCGATTTTTGACTACGCTTTAGTCAAAGAAGATGCGCAAAGTTTGGAGGTGCAAGTCGTGACAATTCCAAAAAATATTATAGACAATTATCTGCTGATTTTTGAACACTCCCAAATACAAGTACAAGCTTTTGAATTGGAGGCGCAAGCCATCTCGCGCGCTGTTATCAAAAATAAAGACATGGATACTTATATGATTGTTGATTTCGGCAAGAAACGAACTGGTATTTTCATTGTATCTAGTGGTATTGTCATGTTTACTTTTACTTTGGATGTGGGTGGTATCGCGCTTACCAATGTCATCCAAAAAAGTTTCAACGTAAATTTTGAAGAAGCGGAAAAAATGAAAGAAAAATATGGTTTAGAGCGTAGTTCGGAGAATAAAGAAATTTTTGCCGTGCTTTTAAACAATGTTTCCATTTTGCGCGATGAAATTGTGAAGCATTTTTTATATTGGAATACCCACAAAGACGAAGAAGGTAAAAATAATCCGCCGATAAAAAAAATAATTCTTTGTGGCGGAGATTCAAATTTGATAGGACTAGCAGATTATATTTCAGTAAGCATGAAGACTGCCGTAGAAATGGCAAATGTTTGGGTTAACATTATAAATACAGAAAGTTTTACCCCAGAGATGCCTTTTAGACAAGTTTTAGCTTTTGCCACGGCGTTTGGTCTGGTGCTCGGCAATTTCATTGATAATTAAAAAGATGATTAATTTAATTCCAAAAGAAGAAAAGAAGAAAATGGTCACAGAGTTTTACTACAGGCTTTTGGTTTTATTATTTTTAATGTTCAGTTTTGCTGTATTTATTGGGAGCGTAGTTCTGTTACCGGCCTATTTTTATTCCGTAGTTAAAGATGAGATTATTAACAATAAACTGACTATGCAGAAAAATGACCCGGTCCCTGTGTCCAGCCAAGAATCCTTGACCGAGATAAAAGACATGAACGACAAACTCACTTTAGTGGAAAATGCAGAGAAAAATAAATTTTTAATTTCCGCAAATGTTATCAATAATATTTTGGCAGAAAAAACATCCGACATAAAAATAATTCAAATTACATATCAAAATGATCCGATTTTAGGTAAAAAAATCAATTTACTGGGGACAGCTTCTTCTCGTGATGCGCTACTTTCCTTTGAGCAAACTCTCCAAAATGATGCAAATTTCAAAAATGTAAACTTACCGATTTCCAGTTTTGTTAAACAATCCAACATTCAATTTGATTTGAGTTTAAGTCCTGCCTAATATATGAAAAATAACTTTCCAAAAATATTTATATTTCTCTCAGCCTTAGTTTTCATATTTGCTTGCTTGGTTTTTGTGTTTTTATATATGAAAATAAATCAAAACAATCAAAAAGCAGAAGCAGGAATGGTGGCTTGGCAAACAGAAACAGAAAGGAGAAACGATATAGTTACTCTTAATACCTCGCTTGCCGAGGTGGCTCCTGACAGAACTTTGCTTGAAACGCATTTTGCTCAAAGCTCTGACGTTGTGCCATTTTTAAATACCATCGGACAATTAGGGGCACCGGTCGGAGCTACCGTGGTAATCTCTTCGGTGGAGACAAGTACGGACAACAGCTCATTGGTGGTGGATTTAAAAGCGACAGGGACTTTCGGGCAAGTTTATAAATTCTTGACCCTTTTAGAGAATTCTCCATATGAAATAAGTTTTAATTCAATGGATATGCATGAGTTGGTCGTGCCAACAACCCCTAATGAAAAAGTCGGAATTTCACAATGGGAAGGTGATTTTGAAATACAACTTTTAAGTTATGTTCCATAAATTCATTATATGAAATTAAATTTTTTCAAAAAGAAAAATAATTTTAAGAAGAAAAAGTTTGACATAAGGCCAGATTTCTTTTGGGAGATTATCTTTTTTTGTACGGCATTGATAATGGTGGGATCTTTTGTTTTTGGGTATTACCTTTTTATGAAAATAAATCAAGAGCCAACTTTGTCAATTTCCAGTAATTCCGGACAAGTCGGTACAGTAAATAAAGACCGTATTGAAAAAGACCTAAATTATTTTTCAGCAAAAGCACAAACATCAACTGAAATATTAAATTCGTCCGCGCCGGTCGTTGACCCATCGCTCTAAATGTGCTAATTTTAAACAGTATTTATGAATAAACATTTGCGCGCTTAGCTCAGTTGGTAGAGCAACTCATTTACACTGAGAAGGTCGGGGGTTCGAGTCCCTCAGCGCGCACTAGAGCCTTAGAGAAATGCCCTCGTAGTTCAATGGATAGAACAGAGCTCTTCTAAGGCTTCGATGTAGGTTCGATTCCTACCGAGGGCACAAAAATAAGCGGAGCATATTTTTGTGCCCGAGAGCGAGCAAACTGCTTTGCTCGCGGGTAGGAAGCGAAAAGCTTTTCATTAATAGCGAGAAATTTATTTCGAGCTATTTGAAAAGGTATACTGTTCCCGTAGGGAAAGATATCCTACCGAGGGCACAAAAATAAGCGGAGCATATTTTTGTGCCCGAGAGCGAGCAAACTGCTTTGCTCGCGGGTAGGAAGCGAAAAGCTTTTCATTAATAGCGAGAAATTTATTTCGAGCTATTTGAAAAGGTATACTGTTCCCGTAGGGAAAGATATCCTACCGAGGGCACAAATTTTAAATAAATTACGGTTGTGATACAATTGTTCTATGGACGAAAATACGAATACGGAACCCATAGAAAATATCAACTCTGCTACCTTTAAATATATTCGTACTAGTTATTTACCATATGTAATTGTTTACATAGGTGTTTTTCTTGCCTTAATGATTATTTTTCACAACCCAGTTATTATTTACGTAATGATTATTCTGGGGTTCTTTGGGTACTCTTTTATTTTTAAAAAAATTAAAACTGAGTTCACAGAAGAGTTTGGTAAATCTATTGGTTTTAGTTACACAAAATCGACAGGAATAGAAACAGTTTCGGGGAAGTTATTTAAAACAGGTCACAGCCAATCTCTTTACGATGTTTTGACTGGTGTTTACCAAAATATCCCCATGCGTATTTTCACCCTATGCTTTACCGAAGGATATGGTAAAAATTCTCATACTTACTCTTATACGGTTTTTGAATCCACTCTCAATAAGGTTGTGCCAGATATTTTATTATATTCAAAAAAACACTCAAGCGCCGTGCTTGATTTTTTTAATGGTGATGAGACAGTGGAGTTAGAAGGTGATTTTAATAAATATTTTAAATTACGAGTCCCAAAAGGATATGAGCAAGAGGCTTATCAAATATTCGCGCCCGATGTCATGGCTGATTTGATTGATAAAGCGCAAGAGGCCAGTTTTGAATTTACTGGCAACAAGCTTTATATATATGCTACGACAATCATCACAACCAAGGAACAAATGCAATCAATGTTTTCTCTTTCTGAATATCTTATTGCTTTATTTGATAAAAATATCTAATAAATAGATAATTGTTTTTATTTTTCAGTTATTGCTATAATCTATCTATGCAAGGCAAACACGTAGACGAATCTTATTTAGATTTATTGGAGCACATTATCAAGAATGGTGCGGTGAAAACTGACCGCACGGGAACGGGTACGAAGAGTTTATTGGGCTATCAAATGCGCTTTAATCTAAGCGACGGTTTTCCTCTTCTGACTACAAAAAAAGTTCCAATCAAATCAATCATCCACGAATTGTTATGGTTCATGCGTGGTGACACCAACTTAAAATATTTGGCTGATAATAATGTGCACATTTGGGACGAGTGGCCTTACAAAGCTTATTTAATCAGAAACAAAATGAATGTTCCAAAAACAGGCTCGGAAGAATGGAATTCGGGCATCAAGGAATTTATAGAAAAAATAAAAGCAGATGAAAGTTTTGCCAAAGATTACGGAAACCTCGGTCCGATTTACGGATATCAGTGGAGAAGTTGGCCGACGCCAAACGGTGGACACATAGACCAGCTGGCGAAAGTCATAGAAGATATTAAAAACACTCCGGATTCTCGACGATTGATAGTTTCAGCCTGGAATGTAGCGGACATTGATGAGATGGCGAAAGCCGGACTTCCTCCATGTCATTGTTTTTTTCAATTCTATGTCGTGGATGGAAAATTGTCTTGTCAGCTCTATCAGCGCTCCTGTGATACTTTTCTCGGAGTTCCGTTTAATATTGCTTCTTATGCTTTGTTCACAATGATTATCGCACAGATTTGCGGATTACAGCCCGGAGAATTTGTTTGGACCGGCGGAGATGTTCATCTCTACTCAAATCATTTAGAGCAAGCGAATTTACAACTTTCTCGTCGCGGTGATATTCGTCCGATGCCAAAAATGAAAATAAATCCAAACAAAAATAAAATTGCAGATTTTACAATCGATGATTTTGAATTAATTGATTATAATCCTCATGAAGGAATAAAAGCCCCTATCGCAGTTTAAACATCATGATTTCACTAATTGCAGCCATTGGTAGAAATAATGAACTTGGGAAGGGGAATACTTTGCTTTGGAAACTACCAGCCGACATGGAACATTTTAAAAAAATAACTTCTTTACATACCGTTTTGATGGGCAGAAAAACTTTTGAGTCCCTCGGGCGTAGTCCTACGGGCGAGCCAGTTGGACGTCCATTGCCAAATAGGAGAAATATAATCATTACTCGAGATGTAAATTACAAAAAAGAAGGAGTTGAAATTGCTCATTCATTGAGTGAGGCTTTAGACATAATCGGAAACAACGATGAAGAAATTTTTGTTATCGGCGGAGCAGAAATTTACAAGCAAACCATGCCGATTGCCGACAAGCTTTACATTACCCATATTGATGCGGAAGATAGTTCTGCCGACAGTTTTTTCCCGGAAATTATTCCGATTGTTTGGAATGAAGTATCTCACGAGGAACACGAAAGAGACGAGAAAAATCCCTTAAACTACACTTTTTCTGTTTACGAGAAAATTTAAACGAGATAAGTGCTTTTGTATTGTCTAATTTTTACACCGGCTAATTTAAATAGTTTTTTTGATGCTCGTACGATCGGAGTCTTTGCATATTTGTCACTTTCATAAATAACTTCCTTGATCCCATTCTGGATTATGGTTTTTGCGCATTCGTTGCAAGGGAATAGATTGCAATATATTTTACATCCCTTGGTTGAATTATTGGCATTATAAACTGCGTTTTCTTCTGCGTGGCATACGTAAGCGTATTTTGTGTCTTCAAAATCCCCGACTTTCTCCCAAGGCAAAGCATCATTTTCAATTCCTCTAGGGAAACCATTGTATCCGACTCCCACTACAACATTACTATAGTCCACGACCACAGCACCTGCTTGAGTATTGGGGTCCTTGGATCTTTCGGAAATAAGATGAGCCATTCTCATAAAGCATTCATCCCAAGAGATACACCTGCGAGGTATTATTTTTTTTGTTTCTTTTTTCATTTTAAGGATCTTCATCCGTCTTGATTCGCACAAACACATCTGTGCCATCCGGAGATTTGCTTTTTATATATTTTCTTTTTTTATTTTTTTCTATTTTAGCAACCAACTCTTTTTCCAAATCAAAACCCATGCTTTCGCACATACCTAAAATAAAAATCATTACGTCGGCAAATTCCTCGGCTACCCCATCTTGATTTTTATTAAATTTAGAGAATGCTTCGGAGAGTTCTTCGTGCGCTCGGCAAAACTCCAAAGCAGTATTTGCCAGATTAAATCCTTTTTCCACCTTATTTCTCATCACTTCTTTTTGCAGCGCTTTAAGGTCTATCATGACTATAATATACTCCAATTAATCTTTCTTTCCAAGCGCTTTCAAAACCTTAAAATACATTTCTTCAACTTTCTTCTTTTGAGCTAATCCGGTTGTCACATAATGGTCCAACCCTGGTGTGGCATTAATTTCAATAATATAGTAACTGCAATCTTTTGGATTTTTTGTGATATCTCCCTCTGTTGCCATTATATCTACTCCAGCCATCCGGAGCCCCATATCCTTGGTAAGATTTTTGGCAATTTGTGCGAATTTTGGATGGATAGTATGAGTAACATCAAAAGCATCTCCGCCGGTAGATAGATTTGCATTGTCCAGTAGAAATATTTTCTTTCCTTTCTCGGGGATACTTTTAAAAGAAAAACCTTGTTTTTTTAATTTTATTTTTATGCGTGGATCAGCAAAATTTATTCTGGTATCACGATTGGTTTTATTAAATTTTTTTTGTTTAGCTTTCAGTAAAGAAAGTATGGAATTTTTTCCATCTCCGATAACCGAAAGGGAAATGCGTTCATAGGCAGAAATTATTTCTCCATCCAACACGACGATGCGGTAATCGCGCCCCGGCAAATATCTTTCAATAATGGCAATCTTGTCAATTTTAAAAATTTCTTTCAAAGAAAAAAGTAACTCATTTTTATTGGAAACAAGAGCCACTCCCGAACCTTGGCTCTGGCTGTTTGGCTTTACAATTAAAGGGTAACCAAGTTTTTTCGCATAATTTACAGCATAGGAAATTCTACGATTACTTTTTACTGTATCCGCCCAATCATTTCTAAAAATAGTTTTTCCTTCGGCTACAGGGTAACCTCTTTTTTTCATAAAAAATTTTGCATAATCTTTGTCGCGAGCGATATCTGAGGAAGCAATATGATTGAGGTCCAAGGAAAGATAACGGAGCGATCTTACTATTCCATTCTTATAAATGATCTGTCCAGCAATTTTCCATTCTGGTTCAACAACGAATTTTGCGCCTATTTTAGGGGCAAGTTTCTCTACGAGACCTGTTAAGTATGGAAGTTTTCTTTTTTTATCTCCTTTTTCCATTTAGATTTTTAAGTAAAGGATAAAAGATATCATTGGACTTTTTTATTAACATTTCTTTTCTTTCTATTTTTTTTGTGAAGACAACTGGTGCATTTGTTATTAGAGCCAGTGGCTGTTTTTCATTTCCTTCTCCCATGCATACAGTGGCAGCAGTTGCTAGACTGTCGGCAATATTTGTTTTTGTGTACTTGAACTTTCTGCCGAAAATGTCTTTTTTGTTAGTATAATTTTTTATTCCTTTAAAGCCAACATATCCTCGTGCCATTCCTATAACCCCATTACGTAAGGGTAAAAGTCCACTATCAGCAATGATTATGCCCAAGTTTTTTATCTTATGTTTTTTACGAAGGTAAGAGCGTATTTTTTGCGCTGATTTAAAACTATCTTTGGGTAAAAGTATAAGTTTTCCGTTTGCGTTTGAATCATCTATTCCAGCATTTGCCATAACCATACCACTCCTGATAGTCAGCCAAACAATTTTTGTTTTCATGGCGAAAGCACTCTCTCGCCTTATAAGCTTGTTTTTTTGAGTTTCGTTTTTATTTTCAACCACCCTTCCTTCGGATAGAGCGACAATCTTTGATGTGACAACTAAAATAGAATTTTCCTTGAGATTTTTTATGTATTTTGAGATAAATGCGATTAAACTCTCATTTTCTTGGAAAACTCTAGTTTTAACAGCTTCAATTTTCATATTTATATTTTAGCAAAATTGTTCCTTTTTTGTTCAGTTTTATAATTGACTGTAAGGAGAATTTGTATTTTTTAAACACCTTGCTTTCAAACATCGGGATTCCTGTTGTAAAAACAAAGGGTTCAATCGTTACACAAAGTTCCTTAAGCATTTTATTTTCAAGGCAAAAATTATATACTTTTGAGCCGCCAAGGATGGCTATATTTCTGTATTTTTTATTTGTTAAAATTTTTTTCAGGTTGTTCTTCTCGGGATTAAAAAAAATTACGCTTCCTTTTTCCACGGGATTCTCTGTTTTTGAGGTTAAAACAATCGTGTTTCTTTTTTCCAGACTATCCTTGTATTTTTTGAAAGTATTGTGTCCCACAATTACCGCATCGGAATTCTTTAAAGAGTTTTGTAAAAAATTCCAATCTTCTTTACTTGTCCAATTTACTCCAGAGTTTTTATCTTTGGCTATTCTTCCGTCGATGCTTGCCACAACATAAGCTATATACTTAATTTTCGTTGCCATAGTTCCTCAAAATATGAATTCCAAGGTATGAAAGGGGGGTGAGTAGCGCTCCCATAAGTATTTTATATAACCACCATGGAATAATTATTAGAAAAATTGTAAAGAGAGGATACACGGCGGGAATGTGCAAAAAGGGAACTCCGGCAAATGCGATTAGCATAAAAACAACTGTATCGAAAAATTCGGACCAAGCGTTCGCCAAGTTTGCTCGAAGCCAGAATTTTTTTTCACCTATTTGTTTCTTTAAAAAGAAAAATGAAATAACATCCTGATATTGGCCGATGGCAAAAGCAACGAGTGAGGCTATGGCAAAACGTACAGAAAGTCCGAAAATCTCATTGTATCCCACTTGAGCCCATAGACCTTCTTTTGCCCAAGGGGTAATTATAGAAATAAAAGAGTAAACTAAAAATAAAACAATACTTATTATTCCCGCAAAAACAAAATTATTTGCCATCTTTTTTCCATAAACCTCTCCAATTACATCAGTCATACAAAAAACAATCGGGAAAGAAAAAACTGCGACCGATAAATGCGTTCCAAAAAGAAAAGGCATTAATTTTATGCCTAGAGTATTTGATGCAAAAAGCGAACTGATATAAAGGGTTAAGCAGATAAGAATTTTTTTATAATCCCTTTCGGTGAGTTGTTGCATCATTTTTTTATTTTAGTCTTTAACTTCTATACCCATTGAACGAGCGGAGCCGGCAATAATACGAATGGCACCTTCATCGTCTTTTGCATTTAGGTCTGTCATTTTCTTTTTTGCAATTTCTAGAGCTTGAGCGCGGGTTATCTTTCCTGCTTTAGTGGTGGTATTCTTTCCTGAGCCTTTTTCTACTCCAGCGGCTTTTAAAATAAGGCCGGTAACTGGAGGGGTTTTTACAACGAAATCATAACTTCGGTCTTCGTATACCGTGATAGATACGCCGACTTTGTCTCCTGCCATTTTTTGGGTAGCAGCATTAAACTTAGTCACGAAATCGCCGATATTGATACCAGCCTGTCCGAGTGCGGGTCCGAGCGGGGGAGCAGGAGTGGCCTTAGCAGCTTGTATTTGTAGTTTTATTTTTTTGGTAATTTTTTTTGCCATATAAATTTTAGTCTTATTTCTTAATCTAGCTTAAATTTTCTTAACTTGCAAGAAGTCCAGTTCAACCGGAGTTTCGCGACCGAACATTGAAACCAGAACTTTTACTTTTCCGCGGTCTTGGTCAACAGAATTTACTTTACCTTCCAGGTCTTTGAACGGACCATCGTTAATCAAAACTGTTTCGCCGATTTCCATATCAATGTTGTGTTTTGCGGTGCCGCCATCCATCTTCTTGAAAAGGTAATCAACCTCTTCTTTTTTGAGGGGAACAGGATTTACTCCGGCTCCCACGAAACCGGTAACTCTCGGTGTATTGCGTACCACGTACCAAGAATCATCGGTTACAATCATGTCTACTAAGACATAACCGGGATAAATTTTTTCTTCCACTTCCACGCGCTTGCCGGCTTTGATTTTGATTTTTTTTTCAATGGGCACGATTACGTTAAAGATTTTGTCGTTCATTCCCAAAGAATCAATGCGCTGACGCAAATTACGAAGAACAACGTTCTCGTATCCGGCGTAAGTATGTATTGCGTACCAATTTCTAACTCCTTCGGTTTCTTGTTTTGCCATCCCAGTACTAAAATTTAATTAATAATATTTATCTTTATGTCCCGTAAGCTAAAATTTAGTACGGGACAAGTATTATGGGGTGATTATTTTTTGTAATCCTTGTGAAAAAATAAAATCAAAAATACCCAAATAGTAAGCGATGATAATAGACAAAATGATTACTATCAAAGTGTAATAAAAAGTCTGGCGTCTAGATGGCCAAATTACATGTTTTAATTCTGTTCTTGTTTCCTTGAAATACTCGGTAATTTTTGACATAGATTATTTTTTAATCTTTTACCTCTTAAAAAAGCCCCTTCAGGGCTTTTTTAAATATACTCTTTTTAACGAAAATAGTCAACTTACAAAAAATTTATAACAGCTCTGTTTTTCTGTATTTTAATTAATTTCGTAAGTTATTGAAACGTCAGAGGTGATGGTATTCTGTCCTGCTGGCAAGGCTGGAGCTGGAGCTTTTGCGGACACAGCAGCATTCATAGCCATCGGATAAACAACAGGAGGAGTATTTCCATTTTCAGAAAAATTCACAATATTACCGAGAGTTACGCCCAAATCACTCGCCAAAGTTTTTGCTTTTGTTTTTGCGTCAACGATTGCAAGTTTGCGAGCTTGTTCATTTAATTGGTCTTGGTTTTGGATTGAATAGTCAGGACCGTTGATGTTGGAAATTCCAATCGCACCAATTCCCGAAACAATATTCCCAACCTTGGTCAAATCGTGAACTTGTACTGAAATATCTTCTGATACATTATAGCCGGTCAAAACTTGTTTAGATGGTGGACAGTAAACAGCAATATTTGGAACGGCTCCGGAAGATAAAGGCATGGGTTGTGGACAAACAGAGTTCTGGTATTGATATTGCGGAGAAGAGTTGTAATTTTCTGTCTGTATGTCACTTTTTGCTACTCCTTCACTAGTAAGAAAACTAAGTACAGCTGTTTCTTGGGCGGTAACTTTGTTTTGCGCGCTTGCCACTGTGGATGCTGTGTTTTCTATGGTGAAACTAATTGTCGCTAAATTTGGAACTGCCTTAACCTCTCCGTGTCCAGAGAATGAAATGGTTGCTGGAGTGGCGTTTTCTCCGAGCAGACTGGTTTTTTTGATTTCATAAATTGTTTTTACCGCAAAGTAAATAACCAAAACCACTGCCAAAGCAGATAGCATTTTAAAAAACTTTTTCTTGTTATTTTCCATTGTTTCCATAATTTTAGCCGTCGCGTGAGCGAGGCAAGTATTATTTAATTGCTAAAAGAGTTACCACGAAGGTCAATGTTGCATTTGGCGGTATTGTTGGAGGGTAACCGGTTGCTCCGTATCCGTCTGCGGGCGAAATCACAAGTGTTTTCGTTTCACCAACTTTCATTCCAACTATTCCTTTATCCCAACCAGGAATTACTTGACCGGCGCCTAAAGTAAATATAAAAGGGGTAACGTGACCAAATTTCGGATCTATGTTTGAGTCAAAAACAGTCCCGTCGGCCAAACTACCGGTGTAATTCATAGCTACCGTATCGCCAGTTTTTGCCACTGTTCCGGCCGGCGCTGATTGGTCATCAGTGTTTGTAGGAGTTCCGGTTACGTTTGGAACTTGGTCGGGACTTCCTATGTTGTTCGTACTAATTGGCTGATTATTTGTCCCGTCGCCGATATTATTATTTGAAGGCATATTTGTTTTGTTTTTTATGCTTATAAAGACTAAAACTCCCACCAATACCAAGCAGATAATAACTGCAAAAATAATATTCATATCTTTTTTATTTTCCATAAATTGTTAGTTAATGTTAATGAGAAAAGTATACCGCTAAAAAAATCTTAAATCAAATTGACTTCCGGAATAAGTTCTAGTCCAAATTTATCTCTCACAGATACTATAATTTTTTTTGCCAGGTCTAAAATTTCTGCGCCTGTCGCTCCTCCATGGTTTACCAAAACGAGTGCCTGTTTTTCATGAACGCCAACATTGCCTGTTTTATATCCTTTCCAACTTGTTCCGTCGGTTGGGCCACTTTGCTCAATGAGCCAGCCTGCAGGAATTTTTGTTAAGCCTTCTTCTTCAAAGTGAGGCATGTTTGGATATTTTTCCAAAAGTTCTGTCAATTTATTTTTCTCCACAAAAACATTTTTAAAAAAACTTCCAGCATTGCCGATAATTTTTGGGTCAGGAAGCTTACTTTTTCTGACGGAAGCCACTGCTTCACTAATATTTTTTAAAGAGTGTTCAGTAATTTTATTCTTGCCCGCCAAAGTTTTAACGTCGGCGGGTTCTTCTAAATATTCTTTTAATACTTTGTAAGAAATATTTGGTTTTGGCACTTTGCTTAATTTCAAAATTATTGCGGATATAAAATATTTTCCTTTCGCTTTGTTTTTAAAAATACTATCACGATATCCCAATTCACATTCTTCTTTGGAAAATATTTTTTTCTTTCCAGTAGTAATTTCAAACGTTTCCACATTTTGAAGTGTGTTTTTGAGTTCAACTCCGTAAGCTCCGATATTTTGCATGGGCGCGGCTCCGACTGTGCCGGGAACTAGTGTTAAATTTTCAATTCCCCAATAGCCGTTCGTTACCGCAAAAGTCACAAGGTCATTCCATATCTCTCCACTTCTTGCGCGGATTTCCACTGCCTCATTATCTTCCTTGGTTATTTCCATGCCCTTTAATTTATTTAAAACCACGATTCCATTAAAATCTTTAGTAAAAAGCACGTTACTTCCTCCTCCTAAAAATATTCTCTCGTTCTCTTTAAACTCCGGCAAATTAAAAAGTTCGGTAAGTTCTTTTTCGGATTCTACTTCCACAAAAAAAGCAGCATTCACGTTTATGCCGAAAGTGTTTAATTTAGATAAATTGTAATTTCGTTCCATTTTCATTTTTTTATGTAAACATAGAAACAATTGCTCCGACGCCAACCAAAGAAATTAAAACAAAAGTTAACCATCCGAAAATATTACCCACTATTTTAGTTTTAAAATTTCCCATCACCTCTTCTTTACTGCTCAAGTGGACAATAAAGAAAATCATAAAAGGAGAAATTACACCGTTTAGCACAGCTGCATAAATCAAAGCTTTTATTGGATCCAGCCCAATAAAATTCAAAGATAGCCCGAGCAACATGGCCACAATAATTACTCCATAAAAAGCAGTAGCCTGCTTTAATTTACGATAGAGCCCAGTTTTCCAACCGAAAGATTCAGAAATGGCATAAGAGGCTGAGCCGGCCAAAACAGGAATAGCCAAAAGTCCGGTACCCAATATTCCGAGCGCAAAAAGTGTGAAAGCAAAATTACCGGCAAAAGGACGCAAGGCGAGAGCGGCTTCCGAAGCCGTGGAAATGTTGGTAATGCCGTTTGTAAAAAGTGTCGCTGCGCAGGCTGCAATGATGAAAAACATTACCAGATTTGAAACTACCATTCCGGACCAGACATCGATACGCATCATTTTAATATCTTCTTGTGTGGTGCTGGATTGGCGTATCGCAACAGTTTTTTGTCCATGTAATATTTGCTCTTCCACTTCTTGAGAAGATTGCCAGAAAAACAAATATGGACTGATTGTCGTGCCGAGAGCTGCGCAGATGAGAACGATTATTGTTTTTGAAAAGTGAAAACTTGGAATCAGTGTGTAATGCAAAACTTCGGCCCAATTTATTTTTACACAAAAGGCCGAAATTATATATGCAAAAAGAATGAAAGTGAGATATTTTAAATATTTTGCGTATTTTTTATACGGAATAAAAATCTGAAGAAATAAAGATAGTGCGGCAAAGAGAAAAATAAAAAAAGTAAATGAAATAAAGGGAAACATTAATTGAGTGCCCTTCGCCATCGCCCCTAAATCTGCTCCGATGTTGAAAACGTTAGCAAAAAGTAAAAGTACTGTGCATAGGTAAAGAATTTTTTTAGAATAATATTTACGAATATTTGCAGCGAGTCCGACACCGGTGGCGAGTCCGATACGAGCGCACATTTCTTGTACCACCACCATCAAAGGAAAAGAAAAAAGTGACAGCCAAATCAGTCCAAAGCCAGATTGAGCGCCCATTTGCGAATAGGTGGCTATACCAGATGGGTCATCATCGGCTGCGCCGGTGATTAATCCCGGACCAAGAGTTTTCCAATATTCTGCGGCTACTTTTACAGGTTTTTCATTTGCAATATCGTGCTCCAATTCTTGTTCAACTTCAACACTTTTTTCGAGTATTTCTGCTGGCGCACTGAAAATTTTTTCCCAGATATTTCTTTTCATTGCCTAAGTATATCTACCGTTCCGTCTTTGTGCAATCGGATAACTTTTGAGGCTTTGCTTACGATTGTGCCTCTGTCTAAATATAAATCTATCGAGTTTCCCGTCTGCGCAGGCAAGCCGAAGTAATTTTTTGCTTCATCGATATTTTGAGCAGGCGGTAACCCTTCCGGATTTGCCGAGGGCGCAATCAAAGGACCAGTTTTCATAATTAAGTCTTGCAAATCTTGGGAAGAGGGAAGTCTGAATGCCAAAGTTTTTGTGCCACGATGTAAATATGAAAATGATTCATCTTCACAATCAAAAATAATACTAGTGGGCCGAAGGTTCTGAGTAGGGTCGAAGGACCAAAATTCCGACAACTTGTTTTTTTGTTCCATGGAAAGAATGACAGAAAAATCTTCTAGCTGATTGATATTACCAATTAATATAATACAAGGCTTTTCCGGATTTCTTTTTTTAAAATTATAGATACGATTTACTGTGGCTAAATTTTGTGCCTGACCGACAATGCCATAAATAGTGTCAGTGGGCATGACTGCCACACCACCTTTTTTAAGTATTTCCAAAAGAATTTGCTCGTTCCACATTATGGAAATAATTATACTATTAGTGTATGGCTAAAACCAATACATTATTAAAAATAAATGCGTTGAATTTTTTTACCAGACTAAAAGGCATCGATGTCGACGCCTTTTATATGATAGTTGCCTCGGTTCTATAAAAGGATGATGCCGAGGCGTAGTCAAAGAGCTTCTTCGGAGATAGCGATGAACAAGTTTAAACTATTCACTGAAAGACCAAGACTCTGCGCCCGGCCAAGTTGTCCATCGCTCACGCGACGGATCTCCCACAAGGTTCGATCTTATCTCTCCCGGGGTACAATGATTTGTCTAAATTTTGTCATGCATGCATGCAAGCTAGGCTGCTAGGCAGTTTTCGCTTGATTATGTGGATGCTGCTTTGTCAAATGTTGTCGTAGATTGTCGGGGTGTGGCTTGAGATGTATTTCTGGGCAGAAGGGGCAGCCGGCGTAGAGGTACGAGGTATTTCTGAAGTTCACCATCTCGCCGTTGTGCTCCACAGAAAAAGTCGGTGCAGACAAATCAGGATTGAGGATTAATATTCTTTCCAGGTGTTTTACTCTGGTCGTTAACCTATCATTTTCTGATTTCCGTAAGTCAAGGTCTTGTTGCAGAGGCCGAATCCAAAAAAAGAATCCGACAGCCGCAGTTAAAACGACCCCAAGCACGAACATAACCAAAAAGTGAAAAAGAACCCTTCGCCAATCATTACTCCGTTCAAAATAACGCACTTGGTTTGAGAGTCGGTTGTTTTCGTTTTGCAACGTGGTGTTGTCTGTAAGCGTGGCATTCAACTCTTCTTGTGATTTGTTAAGCCTGGCGCGCAAGTCCTGGTTTGCCTGAACAACTAATTCTTGTCTCGTCAGGCTAACAAGAACCCTTTTAGATCTTCTCGTCACCAATCCGGGCGGTCTTTCCCTGCAATTGTCTGGAGCAATGATTAACCTGCCTTTAGGCAAAGATCGGAGCTCCGACTCAAGTATGGATGACTCATTCATGACGACTGAAATCCAGTCGGCACGGCAGCCCATCCGATGCATCGAGCCAAGTATGCCTTGATCTTTGGTGAGAAGTTTGGTTTCCTTCGCATTGACGGTTACGCACAGCATAATCATCAATGAGGCTGCGGCAATTTGAATCTGGAGAACCCTTTTTGACATGCTTACCTCCGTTTCAAAGGACATTCAATTTGCACATACAATCGTATGCACAGTTCCCGCGTGCATTCTATATCATAAGGATGAATTTAAAATGAATTATTTTTATGTTTATTGGGTGGCTATCGGGGATCGAACCCGAGCTAAAGGCTCCACAAGCCTCTGTGCTACCGCTACACCATAGCCACCATGTAAAATATTTTCTATAGAATAGAAAATTGTGCTCGGGGGGAGATTTGAACTCCCATGCCCTTGCGGGCGCTACCACCTCAAGGTAG
Source organism: Candidatus Nomurabacteria bacterium (assembly GCA_963832025.1). GTDB lineage: Bacteria > Patescibacteriota > Minisyncoccia > Phycocordibacterales > UBA9973 > UBA9973. The sequence goes on from CAWHSF010000003.1 coordinate 282,235, forward strand.
TACGTCTACCAGTTTCGCCACCCGAGCAAATCAATTAGATAGTATAACAAAATAAGTTATTTATTCAGCAACTTCTGCAACTGCTTCTGTCTCTTCTTCAAGGTTGGTGACAGAACGCATTTTCTTGCGGACATCTTTCACGGCTTTTGCGCGTATGTAATACAATTTTGAACGTCGAGCTCGAGCTTTTTTTGTGATTTCAATTTTACTGACCATTGGAGAATAAAGAGGAAAAATTCTTTCAACGCCGATACCGCTTGCAACTTTGCGAACGGTGAAAGTGGCACCAGCTTCTTTGCCATGCTTGCGCGCGAGCACAATTCCTTCAAAAGCTTGCAAGCGAAACTTTACCTTTTTCTTCCGGAATTTTTGAAACCACCGAAATAGTATCGCCAGCTTTGAAATCGAGCTTCTTTCGCTCTTCAATATCTACCGGACTAAATTTTATTTTATTTATTTTATTTCCTGCCATCCCATTAAAAAATTTAACATAATAAACCTTATCTTTTCTACTAGTCCGTTGATTTTCTAACGGGACAAGTAATTGAAATACCTTAACATAAAAGAGGATGTTAGGCAAATTCTCCTTGGTAACATACTTCACAATAAATTATTTCTGGTCGGTCAGGCGCATATGATGTCCTGATTGCTTTACTGCATTTCATGCAAGTGCGGTTATAAAGTATCGGCATTTGCATTTTACTAAAACGTGAATTTTCTCTGCATTTCAAGCACCGTGTAGGTAGGGGAATATTCATTTTACGCAAAAGGTCAAACTCCAAAGAGGCTATTTTATATTTTCGGTCACAAGTCGTGCAGGAGATTATTTCTTTCAAAATTGATTCATCAACTTCGGCGATTGTCTCCGGCAAATCTTTTCCAGCAATCGTTGCATCTCCTTGTTGTTCCGCTTCGTCATTCCAAGTATAGCCTTCTTTCAATGCCTGCTCTTTGGTTTTTGGGAAAAATTTATATGCGGTCGAATTATTATAGGCGAATTTACTAAAACCGGCTCCGAAAAATTCTCCGTAAGTCCAAATGCGTCCCAATTTATCCACATACGGATTCTTTTTCATGTCTTCAATTATTTTTTCCTTTAATTTTTCAAATTCTTCTTTGGAGTATTCTTTATTTAAAATACAATAACTTTTTCTTTTCAAATTCACACATCCAAAATTATTTTTGGATGAAGTGCACCAAAAGGAATATTCAGTATTTACCACATCCGGGAAACAATAGCCAGAAAATTTAACATTGCTGACATTTTCACCCACATTGAAAGATTCGTAGATAAGTTCTGCGTTGTTTCCCCAGCCGGAATAATCCCAGCAATCTTCGGCTGGTTTGAAAGTAATAAACTGACACCATTTGCAATTTTTTGCGTTACCAGCAATATACATTTCTTTGGAATTTTTTGATTGATAAATATATTCACCAGTAACATTTAGATTGAAGGTATCTCCCGTATAAGAACGGAAAGGAAATTTTTTCCAAAATATTTCCGATTCTTTTTGAAGTGTATTGATACCCGAACGGGTGTCTAGTTTAAATTCTTTTAATTTTTTAAAATATTCTTCTTTGGTGTATTGAACATTGAAAATCTGATAAGAAGCACCGCGCAAATTTACACACCCGACACAATTCATACATCCATAACAATTACGTGAAAACCATATATCGCTACAAGAATCACATTCTTGTGAATAAAAAGCTCTATAACAACCTTTTCTTAATCCAATTGACCCATAACATAGTTCGGAACTAAAAATCCTTATTGAGTCAGCCACATCTTTTGCCTGATTTAAAAAAGAAGAAAAATACACACTCTCACTGTAATCTGCCCAGATTGCCAATGTGCAATTTTTGCAATAAGCAAGAGCGTTACTATAGTCACAATTTTTTAGATTCAAATATGTAGTTTCCAATGCTGTATATGGAACTTTTTCAGTTAATTCTTTTAACTGTGCTAAAAAGGGTTTAGAGGAATCATAGTCCATTGCATACTCCGTTCCATCCCAATCGTCCGCCCACCAGCATGGCTGACAGTAGACTGTAATTTTTTGGCTCGGTGGATACATGGAAAGAGTACGCTTCCCACATTTGTCACAATTGCGATAAAAAAGAGACCAGCCATTATGACAGGCTATTCGTCGGATCATGCGACATTCCGGGCACCAAGTCGGCGCTGGCACCTGCATCTTTTTGTAGAAATTAAAATCCTCTTGTTCAACAACAAACTCTAATTTACAATTTTGGCAGATTTTATTTTCCATAACTTTTTTACAACCTGCCCCGTACGAAGCTCTGCTTTCGTTCGGGGTTCTGACAATTTTTTGTTTCGTTTTGCATCTTAATAAACTTCTTGCTGATAACAATGTTCGCAATATACTATTTCGCCTTGTTTTGGGTTGAATCCTGTTTTGAACTTATTTTCACAATTATTTTCACCGTGAGAATGCAAACCATAGTTTTTATATTTTCCATCCGAAGAAGCTTTTCCAGCGCACATACATTCCATATCGTAAAGTTCTATGCCTAAACGCATTTTTAATCTTTCCATCGTGCGACAAGCGGGGCAGAGTATTGGCAATGGAGCATTTATTTTTTTATAAAAACTAAGTTCATTGTTTGTAATTCTAAAAGCCTTAGTGCATCCGTGACCACATGTTGTTTTGTGAGAACATTCAAAAATTTCATTTGTTATTGAATCATCAACATCGTGGATGTCTTCAGGAATATTTTCAGCGACAATTGTCGGAATGTAATTTTTTGTATCAACCTCTCTCCAGTTATAACCCTTTGCCATAGCCTCTTCTTTTGTTAAGGGAAAATATTCTTGCGCAATTGTTTCGTTGTAGGCCCAAGGACTAAATTCTATTGGAAAAAATTCTCCGTATTTGTATATTCTCCCTTTTCCGTCCACATAAGGCATTTCAATCATGTGACGCTTTATCTTTTCAACCAGTTCAAAATATTCTTCTTTTGAATATTGCTTGTTTAGGATACAATACTGACTTTTTCGGAGAGAAACACATCCAAAGATGTTTTCACAATTACGGCAACAGACTGTGTATTCGGCATTGTGCGTATTTTCCTGAGTTTGCACTGAAAATTTTATGTTTTGAACATTGGCGCCGCTAATCATGACTTCGTACATCAATTCCGCTCCTTCTCCCCAGTTGGAATAGTCATAACAATCTTTGGCGCTTGGGGTGGCTTGCAGGTATTGGCAATAGCGCAAGTTTTCTCCTTCTCTTATTAGAAAAGAGTCCTTCACATTTTTAGAGTGAGTAACATATGAGCCGGTGGAGTTTAGATTTTTTATGCCTTGGATATTTTTGTTCGGGAATTTTTTCCAAAAACTCGAAGCTTCATTCCAAGCTTTTTCGACCCCTTTTCTTGTATAAAGTTTATATTCTTTTAATTTATTTTCGTAATCTTCCTTGGTGCATTGTTCATTGAAAAAATAATAATTTTTATTGCGCAAATTTACACAACCAAAGCAGTTCATGCATCCTTGGCAATCTTTACAAAACCAAAGATCACTCGATTCTTCACATTGAGAAGAATAAAAAACTTTATAGCTCGAGGTGATCCAGAAACTTTGATAACAAGTTTCCGCTTTGTTGCAATGAGACACATCCACGCAATCTTTGGAGTTATCAATTCCATTGGAATACATGGAATCTTCAGTCCAGTTTGAGTTGAATATAAGATAAGAATTTTTGGGGTCGGTGGCGTTGTTTACGTAATCACTATTTGTGCCCTTGATGACATTATTGCATCGGAGCGGTACCTCTTTCCATAAATCATATACTTGTGACAAAAATGATCTAGACCAGTCAATTTCTTTTCCGTAATCCATTGGATCCCAAACATCAGAAAGCCAAATGTCCCTGTCGTATACTTTTACTGGAGAATCTGGAGCATACATAGAAAAAATTTCTTTCCCAGAAAAATCACATTTTCTTTTATAAAGTCCACGCTCATTTCTATAAGCCCAACGTCTTTGTGCGCGACACATCGGGCAAAAGGTCGGCGGAGGAACCTTCATCTTTTCATAAAAATTAAAATCTTCGGTTTCGATGAGGAAATCTTTTTTACAGCTCTGACAGTTTTTTGTTTCTGATTTCATTTGTGTGGATAAACCTCCAGACGTCCAACGTCTGGAGCTCCTTTATTCTAACATTTTCTTAAACTCCTTCGGAACAGGGGATTCTACCTTAATTGTTTTATCTTTTAGATCTTTGAATTCTATTGATTTAGCATGAAGCGCCATGCGAGAAAGACCCCCTCTTTTCTCCTCCCCCTTAGTAAGGGGGAGGCGGGGTAGGGGTCCATCTGGATTATAAAGTGCATCTCCAACTATGGGGTGATTTAAAAATTTCATATGTACGCGGATTTGATGCGTGCGTCCGGTTTTTGGATGGATTTCTAAATATGTGAATGGCGCAGTACGTTCAAAATTTTTATCCGTGTGGGACCTGCCTCGTACTCGCGGAAGGGAGGAGAAGGATAAATTTCGAACGCACGGAGCCTCAAATCTTTTTAAAACTTTGTATTCGGTGATCGCTTCGCGCATTTCTCCACGTGCTCCGCGTCCGGCTAGGCGCCTGCGAAAATCAGCGGGACTTCGGCCGATTGGTTTGTTGATTACTCCGTGGTCATTTTTCACGGAGCCATTTACTATTGCAACATACGTTTTTCTAACAGCCCTATCCATGAATTGTTTTTTTAGAAATTCATGAGCTTTTTCGTTTTTGGCCAAAAGCAAAACTCCGGAAGTATCGCGGTCCAATCTGTGCACAATTTCTAGTTTGGGATATTTCTTGCGAAACAAATCCAATATTGTTTTGTCTGGGCTTGCCCCGTACCGAGCTTGCTCTGGTGCGGGGTGCACTAAAATACCAAATGGTTTGTCGATTGCTAGTATATTTGCATCCTCATATAGTACTTTTATTTTCTTCATCCCGTACGAAATAGGACGCGTACGCTTAACTTTGTTGTCCTTTGTATTTTTTATAATATTACTTTTAGTCTTCATAAACTTATTTATTTTTATGCGTCCGCGATTTCGTTCGGGATTCGTTTTCTTTTAAGAAGATATCACAAACATTGACAAATTACAACCGGAATGCTACTCTTTAAACATCATTCTCAACTAATTAATTTATAGAGAGTGACCCCTTATGTACACACGTCACTCGACACCTCCAAAGAAGTTTGGAGCTCGCCCTTCGTTCCAAGCGCCTGCCCGTTCCTCTGGCGGGAAACCTCGTTTTGGTGCAAGAAAATTTAATAACTCTCGTCCACCCTTTAAAAGAGGAGGTGGCTCACGTCACGGCGGGGCAAGTAAAAAAAAATTCGGTGATCGAATTGATTTTTCTCGTTTCATAAAAAAAGGTGAACAGATAGCAGAAAAGCCATATGTTGCCAAACATACTTTTGCTGATTTTCCTTTTGATCCACAACTACATAAAAATATCGAAAGAGCTGGTTTCACCAGTCCACGACCAATTCAAGACCAAGCTATTCCGAGTGTGATGAAAGGTCACGATGTTTTCGGCATGGCAAATACCGGCACTGGAAAAACTGCAGCCTTCTTGCTTCCTTTGATTGAAAAAATTAGAAAAACCAAAGGGCAAAGTAAAAGAGAAACTGTTTTGATTATGGCGCCGACTCGTGAGCTTGCCCTCCAGATAGAATCTGATTTTAAAACTCTCGCTTTTGGATTTGGAATGTTTTCTGTCGCTTGCGTGGGTGGACTTCCAATCATGAAACAAATTCGTGAAATTAAAATGGGAGTTTCTTTTGTCATCGGTACACCTGGACGCATCAAAGATTTGATTGATAAAAAAGTTTTAGATTTATCTACTTGTCACTCTGTTGTGCTCGACGAGGCAGACAGAATGCTCGACATGGGTTTTCGCGATGACATGGTTTACATCATCGGCAAAACTCCCAAAGAAGGGCGCCAGACACTTTTCTTTTCCGCGACACTTTCTCCCGAAATTAAAAAATTAACCGAGCAATATTTAAAGGAACCGATTTTCATTTCCGTTATTTCCGGCGAGACAGCAAAAAATATTGACCAAGATGTCATTCGTGTGAGAGGAACAACCGAGAAATTGGAAAAACTAAATGAAGTGTTAAAGAAAGAAGGCTCAGATAAAGTATTGATCTTTCGCGAAAGAAAACATCATGTGGATGAACTCACCAAAGACCTAGCTCGCATGGGATTTAAAGTCGGTTGTATTCATGGCGACAAAAGAAGTCGCGAAAGAATTCGGACACTGGATTTGTTTAAGCAAGACAAAATAAATGTTTTGATTGCGACCGACGTGGCTGCGAGAGGTCTCGATATTCCAGATGTGACGCATGTCATCAATTATGACGTGCCACAAACTTACGATACTTATGTGCACCGAATCGGCCGAACTGGTCGCTCCGGTAAAAAGGGAACAGCTCTGACTTTTGTTCCAGCGTAAAAAAGGAAAAGTATAAAAAATTTCCGCTTTCTCCAGCAAAGCTGGAATCTTCCGCGAAAAATTTTTTATGTTTCTCCTTTTTTAAATAAGTCCAGCTTTGAGGAGAGTGGCGTGGATGCCATTTTTTTTCATGGTGCGCATTCCACGAGCGGAAACTTCAATGTTTACAGTTTTATTTAATTCAGGCACAAAAATTCTCTTCTTCTGAAGATTTGGATATTTTCGGACTTTGCCGGTCGGGTTGAATTTGGTGGCACGAGTTCTGTTTGAATATCCGCCTCCGACAATTGAACCCTTTTTAGTTATCGCACATATTTTTTTCATCGGGCTTATGCTATCATAAAATACACATGGACGCAACAAATGCAATTTTTTATATAGCCATCCTGATCATGTCGGTGGTCGTGCACGAAGTTTCGCACGGATTTATGGCAGAATATTTTGGCGATAACACCGCACGGGATGCCGGACGTTTGACCTTGAACCCACTTCCGCACTTGGATATTTTCGGTTCAATACTTTTACCGGCGGTGCTCGTCTTGGCACATTCTCCGTTTTTGTTTGGCTGGGCGAAACCGGTGCCTTATAATCCGAATAATTTACGTAATCGTAAATGGGGAACGATTGCGGTCGCGGCGGCTGGGGTTTTGGCAAACTTAGCCATTGCAATTATCTTTGGAATTATCATTCGCTTGACTCTTCCGCTTTCATGGTCAGCGGGGTTTTATACCATTACTTCTGCAATCGTGGTGGTGAATTTGGCTCTGGCCATTTTCAACTTAGTCCCTATTCCTCCGCTTGATGGTTCTAAAATACTTTTTTCCCTTTTCCCAAATTTTATTTCTTCCAAAATATTTCGTTACGAGCAGTATTCTTTGATTCTCCTGCTCGTTTTTATTGTTTTCTTTTCTAATTACCTATATCCAATTTTGGCTTTTTTCTTTCATTTGCTTACCGGACTTGCGCTTTCCTAAATATTATAGTAGATTATTTCTAACAGAGTCTTAGGACTCTTTTGTTTTGCTTAACGTTTCTATGGTGTTTTTATGCCCACAATCAATCAATTAATAAAGAAAAACAGAGTAAAGGTTCATCCAAAGACAAAAACTGTCGCCCTAGCTCGCGGATTTAATGTTCTAAAAAATAGACCGGTCTTTTTCCCAGCTCCTTTCAAAAGAGGTGTGTGTGTAAAAGTTTCCACCACCACTCCAAAGAAACCAAACTCCGCTCTCCGAAAAATTGCCAGAGTGCGTCTGACCAACGGCATGGAAGTCACCGCTTATATTCCCGGCGAAGGACACAATCTGCAAGAACACTCGGTGGTGATGCTTCGCGGAGGACGTGTGAAAGACTTGATCGGAGTGAGATACCACATCGTGCGTGGAGTGCTCGACACTCAAGGAGTTGAAAAACGCCGACAAGGTAGGTCGCTTTATGGAAACAAGAAACCGAGAAAAGAAGCGAAGAAATAAAATTTTATGCGAAGAAAAGTAAACAACAGAAATATCGTCGGACCTGATTTTATTTACAACTCCCAAAAATTGGAGAAGTTTATTAACTACATCATGTGGTCCGGGAAAAAGGAAACAGCCCGCAAGGTCATGTATCAAGCCTTTGATGTGATAAAAGAAAAAACTGGCAACTCAAATCCATTGGAAGTTTTTGATTTAGCTTTGCGCAATGCCGGTCCGATGACGGAGGTTCGTTCCAAGAGAATCGGAGGCGCAAATTATCAAGTGCCAGTGGAAGTTCGCGCAGAACGCCGACTTGCTTTGGCGATGCGATGGATTCGCGATGCGGCTCGTGGAGGCAAAGGACGCCCAATGCATTTAAAACTAGCTGATGAATTGATTGCGGCTTCCAAAAACGAAGGCGCAGCTATTAAAAAGAAAGAGGATACTCACAAGATGGCTGAAGCCAACAAAGCCTTCGCGCACTTTGCTTGGTAGTTTTACGTTGTACACCCGGCGAAGCCAGATGTCCAACGTCTGTAAAATCCTCGTAAGGCCTGCCCGCCTTTGGCGGGGGATTTTTGTTTTTAATCTCAAATAGAAGTATACTTTAAGGTATTAGAAGATTTAATTATTATTAAATATATGATATTTGAAAGAATAGGAAGAGGTGCAAGAAGGGGACCAGAACCAAGCGGTAATCTAACAATAGAAAAGAATGGATTAACTCCAGCATATCGCCAAAGTATGGAGGCTCAAGGGTTTACATATTTACGTGATGGAAATGAACCCGGCGGTTTACCTGGTAGTCAAATCTATATTAATCCTGCGGGAGAAGAATATCTTTTAATGCCACCTACAAATTTACAAAAAGGAATGCCAGCATCTTTATATAAAAAATCTGAAACTGGAGCTTGGAAAAAAGTTGAAGGAATTGATATTCATCCAATGAAATAATTTGTCTATTAATCAAAAAATCTCCGACAGGAGATTTTTTGATTTGTTGCAAAAAATCGTTTTATGTTATATATTATTTTAAGCGCGTAAGGCGCTTTTTTATTACTTATTATTGTTATTTTAATTTATGGAACGAGATTATCCGTTGGAAAAAGTTAGAAATATTGGAATCATCGCGCACATTGATGCGGGGAAGACGACTACGACCGAGCGCGTGCTTTTTTATACCGGCGTCTCACACAAAATCGGGGAAGTGCATGATGGAGATACGACGACAGACTGGATGGAACAAGAACGAGAACGCGGTATCACTATTACTTCTGCTGCTGTCACTTGTTTCTGGACTCCGACCTATGCAGACATAAAAGATAAATCCAAAAAACATCGTTTTAATATTATTGATACACCGGGGCACATTGATTTTACTGTAGAGGTGAAGCGTTCCTTCGCGTGCTCGACGGCGCCGTCGTCGTTTTTGACGGAGTGGCCGGAGTGGAACCGCAATCGGAAACAAACTGGCGTTATGCGGACGAAGCCAAAGTTCCTCGCATTTGTTTTATAAATAAATTGGACCGAACTGGCGCATCTTTTGAACATTCTTTTGCGACGATTTTAGACCGTCTGACGAAAAAAGCGGTGCGAATGCAAATTCCTATCGGACTTGAAGAGAATCATGAAGGAGTAATTGATCTTACTTCGCATGAAAGCTTATTACTTTGAAGGAGAAATGGGCAATAAAGTTATTGAAAAAGAAATTCCGGAAAATTTAAAAGTGGAGGCTGAAAAATATCACAATGAACTGATTGAAAAAATAGTTGAGACGGATGATGCCATGATGACCGAATATCTGGAAGGAAGAAATTCCAAATCTAGAAGACTTGAAGAAAACTCTTCGAAAAGCCGTAATCAACAATGAAATTTTTCCAGTTTATGCCGGAAGCGCATTGAAAAATAAAGGTGTTCAGCTGGTGCTCGATGGCGTGGTGGATTATCTTGCCATCGCCGACAGATATTCCGCCAATTCAGGGAATCAATCCGGACACTGATGAACACGATGGTGCGTCATGCAGATGACAAAGAACCTTTTTCTGCGCTCGCTTTTAAGGTGGCAACCGACCCGTTCGTCGGACAAATTATTTTCTTCCGAGTTTATTCCGGAAGCTTAATGGCCGGAAGTTATGTTTACAATCCACGCACTCGCAACAAAGAACGCATCGGACGAATTCTTCGCATGCATGCAAATGACCGCGAAGAAGTGAAACAAGTTTTCGCCGGAGAAATTGCCGCAGCAGTGGGACTCAAAGATACGATTACCTCGGATACAATTTGTGATGAAAATAATCCGATTGAATTGAACAGAATTGTTTTCCCGAACCGGTAATTCAACTTCGAATCGAACCGAAAACAAAAGCGGACCAAGAAAAAATGGGGATGGCACTCAATCGCCTGGCGCAAGAAGATCCGACATTCAAAGTTTCTACCGATCAAGAAACAGGGGAGACGATTATTGCCGGTATGGGAGAATTGCACTTGGAAATTATCGTAGACCGTATGAAACGCGAATTTACCGTGGAAGCAAATGTCGGTAAACCACAAGTGGCATATCGAGAGACAATCACCGGCACGTCCGACGCCGAAGGAAAATACATCAAGCAATCCGGTGGACGCGGAAACTATGGACATGTAAAGATCAAAGTAAAACCGATGGCTATGCTCTCTAAAGAAGAGCTGGAAGATTTACCAAAAAATACCAAGCGTTCTGAAGGCTTTGAATTTATTAATAGCATCAAAGGTGGTGTCATTCCACAAGAATACATCGCACCTTGTGAAAAGGGATTCAAAGAAGGACTTGATCGTGGAATTTTGGCTGGATTTAAAATTGTAAATGTTTCGGTAGACTTATGGGATGGAAGTTACCACGAAGTTGACTCCAACGAAATGGCCTTCAAAATTGCTGCCTCGATGGCTATCCAAGATGCTTGCCGAAGAGCCAATCCGGTCATCCTTGAACCGATGATGAAAGTGGAAGTTATCACTCCGGATAAATTCATGGGAGATGTCACCGGAAATCTTTCTTCTAAACGCGGACTCATCGAAGGTATGGAAGACCGCGGAATGAATAAAGTTATCAAAGCAATTGTTCCGCTGTCCGAAATGTTCGGTTACATGACCGGCCTACGCTCGATGACCGAAGGCCGCGCTGGTTTTACCATGGAATTCTACCGTTACGACATCGTGCCAAACAACGTAGCCGAAACTATCATTGCGGCGAGGAAATAAAAAAATGAAAAAACTACTCGATCGAGTAGTTTTTTCATTGACTTCAAAAATGAAGTGTGATATTTTACTTCTTAAGTTGTTCCCGGGAGGTTCCCTTGGACCTTGAGCTCAAGTCCATGAAGTTGCATGCACCATCCGCCAGAGAGCTAGCGGATGCTCACTACTGCACTGGAAAGACCATAGTGCAATCACCCACTGATCCTAGAACCATCATTGTTGTTGGTGGGGTTCCAGAAGACGAGCAAGCAATCAACAAACACACCTCACTTTCCGTGAGGAATATAAAGTGCTGAAAAGCACTCGCAGAATGTTCTCATATGTAGTACTGTCCGTCCTTGAAGCCGCTAGCTTCACAGGCGGTTTTCTTTTTTATGGCTAGTTTTTAATTTTTAAAAAAGTGATATAATCCTTTTATGTCTCCAGATGAAAAACCTTTCAATCCAGGATTTACTCTGATAAAAGGGGGTAAACCCGAAATTTCTTCTACTGAGCAACCTATAGAACCTATTGAAAAAAGGTTACTTTCTCTTTTTATTGTTCGCAGAAACAATGAAGGTATCATCACAGAAGTTTCTGTCAACCCAGAGTTAGATAATATACTTAATGAGCGCATGTCACCTAGTGATATGAAATATAATGAAATTTTAGTAAAAAGAATTACTGGCTTTAGTGTAGGAGAATTAACCGCTAAATGGGAAGAATTGCGAACTAAATATATAGGTCAGAAAGAATCTCCATTTATAACCATGGCAGCCGATAAGTTTTAAGATTTTCAGTTTGACATTATTTTCTAATCTGCTATTATCTTGGTAACTGCACTTTTGCAGTTTTTCTATTGCTCAAAATGAATTAAGAGCAAGAGAATTTATTAGTTAATTTACGTTAGTAGTTAGGCCTTAGCGACTGGTTCTCGTACGCTGAGTTTTGACTGTTAACTCAAAAGATATTATGGCAGAAGAATTTAAAAGAGATAAACCGCACATCAATGTCGGCACCATCGGTCACGTTGACCATGGAAAGACCACTTTAACCGCTGCAATTTTGCATGTGTTAAACATGGCTGGAAAGACTGTTCGTCTTCGTGGAGTCGACCAAATCGACAATGCTCCTGAAGAAAAAGCCGGGGGATCACGATTAACATTTCTCACAACGAGTACGCAACCGACGCTCGCCACTATGCGCACATCGATGCTCCTGGACACGCTGACTACATCAAGAACATGATTACCGGTGCCGCTCAAATGGACGGTGCTATCTTGGTGGTAGCTGCTACAGATGGAGCTATGCCACAGACCCGTGAACACGTTTTGCTTGCAAAACAAGTGGGTGTTCCAAAGATTATTGTTTTCTTAAACAAGTGCGACATGGTTGATGACAAAGATATGATTGACCTCGTCGAAGAAGAAATTCGCGAGCTTCTTACCAAGCAAGGTTTTGATGGCGCAGGCGCTCCGGTTATCCGTGGTTCTGCCCTTAAAGCTCTCGAAGCAAAATCAGTTGATGACCCTTGGGCAGTAAAAGTTCTTGAACTCGTAAATGCTCTTGATACTTACATTCCTATTCCAGAACGAGATGTGAAGAAGCCTTTCCTCATGCCAGTCGAAGACATCTTCTCAATTGAAGGACGAGGTACAGTTGTGACCGGTAAAATCGAAAGAGGAATGGTGAAAGTTGGCGAAGAAGTAGAAATTGTTGGAATTAAGCCAACCCAAAAGACTACTGTTACTGGTATTGAAATGTTCAACAAAAATCTTCAAGAAGGTATGGCTGGCGACAATGCCGGTGTTCTCCTTCGAGGTTTGAAAAAGGAAGACATTACTCGTGGACAAGTCTTGGCAAAGCCAGGAACCGTTACTCCGCACGACAACTTTACATGCGAAATTTACGTTTTGAAAAAAGAGGAAGGCGGACGCCATACTCCATTCTTCAAAGGTTACAAGCCTCAGTTTTATATCCGCACTACGGATGTGACTGGCGATGTTACTTTGGCTGAAGGAACCGAAATGGTTATGCCCGGAGATACAGTAAAGATTACCGTTAAGTTAGTGACCCCGGTCGCGCTGGAAGAAGCTCAGAGATTTGCTATCCGCGAAGGAGGTAAGACTGTCGGTGCCGGAGTTGTCACCAAGATATTGGGATAAGCGAAACTGAATAGATGTCCGACGTTTCTAAATAAGTATATTGTTCATTAAAATAAATCCATGCCAACAACAGAAACAAAAATAAAAAAGCCAAAGGTGGCAAAAGCTGCCGCACCGAAAGTCGTTAAAGCGACAAAGCCGGCAAAAGTTTCTCCCAAAAAAGAGAAAAATACCGGTGAAAGCAAGGTGGTGCTTCGTATCCGAGTTCGTGCTTACGAGAGCAAGATCTTAGATGCTTCTGTTAAACAAATCATGGATACCGCCACCCGTTACGACGCAAATATTGTCGGACCAGTACCTCTACCAACTGAAATAAAAAAATATACCGTCAATCGTTCCGCTTTTATTTACAAAAACACACGAGAACAATTTGAAATAAGAGTGCACAAGAGATTGATTGATATCATAAATCCAAACGCAAAGACCGTCGAGGCTCTGACTAATCTTTCGCTACCTTCCGGGGTAGATATCGATGTTAAGATGATGTAATTAATTAAATTTAGCTTATGAAATTTTTACTGGGAACAAAAGAAAATATGGCAGAATATTTCCGAGAAGACGGAACGGTTGTTCCGGTGACGATTGTTTCTGTGCCTTCAGTTACCGTCACCAGAATTTTTGAAAAAGCCAAAGATGGTTATGATTCAGTGCAGGTTGGTTTTGGAACTCAAAAAAAAGAACGAGTGACCAAAGGTAGCGCTGGAGCCATGAAAGGTGCTTTTTATAAAACTTTAAAAGAATTTAGACTTAAACCGGCGGACAAGAATACAGCCAAAGAGGGGGATGTGATTGACGTTACTACATTTGCTTCCGGTGAAAAAATATCAGTTGCGAGTGTTTCTAAAGGAAAAGGTTTTCAAGGAGTAGTGAAGCGTCATGGTTTTCATGGCGGTCCACGCACACACGGACAAAAACATTCCGAACGAGAGCCCGGAAGTATCGGCGGAGGGTTGCGAACACACGTGCCAAAAGGCATGAGAATGGCCGGCCGAATGGGTTCAGATAGAATTTTTCAGAAAAATTTGGAAGTTGTTTTTGTCGATAAAGAAAACAGTTTGATGTTTATAAAAGGAGCAATTGCCGGCAAGCGCGGCACTTTGGTTGAAATAGTGCAGAGATAATACTTCGATAAACTCAGTATAAATAAATTATATGGATGCAAAGATATACAATCAAAAAGGAACGGAAGCAGGAAGCATAGCTCTCCCAGAAAAAGTTTTTAGCGCAAAATGGCGCGCAGACTTGGTGCACCAAGTGGTGGAAGGGATGAAGAGCAATAAACGTGCTGGCACAGCGGATACCAAAGACCGTGGAGAAGTTCGTGGCGGTGGTAAAAAACCTTGGAAACAAAAAGGAACCGGACGCGCTCGTCATGGCTCTACTCGCAGTCCCATTTGGGTCGGCGGAGGAGTCACTCATGGTCCACTTTCCGACAAAAATTATAAGAGAAAAGTTTCAAAGAAAATGCGTGCGCAAGCTCTCTTTTCTGTTCTTTCTAAAAAACTGAAAGATAAAGAGATAATTTTCGTTGATAGTTTGACTATGTCCGACATCAAAACAAAACGAGCAGTGGATGTGATGAAAAATTTGGCTAAAGCTTCCGGAATGAAAACTTTGGCATCCTCAAAAAAGCCGAGAGTTCTGACGGCTTTATTTGAGAGAGATGCAAAAACCGAAAAAAGTTTCAGAAATATTCCTGCGCTAGAGATGGTTTTCTTGAAAAATTTAAATCCGATGGATGTACTTAATTATAAATATCTTTTGATAGAAAATCCGGTCGAAAGTGTAAAATTTTTAGAATCACGCGGATAGACGTTGTACGCCCGTAGCAACGGATGTCCAACGTCTGGAATAAAACCATGAGCTCAATCATCAAAAACCCAAGAGTTACCGAAAAGGCTTCATTTGCCGCCGAACAAAATGTTTACACTTTTGATATTTCGCAATCTGCAAACAAAAGAGAAATCAAAAAAGCTGTCTTTACTCTTTATAAAGTGCATCCAGTAAAAGTAAATGTTATGACTATTCCAAGAAAGAAAACAATGTCCCAGGGAAAGAAGGGCATGCGTGGTGGAGGAAGAAAAGCTTTTGTATATTTAAAAAAGGGAGATAAAATAGAATTTATATAATGAAAACATACAAACCGACAAGCAAATCAAGAAGGCAAATGACCAATGTGAGCTACAGGGGAGTTTTGAGCAATACCACACCCACCAAATCCCTGACCCATGGTTTTAAAAGAAACGTCGGTCGCAACAGCCAAGGACGTATCACCATGCGCCACAAGGGAGCCGGACACAAGCGCTTGTATCGAGACGTCGATTTTATTTACAATAAAAAAAACATTCCTGCAAAAATAGTTTCTGTAGAATACGACCCAAATCGTTCCGCATTTATCGGTCTGGCAGTTTACAAAGACGGAGAAAAAAGATACGTCGTATTGCCGAAATCAGTCAAACCAGGCGATTCTTTTGTCGTTTCCGAAAAAGCCGAACTAAAACCGGGCAACAGACTCCCTTTGCAATTTATTCCGGTCGGAACTTTTGTTTACAATGTTGAAATCAAACCGATGGGTGGCGCAAAGATCGGACGCTCTGCAGGAATTTTCGCCCAAGTTGTCGCAAACGCCGACGGATATACAAATATTAAAATGCCTTCTACGGAAATTCGCAAAATAAACGAAAAGTGCTGGGCTTGCGTCGGAACTGTTTCCAACGAGGAACATCACTTGGAGAATTATGGCAAGGCAGGACGCAGTCGCTGGAAAGGAATTCGTCCGACAGTTCGCGGAACAGCTATGAACCCAGTAGACCATCCATACGGCGGAGGTGAAGGACGCCAAGGGCGCGGAACCAAAAGACCAAAGACTATGTGGGGTAAAGTTACCGGCGGACGTAAAACCCGCGGACCAAAGAAATACTCGAACGTCTTTATTGTTTCTCGCCGAAAAACAGGAAAGAATAAATAGTTCGACGAACTCACTACAAGTAAAAAATAATAATACTTAAAATTGGGACGTCGGACACCTGCTTTAGCAGATGTCCGACGTCTGGAGGTTTATGCACTTGTGTAATTTTGCATAAATGTTATAAATGCATTCATATAGTTCTATTCATTCTGGCTTCATAATCCACTCAGAGGAGTGTTACACCTTGAAAGAAAGTGCCACAGTACTTCGCAACAACAACCAAAAGGCGGCCGTTGCGGCCAAGGTGTTTAAGGGGGGCGTTCAAAAACCCCAAAGACAAGATGTTGCTGCTGACATTCGTCGGCAGTGGGGCAAACCGAGTCACAGCAAAAGTCGCAACTGGCGTTGGGGAGTGGCGCTGGCTGGCATTGCATAAATAAAGACAGCCGGAGCTGTCTAAAGAAA
Source organism: Candidatus Nomurabacteria bacterium (assembly GCA_963832025.1). Taxonomy (GTDB): domain Bacteria; phylum Patescibacteriota; class Minisyncoccia; order Phycocordibacterales; family UBA9973; genus UBA9973. Next base: position 298,925 of record CAWHSF010000003.1, read on the forward strand.
GGAGGGAAGGGCGTCGGGATTAACTCGGCGCCCTCTTTACATTTACTTGCATTGTCATAAATAAATGTTATAAATAAAAACGAATTCGTAATTAGTGAGCTACGGATAGTAGCTCGCTTTGGGAGAGAAGAAATGGCCAACAGAGGTTCAGCAGTTTTACCGCATCGTAAGCAAGTGAAAACCACCATGACAACCTTGCCCCGGCAAACACAGGAACCAGATGTTGTGGAAGAGATCATCGGTCGAGTTTTTCACGGCGGACACAAGCCACAACTTTATCCACCCAATCCACGACAACAGCAAGCAGCCGAAGAATCTGCAGAAGAGTAGATCGAATTTCAACGGGCGGGGAGTCGATGTTTCGACACCCCGCCCGCATTTGCGTTTACTCGATTTTAATATTTTATTTCCAGACGTTGGACATCTGCTAAAGCAGGTGTCCAACGTCAGTCCAACGTCTCTTCACTTTTGTATTCTTGTGTTATATTTTTTGTATGGTATAAATATAAGTAGAACTAGTTCCTGCCGCCTAGCAGGGAGGCGGTACAACCTCAAAGCAAAAAAAACAAAGTGGATGCGTAAGCACACGTAAGCCATTGAGGGTCAGGTAATGCAGAAAGAAGTAAACAAAAAAGCTGATTTGTCTACGACGCCTGTCGTCAAGGTTTCCAGTAGCATCGAACCGGTTGGAGCAGCAGAAGCAGCAGGGACATACTGCATCGTGTTCGCTCCGCCGGAAAACCGGAAACCGCGGAACTTGATCGTGTACGACAATCGAGGCCACTACTAAAGTGGCCACAGGGGTTCATCGGCAAGCCAGCTGATGAACCCCACCGTTATTTTTACCCGATTTTTTATAATTTTAAATTGCGAAACTTGCTTTTATTTTAAAGTATGTTATACTTTATGGTAGATAGCTCCTCCGTGCTTTTTGTGGAGGCCTGTCTCCTGGCAATTCGTGAGTGGCTCCTCCACTCCTCAGGAGTTGAGCGCTTTGGCAACACTCTGCGGATGCTAGGTTGTAACATTGCTCCATTTTTCTATTCTCCTTGGGTCTGAATTCGGGTTTTGCCTCCCGTAATATCAGACCCTATTTTTTTTACCTAATTTTTACTTGACCCGGTAGTAGAACTTTGCGATATGTAAAATTTGCATCAAAGATGCGTCGCAAAGTCTCACTACTGGGTTGACTTTTCAATACTTTGTGCTATGATATTAGAGAAGGAGATTTGCACCATGTCGACCCAAGCAACAAAGGAGCGGGTTGGCCCGTTCCTCTTAATCGGTTCCCTGTTTGCGGTGCCGATAGGTCTAGCGTTCTTTTACGAGGGTTTCAAAATCCAGGGAGACACATTACTGTCCCCGTCAAAGCTGACATGCTTTGTAGCTGGCGGGCTAATGGCTCTCTTCGGCATCATCTTTTGCTGGAGACACAACAACGACGGGAGGTTGGACAATGAAAGGTGGCGCTAGGAGGGGTACTAGTTTCAACGTGGGTGCTGCAGTTGCGGCGGTGGCGCTCGCGATGGTAGTTTTCATCCACGACGATGCCGCCAAAAGCGCCCCTGACTTTATCGTCAGATTTTGGGTGCCTGGTAGCCTCCTAGCTCTTGTGGGAGGAATCTACCTGCTCTACCGCCTCATCGTTCACAAGTGATCGTTTTCACAGACCGGTACCTGCGCAAAGACGCGGGGCCGGTTTTCGCTTTTTATTTAATTTGACTTTCTTGGATTTTATGCTATGATCTTCTTGAGGAGATCTTTATGACAACAACAAGGTTCGGAGGTTCTCTCTGCATCGGTAGAGAGGAACTTGTAATAGCTGCGGTGTTTGTTACCATGGGCTTGGCCTGCCGTGTATCGACAAAAAGCAGTCGTGAAGCTGCCACAATGGTAATTGTGGTGGGGGTAGTCGCATTGTTAGCCTTACTATGGCAGGGGGTGAGAAAGGCCATTTCCTCCATTCTTCTCCCAACGTGGCGTGTGGTACCCAGGTTCGCAATCGCTTCGTGGAAGTTTGCGAGGAAGGGTCCGCGATACTGGATTCAGATTGCGGCGGTTGGGCTAATCTTCATCGGGGCTTTTGTCCTTGTGAGGTTGGATTTCAGCAAAGGAACGTCACTGGCGACGCTCCTTTCTCAAGTGTTAGCGAGCTTCTCTATACTTATTGGAGCGGGTTCGTACGTTTATTGTATAGGAGTGTTCAAGTTTCCAAACAGGTCCCAAGAGTAAATCGTTTCGTTTCAATTCGACCGGCACCCGCGCAAAGACGTGGGGCCGGTCTTCGCTTTTTATTTTGAATATGCTATGTTTCTCAGTAGGATAGTTCTTTTGGAGAGCGGTCTCCTGACAGGAACTATCTCGTGTGATAACGGGCTCTAAGCGTTTAAGCGCGTCCGTTACCACACATTCCGCAACCGGGAGCCAGCTGCTTTTGGCAGGCTCCCGGTCTTTTTATTTTACGTGAAAAAATGGTTTTTTTATTTCAGCTTTTCGGAATAAGGGCAATATAAAATCTAGTTGACAATTTTTCCTTATTTGCTACTATGAAACCAAGCTCGTAGCGAGCTTTTTATTATGACTCGAAGTATCAAAAAAGGATTAAATGTCGACGAAAAACTTCTCTCAAAGATTGTGGGCAAAAACCCGCTCGAGACACCAATGGTAAAAACTTGGAAAAGAGCCTGCGTCATTTCTCCGGAGATGCTGGGTTTTACTTTTGGTGTGCATAATGGCAAAACCCATGTGGAAGTTTTGGTGACCGAAGATATGGTCGGGCACAGACTCGGAGAATTTTCCCCAACCAAGAAATTTATTAAACACGGAGGAAAGATGCAGAAAGAGCTTGAACAGAAGAAAAAAGAAGCGGAGATTACTGCTGCCAAAGGTGCGACAGCGGCTGCCGAAGATGCTAAGGGTAAAAAGTAGAAATGAATCCCGTACGAAATCGCGGACGCATAAAATAAACAAAAATATGAAAAAGATAAAATATATTATAAATAACAAAAAGGACAACGAAGCGTAAGCGTACGCGTCCTATTTCGTACGGGATGAAAGCATTTTTAAAAAATTACAGACAATCACCCAGAAAAGTTCGCTTAGTGGCGAGTTTGGTTAAAGGAAAAAGTGTGGCACAAGCGATTGCCGAGCTTGATTTTTTAGCAAAACGTTCAGGATTACCGATTAAGAAACTTTTACTTTCTGCAGTGGCCAATGCAAAACAAATGGGCATTGAAAGTGAAAATTTATTTATCAAAGAATTACGAGTAGACAAAGGAATTGTGATGAAGAGGATGATGCCTGCAGCCATGGGTACCGGACACCGCATCAATAAACGCACCAGCCACATCAATATTCTTTTGGCTGAAAAAGTTGTTGCTGTTCCAAAAACCAAGGTTGCCAAAGTTAAAAACACAAAAACTAAAAAAGTAGCAAAAAAATAATTTTACAAAAACAACATGAGTAAAATAGTTCACCCATATGCGCATAGATTGATAATATTAAGAGACTGGAAATCTCGCTGGTTTGCCGACCCTAAAAAATACGTGGCTTACTTGAAGGGTGATGTTTTGATTCGTGAATATTTGACCAAGAAATTACGTGGAATGTATATTTCCACAATTGAAATCGAGAGAAGTAGAAAAGCTACTCGTTTCATTATCAAGACTTCTCGTCCGGGTATGATTATTGGCCGAAACGGTGAAGGGGTAACAAAACTCAAGGAAGATATCTTGAAAAAGATGGACAAGTTGGGTATTCCAAAACCGGAAGACTTCAAACTGGAAATTGTGGAAATTACCAATCCCGAAGCCGATGCCGCAATCGTTGCTTACATGATTGCCGAAGGTTTGGAGAAGAGAATGCCTTATCGTCGCGTTATCAAACAAATTATTGAGAAAGTTATGCAAGCGCACGGAGTGGAAGGTGCGAGAATCGTGCTTTCGGGCCGTTTGGGTGGAGCGGAAATTGCCCGCACGGAAGAATTGAAGCGCGGAAGTGTTCCACTTCAAAGTTTCCGCGCGGATATCGATTTCAAACGTGAACGTGCAACGCTTTCTTATGGAGTTGTCGGTATCAAGGTTTGGATTTATCGCGGTAAAATTTTTGCTGACAAAAAACCTGCTCGTGGCATGGATGGCGGAGACGGAAGCTCATTAGAAAATAAAAATAAGACGGATTAATATATGGCATTAGTACCGAAAAAAGTAAAATTTAGAAAATGGCAAACTGGGCGGAACAATCCGAAGTCCAGAAATCCAGAAACTCGTGGCACCAAGCTTGCTTTCGGTTCTTTCGGTTTAAAATCTGAAACTCAAGCGCGAGTAAAATCAAATCAACTTGAATCCGCTCGAAAAGTAATTTCGCGCACTTTAACTAAGACCGGTAAATATTGGATTCGTGTGTTTCCGGACCGTCCTTATACCGCTAAGGCCGCAGAAGTAGGCATGGGAAAGGGAAAAGGAGACCCGCAAGGATATTGCTTTGATGTTCTTCCGGGTAGAATTATTTTTGAAGTGGATGGAGCGGAAGAAAAAGTTGCTCGCGAAGCGCTCCGAAAAGCAGGAACAAAACTTCCTGTTAAAACCAGAATTATTTCACGAGCTCACAAGCAATAAATTATACCTGTCCCGTACTAAATTTTTGATTACGGGGCATAAAGATAAAGATTATTAATTAAAATTTTAGTACTGGGATGGTCAAAACAAGCAAAAACACAAAAAAAAGTTTTAAAGAAATGCCCGACACAGAGCTTAAAAAAGAGTTGGTTGTTTTGAAGGAAAATTTACGAGTAATACATTTTAAATCTGAAGGTTCAAGACCAAAAAATGTTAAAGAAGCCACAACCTTAAAAAAACAAATTGCCCGCATCATGACGGAATTAAACAATAAAAAAGTAATAAAGTAATTATATGAAAACAGACAAAGAACAAGAAAAAAAACCTGCCCGCAATACTTTCAGCATAGCTGATGCAGGCGGGGAAGATGAAGCCAAAGGCAAATTCCTAAAAGGAGTGGTTACTTCCGACAAGATGGATAAAACTGTCGTGGTTTCTGTTTCTCGTTTTGTGAAGCATCCTCTTTATGGAAAATTTTACAAAGTCAGCAAGAAATACAAAGCGCACGATGAAGGCAATATATATAAAACAGGCGATAAGGTAGAAATCATGGAAACCAAGCCGATTTCTAAAGACAAAAGATTTAAAGTAATTTCCAAAGAATAATTTTTATGATTCAAAATGAAACTTTAGTAAAAATAACAGATAATGCCGGAGGCACCGTGGGAAAGGTGTTCAAAATTTTAGGCTCTTCAAAAAAGAGATATGCTACCCTTGGGGAAGTGGTAATCATCTCCGTTAAAGTGGCGAGCCCTCGAAAGGCGGTAAAAAAGAAAGATGTTCATCAAGCTGTTGTAGTACGCACTCGTGGAGCTTATCGCCGAAAAGACGGTTCATATATTCGTTTTGATGATAACGCTGTTGTGATTTTGGAAAAAGGTAAAAAAGATCCAAAGGCAGGTCGTGTTTTCGGACCGATTCCGAGAGAGTTGGCAGAAAAAGGTTTTCAAAAAATAATTTCGTTGGCGCAGGAAGTAATATAATAAGAACAGACGTTGGATATCTGCTAAAGCAGGTGTCCAACGTCTCCAAAAATAAATTTTATGAAGATGAAAAAAAATGACAATGTGAAGATAATTACGGGCAAGGACAAAGGTAAGTCCGGTAAAATTGTGCGTGTTTTGGTGAAAGAGAATAAAGTTGTGATTGAAGGTATCAATATGATGAAAAAACACCAACGCCCACGAAAAACAGGGGAGAAGGGGTCTATGATGAATGTGGCCATGCCGATTCACGCTTCCAACGTTAAAAAGACAGAATAGTTCGACTTCGCTCACTATAAATAAATTTAAAAACATATGGCAACAAAACATTTAACCGTAAAAAACAAAGAACAAGAGGCATTTGAAAAAATGAAAAGTATGTTTCATTATAAAAATGCTATGGCTGCGCCAAAACTAAAAAAGGTTGTTGTAAATACTGGCACTGGCACACCGATGAAAAAAGATAAAAACAAAAATACTTCTATCGCGGAACGTTTAGCAAAAATTACCGGACAAAAAGGAGCACTCCGAGGCGCAAAACAATCCATTTCATCTTTCAAGGTTCGCCAAGGTGACCCAATCGGTATCGTGGTTACTATCCGTGGAAAGAGAATGTATGCATTCTTGGAAAAACTTATAAATGTGGCTATCCCTCGCACAAAAGATTTCAGAGGAATCAATCGCACCGCTGTGGACAATATCGGCAACCTGACTATCGGCATCAAAGAACACACCATCTTCCCGGAAACAGCCGATGAAGATATTCGCGATGTATTTGGCATGTCTATCACTTTGGTTTCCACCGCAAAAAATAAAAAAGAAGGTACCGCATTTTTTGAAATTCTAGGTATTCCTTTCAAGAAGGAAGAAGTGATTAAGAAAAAATAGGGTTTGACCCGGGTAGTGAATTTTGGCGAAGCGCAAAGCGCAATAATAAATTATCGCCAAAATCTACTACCGGGTTTGACTAATTTCTATAAACCTGCTAGTATCACAGCAAGGGAATAGGGCTTTGCTTAATCCATTTTTCTCCTCCGACGCTCTAAAGGGTTAGAGGTTCGGAGAAAAAAAATGAGATATTGGTAGAGTAACCCCGATAAATTATTTATGGCAAAAACATCAGTCAAAGCAAGAGCGAGAAAGGTACCGAAATTTTCTACTCGACAAAAAAATCGATGTTTTCGTTGCGGACGAGGCAATGCTTTTATGCGTGACTTTGGCATTTGTCGTATCTGTTTCAGAGAATTAGCAAACGAAGGAATGATGCCTGGCGTTCGAAAGTCTTCTTGGTAGTCCCGAACGAAATCGCGGACGCATAAAATAAATAAAAACATGACAATGACAAAATATATTAAAAATAACAAAAAGGACAACGAGGTAAGCGTAAGCGTACGCGTCCTATTTCGTACGGGATGGATCCAATTTCAAATATGATAATCGTGATGAAGAATGGAAGCTTGGCAGGCCTAGAGTCTGTAACTTTTCCTTATTCCAAAATGAAAAATGCTATCGGCGAATGTCTAAAAAAAGAAGGCTATGTTTCCGAAGTTTCCAAAAAAGTAAAAAAAGGCATTCCGGTGTTGGAAATAAAATTAGTGTATACAGACAAAAAACCAAAAATTACCGAAGTGGAGAGAATTTCCAAACAATCCCGCCGTGTTTATTTTGGGATGAAAGACATTCATTCTGTCCGTAATGGCTCGGGTTTACTTGTGCTTTCAACACCGAAAGGAATTTTATCCGGTAAAGAAGCAAGGAAAGAACAGGTCGGAGGAGAAGCATTGTTTAGGTTGTGGTAATTATATGTCAAGAATAGGAAAACAAGAAATTTTAATACCAGCGGGAGTGAAAGTCGTTCAAAACGGCAACTCTTTGTCAGTGACTGGCCCAAAAGGTACCCTAACCAGGGTTTTCCGAGATGATATAATCATTACTGTTGCTGACAAGAACGTAACTTTAAATATAAAAAGGAATGACAAGTTTTCCAAATCTTTATGGGGAGCTTATGCTTCGCATATCAAAAATATGATAAAGGGAGTTGAAACGCCTTATCAAAAGAAATTAATCTTGGAAGGTGTCGGATTTAAATCCGAGGTCAAAGGGAAGGAATTTAATTTTGCTCTTGGATTTTCTCACCCGGTCATTGTAAAAATTCCGGAAGGGATTTCGGCTACCGCAGAGAAAAATGTCATCACTATTTCCGGTATTGATAAAGAACTTGTCGGAAGTTTTACGGCAGCCATTCGCGCATTAAAAAAGCCGGAACCATATAAAGGTAAAGGTATGCGTTACGAGGATGAAGTTATAAGACGAAAACAAGGCAAGAAAACAGTATAAAGATAAGTCCAGATGTTGGACATCCGCAGAGCGGGTGCACAACATCTGAGCAAAAAAGATATGCAAAACAAAACAGACAAAAGAATAAGATTAAAGAAAAAGATAAGAGCCAAAATAGTGGGCACGGCAACACGTCCTAGGCTCACGATTTTTCGCTCCAATAAATTTATCTATGCGCAGATTATTAACGACGCTACAGGCAAAACTCTAACGGAAGCCAGCGATGTTAAAATCACCAAAGGAACAAAAACCGAACGAGCAAAAATAGTCGGGAACACTATCGCTACAAATGCGATAAAAACAAAAATCAAAAAAGTAGTTTTTGATCGCAATGGATTTAAATATACCGGACGAGTCAAAATAGTGGCGGACGAAGCGAGAGCTGGGGGATTAGAATTTTAAATTATTTTTAATCATATGGAAAAAGGCAAAGAAAATACAAGAGAAAATACAAGTGGAGGAAAGAAACGCAATGACCGAAGAGGTTCTTCTTTTGGCAGAGTAAAACCGGAATTTGATCAAAAGATTTTAAATATTCGTCGTGTGACCAGAGTGGTCGCCGGAGGACGCAGATTTTCTTTTAGTGTGGCTCTCGTTGCAGGAGATAAAAAAGGTTCTATTGGTTTAGGTTTGGGAAAAGCCGGAGATACGGCCTTGGCCATCAACAAAGCTCTTCGCAATGCCAAGAAAAATATGATTAGATTAAAACTCACCAAGGCGATGTCCATTCCCCACGAACTTTCCGCCAAGTTTTCCAGTTCATATATTGTCTTGCGCCCAAACAAAGGACGTGGGCTTGTGGCTGGGTCAGTCATTCGCGACATAGTCAAACTCTCTGGTATGAAAGATATTACCGGGAAAATATTTTCCAACAGTAAAAATAAATTAAATAATGCCAAGGCAGTAATGTCCGCTTTGTCTCAGATTTCTTCAAAATACGCAAAGATAGTCCCAGAAACCATTGTTGTTGCCAACAAAGAGGTTGTTGTCCCGGAAATTGAAACTGAAAAATAAATTTATTCTTAATTTAAGAACATCATGCAAACACATAATCTAAAAAGAACTCACAAGAATAAAAAAGACAGAATCGTTGGCCGTGGAGGGAAACATGCGAAAACTTCTGGCCGTGGAGGCAAGGGGCAGACAGCGCGCGCGGGGAACAAGCGTCGTCCAGAGCTTCGTGATATCATTAAGAAATTGCCAAAGAATCGTGGCTATCAATTCAAATCCAAAAAGAAGCCATTTGTCTTGAAAAAAGAAAAATTAGCTTCTCCCACGGAAAAATTTTCTGAAATCAGAAAACGCCTGGGAATAAAAGGAAAAAAGATAGTTATAAAATAGAAAAAAGCCAATGCAAAATTTCTGGAATAAAATAAAGTTGATTTGGACAGACAAAATTCTTCGCAAAAGAGTTCTCTTTGTTTTTTTTGCTTTGATAATTTTCAGACTGCTTGCCGCTATTCCCATTCCCGGAGTGGACACCGTGCAATTAAATCAATTTTTGAATAATAACCAGTTTTTCGGGATTTTAAACATTTTCTCCGGTGGAGGACTTTCCAATCTTTCCATCATCATGCTCGGCGTCGGTCCCTATATTACCGGCTCCATCATCATGCAACTTCTCACCATCATGGTTCCTGCTTTGAAGAAAATTTATCACGAAGAAGGAGAGGCTGGTCGTAAGAAATTTGCTCAATACGGCAGATTACTCACGGTTCCTCTCGCTGCTATTCAGGGTTTCAGTCTTTTGTATATCTTGGAGAAAGAAAATATTTTAGTTAATCTGACAACTTTTGATCGCATCACCAATATCTTTATTGTCATTGCCGGAAGTGTACTTTTGATGTGGATCGGCGAACTTGTTTCTGAATTTGGTATTGGCAACGGGGTATCACTTATAATTTTTGCCGGTATTGTCGCTCGTTTGCCTGCCTGGGTGAGTCAACACATTTTCACTTTTGATATTTCTCAACTTCCTTTATATCTCGTGTTTCTGGTCGTGGGTGTGCTTATTTTGGCCGGCATCGTTTTGGTGACGGAAGCTGAAAGACCGATTCCTGTGACTTACGCGAAACGAGTTCGGGGTGCCAAAATGTATGGAGGCGGTTCTACCTATCTGCCATTGCGTGTAAATCAAGCAGGAGTTATTCCAATAATTTTTGCTCTTTCTATCTTGCTTTTTCCGCAAATGATTGGCGCCTTTTTATCTAGATATTCAAATGCTATTATCTCAAAAATTTCTCATGTTTTGATTGGTTTCACGCAGACCAGTGTGCTTTACGCGGTGCTTTATTTCATCTTCGTCTTCCTGTTTACTTATTTTTACACTGCGGTAACTTTTGACCCCGAAGCTCTTTCTGAAAATCTGCAAAAAAATGGCGCATTTATCCCAGGTATTCGTCCAGGCGCTTCAACTTCTAGTTATATTTCCAACGTCTTAAATCGCATTACTCTTTTAGGTGCGGTCTTTCTGGGAATAGTGGCTATCTTGCCTCTCATTATGCAATTCGTCACCGGCAACACTTCTTTTGCGCTTGGTGGTACGTCCATCCTCATCGTCGTCTCCGTCGTTCTCGACCTGATGAAAAAAGTCGATGCGCAAATTTCAATGCGGGAATACTAGATTTGTAGTTTTAGAAATTTTATATATATAAAATAAAGCACATGGAAGAACTTAGTTTTAAAAGGGAAGGGAGAGAGTATAGTAAAGAATTATACCATGAGCTCGAATCTTTCATAGCTCAGGATTGTGTGTTAGTTTTACAAGACGGTAAAAAAGTAAAAGGACATTTAAATTCTCTCAGTCTCAGTGCCGATGGAATTCCACAGATTGGTTTTAAAGTAAAGGATGGAAAAATTTTTTCTCAATACAATTACAATTTAGAATTTGATAATATCAAGGACGTTGAAAGAGTGGAATAATTTTTAAGCATTTTCCTCTCTCCACTTTTTTATTCTTATTAGGCAGATTCCTCTTTAGGCCTGTTCGGATTTCCTAGTCCTTTTTCGTCTACTCCAACATCAAGTAGAATAAAAGTTCCCGTGTTGAAATTGCAGAATAAATTTGCATACAAATCACCAGTATTAACACCAGCCCTTCTCAATGTGTTCTCAATTCTTTGAGCTTTTATTTTTAACTCCGCAAACCTCATCTGGCTTGCTTCTGAACGAAAGTCATTTCTTGAAAATCCGTCTATCGAGTTTCCGTAATCATCTATGCCACCTAAGGACAAGGTGTCAAAGGGAACAAATCCTGCTTGCTCTATTTCTTGCCATTCTGAAACGTACCAGCTTTCATTTTTATCTTGATATCCCAATTTTGCCTCTACCACTTTAATAAAATTTAGATCCTTTAATGCTTCTTTGGCTTTAATTGTGCTTTCAAATTCAGTAAAACCAGGATTTATTGTAACAAAGCTCCTTTTTACAAAAAAAGAATGACCCTTAAAATTTATTTTCAAATAATCACAATCGTCAACCCTAACACTTTTTTTATTTTCTGATTCCAATTCTCTCTTTGATTTGCCTAGCATTGCAACTTCTAGGTCAGAGTTTTCATCCGTGAAAGTTTTGCCTGGTGAAATAAAAGTACCTCTTCCTTCTGTTGCGGGTTCTCCGTCTGCTTGTAACCATTGTCCACTTTCTTTGTCATATGACACTTCTGTGTTTTTTATTGCAATAGGCTGTGGTTCGTATTCTTCAGAAGCGCGGGTCGCCAGAGCAATGGCTTCTTTTATTATCCCTGGACTTTCTCGCAACATTTTTCTGAACTCTAAATCATCATAGGCGATTTTTCTACTTTCGGTTTTGATTGATCTTGTTGTTGGAGTTTTTTCAGTAGGCATGATTTATTTTCCTATCTTCTTCTTATATTCCTCTATTTTTTTCAAAATATCTTTGGTAACTTTCACGATAGGCTGATTGCCGTTGATTATATTCATTTTTCCTAAACTTTGATAATATTTTACGGTTTTACCGACTTGGTCTTTGTGCCACTTGATGCGCGCAGCGATGATTTTTTTATCATCCAAAACTTTGTAAATTTCTTTCATGTTTCCTTTTTTTCTCGCGAGCGAACGTCTGTAGACTTCTTTATCCGGCAGGGTAATGTAAAAAGCTAAAAAATCTTCTTTGCGTTCAGTCATCAATTTCTTCATTAGCTGCGCTTCGGGCTTTAACCTGCCTCCCAAAAAAAGCAAGCTTTTATTTTTTGGTTTGTTATTTATTTCTTTCACCAAAAATCTTTGCATCAGAATTGTTGGCAGAGGCTTGCCCTTACCGACAGTTTTTCTCGCCCATTCTCCGTCCTTGCTTTTTGCTTTTAAAAGCTTACGGGAAAATACTCCGGTTTCCACAAATTTTAAGGCATACTTCTTTTTCAGGATATTTGCTTGTGTTTCCTTGCCGGAAGTAATCATGCCAAGCAGAACGATATTAAATCCAAGTTTTTTCATACACATATTAAAGCACTTTTACAAATAAAATTCACCTCACCCGTCTTTGGCACCCTCTCCTTGGCAAGGAGAGGGGCTGGGGTGGGGTGTTTGATTTTTGTGCCAAATTTCTGTATTGTGTATATATGACTCCACAAACGTTCGTATTTTATGGTATTGCTGGTGCTGGGAAGGGAACCCAGATTAAACTCCTAACGGAACTTCTAAAAAATAAAGGCGGACTAGAGACTGTCTATGCATCTCCTGGCAATGAATATAGAAGGATAACACAATCTGACGATTACATAGGTTCTTTAGTGAAAGGCCCTCTTTCTAGAGGTGAGCTTCTTCCAGGATTTTTAACCGATTCAATCATAGCTAATATTTTTATTTCTTTTTTAACTCCGGAAAAAAATTTAATTGCGGATGGATATCCTCGTGCAGTGGATCAATCTGTTAGTTTTGAGAAAATGATGGGATTTTTTGAAAGAAAAAATGTGAAAATTATTTATATTGAAATATCCAAAGAAGAAGCAATAAAGAGATTAAAACTAAGAGGAAGACATGACGACACCGACGAAGGAATAGCTAAAAGATTTGACGAATATGTAAAAAGCGTAGTTCCATCAATGAATTATTTTAAAGAGAAAGAAGGATATAAAATATATACTATTAATGGAGAGCAGAGCGTGGAGGATGTGCACAAAGAGATTGTATCTGCTGTCGAACTTTAAATGATAATAATTAAAACACCGGAACAAATAGAAAAAATTCGCGAAGGCTGTAAAAACCTCGCAATTGTTTTGCATAAGGTAAAAGAAAAAGTTGCTCCAGGAATTTCCACCAAGGACTTGGATATTTACGCGGAAAAATTAATTCGTGAAATGGGTGATACCCCTGCTTTTTTGAATTATCGTCCGGAAGGTGCTTCCACGCCATTCCCCGCGACACTTTGTGTTTCCGTGAATGATGAAGTGGTGCACGGTATTCCTAGCAAAAATAGAATTTTTAAAGAAGGTGATATAGTTTCGCTTGATTTGGGAACCAACCATCAAGGTTTTTTTACCGATATGGCTTTGACTGTGCCGGTCGGAAAAGTGAGTGACAAGAATTTAAAGCTCTTGGAAGTTACCGAGAAATCTTTACAAGTTGGCATAAGTGTAGCTGTCGCAGGAAATACTGTTGGCGATATCGGTTATGCAATTGAAAGTTATATCCACTCGGAAGGGCAATATGGAATCGTGGAAGTTCTGTCTGGGCATGGTGTGGGCGTAGCTATCCATGAGGACCCTTATATTCCAAACTTTGGGAAACCAGGTAAAGGAGCCAAGCTTTTGCCAGGAATGATTATTGCCATTGAACCGATGGTAAATTTAGGGACTAAAAATGTCACCATAGATGAAGATGATTGGACTTTTCGTACTGCTGATAAAAAACCCTCCGCGCATTTTGAACATACTATTTTGATTACCGAAGGCGAGCCAGAAATTCTGACACAAATATAAAAACTCTTTCTTGGCGTACTTTTTATAAAGCAATCTATCTCCGCAAGCTTGCGGAGCGAACTGCTCGGCTACCCGCCTGTGCAAGGCTTTCTAAAAAGTACGCCTTCGACGAGTTTTTAATTTGCTTCTTTTATTGTATAATTTAGTTGATGGAACCATCCTTTTTTAAGGAAATGCCGAAGTTTAAGACTCCCGAGGAGGAGCTCGATTATTTGCGCGCGCATGTGAAAGCACGTGAAGAAGAATTAATCAGCATTGGGCACATAGAAAATGCAGGAGACAATGCCGCCTCCGAAGTTATCGGCGCATATAAAAATATACCGGCAGAGAAACTAATTCATAAAGATAATATTATAAAAGAAAAAGAAGCCAAAGGTATCGTTTTGGCTCTGCGCCCGGAGACTCACGACAGTGTGATGGAGGAACTTTTGGGGATTGTAGTTACTAAAGGAGTTCGCAATGCTCTTTCGGTGGCAGAAGAGATGGATAATCCCCATATTGATGATGATTTTCACAGAATTCTCATTCAATATTTAAAAACCGGACAAACCATGTTGGATTTTAAAGAAGGCTCGCCGGTTTACAAAGCTCTCAATATGACTCTTTTTGAAATTACGCTTCCGCCTCCGGCTGAAGGAGGAGATGCAGCGAAAGGTTTTAAAGAATTTATCGGCGCGATGGAACAATTTTACGCCGGCATGCAATCTATCGGCGAAGGTAAGTATAACGAAAAAGAAAACTATTTTGTTTTGGAGGTGGGGCTTGGGATGAATACCGACGAGGTAGTGGTTTATGCGGCAATTCCAAACAAACATCTATCTCTTTTTGAAAAACAAATCTTGGCTTTTTATCACAATGCAAAGATTCGTGAAGCGACTGACGACTACAATGTTTTCAACGAAAATGGCAATTCTGTCGGTGCTTATGCTGTCCTTTCTGAGCGTGGAGTGATGCCGATAAAAACCTATGACAATATTGACCATGACCCGATGAATCCGATTTTAAATGTTTTTTCTCAATTAAAAACGATCGGCGAAGGTGCCGCGATTCAATTGGTGGTTGTGCCAGCCGGTGAAAAGTTTATCAATGAGTTTCATATGATTCTGGACGATGTGAAAGATGGTTATTCGGTCAAACATGCATCCGATAATTTTTATAAGTTCAACAAAGCCTTTTTGAAAGTGGGCAAAGATTTTGTTTTTGGACATAAAGAGAAAGAAGAAGAGCCCAAAGAAAAATATATGAAAGGCAGACGCGCGGTAGATGAGGGCGCGGCGGAAAAAATCGGCAACAAAATAAAAAGCACAATCATGAAAGCTAATATTCGCGTGGTTGCCTCCGGGCAAACGCTCGAACGTGCCGAAGCTATTTTGCGCGAGATAGAATCTTCCTTCAATCAATTTTCGGAAGCAGCTAGCAACTCTTTTGTTTTTGAACAAATGAGAGGCAGTGAACTGAAACAACTCTTTCACGATTTTTCTTTTCGTACATTTAAGCCTGATAAGACGTTGCCGTTAAATTTAAAAGAATTATCTTCAGTCTTTCATTTCCCAGTAGGTATTGATAGTCAACCACAATTGAAAGAAGCGAAAGCCGGTATCGCTCCGGCTCCGATAGAGATGGGGCAAACGGGAATTATACTCGGAATAAACAGCTATCGGGGCAGAGATACGGAAATTCACTTGGCGAGAGAAGACCGCATGAGACATTTTTATGTTATCGGTCAGACAGGTACAGGTAAAACGAATATCATGCTCAACATGATTACGCAAGATATAAAAAATGGAGATGGTTGCTGTTATATTGACCCGCACGGTACCGATATTCAAACAATTCTTTCTCGTATACCTAAAGAGCGTATTGACGATGTGATTTATTTTGACCCAGCCTATACTGCACGACCGATGGGGCTTAACATGTTGGAATATGACCCGAGATATCCCGAACAGAAAACATTCGTGGTAAACGAAATGATGGGAATTTTCAATAAACTTTTTGATATGAAAGTGGGCGGTGGAGCGATGTTTGAACAATATTTTAGAAACAGCGCCTTTCTTGGTGATGGAAGACCCGGAATCCGGCTCAACCTTGCTGGAAATTACCCGTGTCTTGGCCGACAAAGAATTTCGCGATATGAAACTTGCCCGATGCAAGAACCCAATCATCAAACAATTTTGGATTTCTGCCGAGCAAACAACCGGAGACCAGTCGCTCGCGAACTTCGTGCCTTATATTTCTTCCAAGTTTGATAACTTTATTTCAGTAACGATATTATGCGTCCGGTAGTGCTTCAACAAAACTCCGTTTTCAATTTTAGAAAAATCATGGACGAGAAAAAAATTCTTTTAGTTAATCTTTCCAAAGGAAGATTGGGAGATATTAACGCAAACCTTATCGGTTTGGTATTGGTCGGCAAGATTCAAATGGCGGCGCTTTCCCGCGTGGATATGTTTGGTAAACCAATGAATGATTTTTATCTATATATCGATGAGTTCCAAAATGTCACCACTGATTCCATCGCTTCCATTTTGTCTGAAGCAAGAAAATACAGACTCTCGTTAAATATTGCGCATCAATATATCACTCAACTCGAAGATAATATCAAGAATGCTGTCTTTGGGAATGTCGGCTCGATGGCTGTTTTCCGTGTCGGCACCGAAGATGCGACATTTTTGGAACCAAAATTTAAACCGCAATTTACTGCGCAAGATATAACCAAGCTTGATAATTACAATGCTTATGTAAATATGCTGGTAAATGGTCAGCCAACCAAACCTTTCAATTTAAAAACTCTCGCGCCAGAGGTAGGCAATGCGGAAATCGTGGATAGTCTAAAAGAACTTTCTTATGTAAAATTTGGTCGTGACCGCGCCGAAGTCGAAGCCGAAATCATGGCGCGATATAGTACGATGGAATAAGACCTCACCCCCGACCCCTCTCCTTGTGAAGGAGAGGGGAGAGAAATTAATTTTGCAAAAAGAATTTTTTCTGCTAGAATACTTGTTATGAAACATCCAAAAGAAGAAAGAACATATGTCATGGTCAAGCCAGACGGAGTTCGTAAGGGTCTGACAGGGGAGATTATTAGTCGCTTTGAACAGCGAGATTTGAAAATTGTGGCGTTGGAAATGTTTAAACCTTCGCACGACCAATTAGACAATCATTATCCAAAAGACGAGGCTTGGATTACTCGACTCGGCAAAAAAACTCTTTCTACCTATGAAAAATATGGCTATGACGCGATGACGGATTTTGGCACAATTGACCCGGTTGTTATCGGTCCAGATATCCGCAAATGGCTGATTGATTATATGGAATCTTCTCCATTAGTAAAGATGATTGTGCAAGGAGTTCATGCCGTAGACGTAGTCAGAAAAATTGCTGGTCCAACGATGCCTTATTTGGCAGAAGTCGGAACAATTCGCGGAGATTTTTCCATTGATAGTCCGGCTCTTGCGAATAAAGAAAAACGCGCGGTGATGAATATTGTACACTGTTCCGAAACTCCGGAAGAAGCGGAACATGAAATCAAGCACTGGTTTGGCGATATGAAAACTTTTGAATATAAACGCTTTGGAGTAGATGAGTAAAACATGTACGAAGTTGAAGTAAAAGCAAGGTTAAAAAATAGGCAAGAAATTGTAAAAAAACTTGAATCTTTAGGCTGTAAATTTGGAGAAGAACTTCACCAAATTGACCATATTTATTTTCCTGAAGGGCTTACTTTTCCTCCACCAATTGGCACTGGTATTTTGAGAGTTCGCAATCAAGGTGATAAATATTTTTTCACCTTAAAAATTTCTCAGTCTGGCAGACAGGATTCAATTGAAAGAGAATTGGAAGTAAAAGATGGAGAAATGATGATGGAAATTATAAAACTTTTAAAATATCAAGAAGCTCCAACCGTAAATAAGAAAAGAACTAAAACAAAGTACAAAGATATGGTAATTGAACTTGATACTGTGAAAGATTTGGGAGAATTCATTGAAGTGGAAAAAATTGTCACAGAAGAAAATCCTGAAGAAAGAAAAAAAATTCAGCAAGACTTAGCTGACTTTATTATTGCTCTAGGTGTTTCCAAAGAAGACCTGATGGTAAACAGCAAATACGATATTATGCTTTTTGAGAAAAATAAAAAATAAATTTATGGCTGTTAAAATAACTTATTTTGTGCACGGAACAACCACGGACAACGAGAAAGACTTGTCCACGGGTTGGCTGGGAGGAGAATTATCGGCAAAAGGAATTGGACAAGCCAAAGAACTCGGAACTCTTGTGGCAGATAAACATTTTGATGTTGTGTTTTGTTCTGACTTAAAAAGAGCGGTTGATTCTGCCGAGCTTGGTTTCGGAGATAAATATGAAATTATTCCAGATGCTCGACTTCGTGAATGTAATTATGGAGATAATAATGGGAAATCTATGTTCCTGTGGATAAATTCAAAGACTAAATTTATAGACACCCCGTTTCCTAAGGGAGAAAGTTATTTAGATGTTGAAAAGAGAATAAAAGATTTTTTGGATTTTTTAAAAAATAATTATGATGGGAAAAGTGTTGCCATTGTTGCGCATCAAGCTCCGCAACTCGCCTTGGATGTTTTATTAAAAGGAAAAACTTGGGAACAAGCTTTTGTCGAAGATTGGCGAAACACCCACAGTTGGCAACCAGGATGGGGATATCAATTAGACTAAATTATAATTTCAACTATAATCTTTTTATGGATAAAAAAATTTGTGTATATTGTACTAATCCAAGCGTGAAGGAGAGAGAAATAATAAGCAACGAACTTGCGTGGGCTTTTCCGACAAATATCCCGATTGTTCCTGGACATATTTTAATATGTCCGATAAGGTGTGTAGCCGATTTTAATGATATGACAAAAGAAGAGGTGACAGCCATCTTTGCTTTACAAAAAAAGTTAAAAAAAGCCTTGCAAGAAGCATTTAATGCCGAAGGTTTTAATTACGCTTGGAATGAAAACAAAGTGGCTGGGCAAGCAGTCCCTCACTTTCATTTGCATATGTTGCCGAGAAAAGAAGGAGACACCGGAATTACTGAATATGATCCAAGAAAATTTCTTTACAGACCAGGGAGTCGAGAAACATCTCCCGACGAGGAATTAATTGCCGTAGTAGAAGGAATAAAAAAACATTTAGAATAATTATTCTTATGCAAGAAATTGAAACAAAAATTTTGGATGTTAATACTGAAGAGATAAAAAAGAAACTAAATTCACTCGGCGCTGAGGAAATTTTAAACACTCGTCTAACGGTAGACTGGTACGGTCCCAAGGGTTTGACGCACGACGGAGATGATCCATGGTTTTTAAGAATCAGGACAGATAGAGAGGGGAACAGCGAAGCAACTTGGAAGGGAAATCGTAATTTTAGCGGAGCTTCAAGTTCGCACAAAGAAATAAATTTGAAAGTTTTAGACAAAAATGCTCTTGGAAATATGTTTTTGGAATTCGGAATGGAGCTTTATGCGCACCAAGAGAAAGATAGAATTTCTTTTTCATTAAAAAATTGGCGTTTTGATTTAGACCAGTATCCAGGGATGCCAGCATATCTAGAAATTGAAGGAACGAGTGAAGAAAGTGTGCAAGAAGCAATAAAATTACTTGGATTGGAAAATAAAATGGCTACACCAAAAGGCGAAAGAGCTGTGATAAAAGATGATTATAATTTGAATTGGTTTGATATGCGTTTTTAATTTAATTTTTTCTCAATTTCATTCCAAAACAAAAAAAATCTTTCGTCTAGGTTGCGGAAAAATATTAGGGGAGTATAGTTTAGGTAGGGTTATTTCTGATTATTACCTAGAACACTAATTTATGGGAGTTTCGATCGAGTTTAGCCTTGGCTCTACACGTCTAACACCCACTTAGCTATTAAGCTATGGTAATACATCCGAGATAGTCCTAAGAAGAATTCTCCGCTTCGGTGGAGATTTTTTCTTTTCAATGAGATA
Organism: Candidatus Nomurabacteria bacterium; assembly: GCA_963832025.1. Lineage (GTDB taxonomy): Bacteria > Patescibacteriota > Minisyncoccia > Phycocordibacterales > UBA9973 > UBA9973. The sequence continues at coordinate 318,770 of CAWHSF010000003.1, forward strand.
TAATACAAGAATGGAAAAAGATATCGGAGGAACAGTTAAATTGACATTTTATGGAGGTACTGGCTCGGTAACGGGTGCAAATTTTCTTTTAGAAATTGATGGTAAGAGAATTTTAGTTGATTGCGGACTTACTCAAGGAGCAAAAGTGGCTGATGATATAAACTGGGACCCCTTTACGTACAATCCAAAGGAAATAGACATTCTTTTCGTAACTCACGCTCATGTGGACCATTTAGGTAGAGTGCCAAAACTGATACAAGAAGGATTTCGTGGAAAAATTTATTCCACTGAACCGACCAAAGGTCTTGCCACGCCAATGCTCGAAGACACTGCCGAGATTTTGAGCAAAAATACAGATTTGGGTTTGGATAAAATTTATTCAGCCGAAAATATAAAACTGGCATTGTCGCTCTGGCAAGGTTTTAAGTATCACGAAAATATAAATATCACTCCGAAAGTCACGGTGAACTTTTTAAATGCCGGACATATTTTAGGTTCGGCCATGGTTGAATTTATTTATAACGGAAAGAAAATTGTTTTTACCGGAGACTTGGGTAATAGTCCTTCGCCTATATTACCAGACACAGATAAGGTGACCGATGCGGATTATTTAGTTATGGAAAGTGTGTATGGCGATAGAAATCATGAATCCAGAAATGAACGTCAAAAGTTTTTAGCAGAAACGATTCAGGATAATTATAAGAGAAAAGGAACGCTTATCATCCCGACTTTTTCCCTGGAACGTTCACAAGAACTTCTCTTTGAGCTTGATGGGCTTGTGACCAATGACCGTATTCCAGTCATGCCGATTTTTTTTGATTCTCCTTTAGCTATCCGTCTGACCGATGTTTTTAAACAATACAAAAGTTACTTCAACGAAGCGGCGCAAAACGCCATTTCTTCTAAAGAATATTTATTTAATTTCCCGGGTCTGCATAGCACTTTGCGCTCGGAGGAATCCAAAATGATTGATACCGTACCAAATCCCAAAATAGTTATCGCCGGTTCCGGTATGTCGACCGGTGGACGTGTGGTGCATCATGAAAAACATTATTTACCGGACCCAAACAACACCTTATTGTTGACTGGCTATCAATCTGTCGGAACCCCCGGACGTTTGATTGAAGAAGGAATGAAGACTGTACGTATTTCCGGAGAAGAAGTGGTGGTTCGTTCACACGTTGTTGTAATATCTGGATATTCTGGCCATAAAGACTCTGACCACCTACTCCAATTTGTGGAAGACATGCAGGATAAAGTGAAACAAATTTTTGTGGTGATGGGAGAACCAAAATCCGAAATGTTTTTGGTACAAAAAATTCGTGACAACTTGGGTCTCAATGCTTCTGCGCCAGAGCAGGGAAGCAGTGTAATATTAAATTTCTAATTACAAAAAGGATAGAACATTTTAGGGCACAGATATTTTTTTGCTAAAAAATTCTTCCTGCTCGCGCCGTTGCACTGCGCAAGTCCCTAAAATGTTCTATCCTTTTTGCTGCAATTTTGTTGTCCGACAAGGATGTTTATGCTACACTAACGAAATGAATTTAAGTGAATTGAATAATAAACACGGACACAACCAAATCAAAATCTGTGTCTCCGGTGCAGCGGAGACGGGTCATTGCGGAATCGGAGCGTTAGACTTAGCTAAAGAACTAGGACGGGAAATTGCTCGCCAAGGCGCGGTGTTGGTGACGGGAGCAACGACAGGATTTCCTTTCTGGGCTGCGATGGGCGCCAAAGAAGAAGGCGGAATTTCCATCGGTATCTCTCCGGCAGCTTCGGAGCGTGAACACGTGGAAGTTTACAAACTCCCGATAGATTACATGGATTTGATTATTTATACCGGCTTTGGTTACCCCGGTCGCGATCTTTTACTGACTCGTAGTTCTGATGCTGTCGTACTGCGGTTGTGGGCGAATCGGCACGATTCATGAGTTTACGGTTGCCTTTGAAGACCAAAAACCAATCGGTATATTTGAAGGTCCTTGGGAGATGAGCGCGGAACTCGAAGAAATAATAGCGAAAGGACATCGCCCGGATCCGAAAATTGTTCACAGCCCCGACCCCAAAAAACTTCTTGAAGAAGTGATTGCTTTGGTGAAGAAAGACAAAATTGAATACAAAGCTTCCAAACCCTCTAGTTCTCCTGTGCAATAAAAATCAAATAAACAACATAAAGAAAAATCCCCTAGATGGGGATTTTTCTTTATGTTGTTTATTTAGCTGCTGCTACGACTTTTGCAAATGTTTTTGGATGATGTTCGGCAAAGTCGGAAAGAATTTTTCTGTCCAGCATTATGTTTTTCTTATGTAAACCATCGATTAACTTGGAGTATGATATTCCGAGTTCTCTGGCACCAGCATTTATTTTAATATTCCAAAGTTTGCGATTATGTGATTTCTTGTCTCTGCGATGCGCGAAAGAATAACTCCGGCATGCAAGAGCGCGTCTTTTGCCTGACGTTCCTTGGTACTGCGTCCATGGCGCATTCCCTTAGTTTGCTTCAAAACACTTCTCCTTCTTTTTAATGCATGTACTCCTTTTTTTACTCTGGTCATAAAATTCGATTCACCTCACCCCTTCGCCCCTCTCCTTGGCAAGGAGAGGGGTTTGGGGAGAGGTTTAGCTAAATGGTAATAAATGTGATTTTGGTTTGTTCTTAATAATAAAAGTCTGGCGTTTCTTACCGGCGAGCTCAGTGGTGCGGGATTGTTTTGCGTTGAAATGATTAAAGCCTGGTTTGCGAGAAAGAACTTTACCATTTTTGGTAAGTTTCAATCTTTTACTGTATGACTTGTTTGTTTTCATTCCTTTCATAAATTTATTTATTATTTATAGTGAGCTTTGTCGAACTATTTTGATTTTTCTATTGTTATGGTTAATCCCTTCGGACCTTTTTTATATGTGTCGGATACTTTATATTCTTCGGTAATTAAATGCAAGACTCTGTCTAAGCGTTCTCTTAAAAATTTCTCATCCATGTATTTTGCGCGTCCAGCCAAGAAGAGTTCAACTTTAATTCGGTGCCCTTCCTTGAGCCACTTGGAAGCAGTTTTTGCTTTCAATTCTAAATCATGGTCTCCGGTGCCTATTTTTATTTGGATTGATTTTGTTTCGGTCTTATTGGCGCCAGCTTTTGCTTTTTTAAGCTTTTTGTTGGCCTCATATTGATACTTGCCGAAATCCATTATCTTGGCTATGGGCGGATTGCCATTTGGAGATATCTCGATTAAATCCAAACCTCTACTCTCTGCCATCTCTAGAGCATCTTTAATGCTTAAAACCCCAAGATTTTTGTTTTCGCTGTCTAAGACTCGAACTTCTCGCGCCCGTATTTGGTTGTTTATTCTTTCTCGCAATTGATATTTTGTCTAAGTAGAAAACCCTTTGACTACAAGATAATAGCGTATTTATGGCATAAAGTCAACTTAAAATCAATATATAGACAATTAATATGATAATATGTAGACATGGCTAGTTATGCAGAAAATAGAAAAGCGAGGTTCAATTACGAAATCTTGGAGAAATACGAAACCGGTATTGAGCTTTTGGGTACGGAAGTAAAGTCGGTCCGGGCGGGGCAAATGTCGCTTGAGGGTGCTTTTGTCATCGTGCGTGGAGGTGAAGCATTTATAATCAATGCGAATATTCCTCCATATCAGCCCAAAAATTCTCCAAAAGATTATGACCCGCTTAGAAATCGCAAACTTTTGTTAACTAAAAAAGAAATAGGGGAACTTGCAGGAAGCGAGAAAAACAAGAGTTTGACAATAGTGCCAATTTCAGTGTATAATAAAAATAGAAAAATCAAGGTAGAAATTGCGCTGGTCAAAGGCAAGAAAAAATTTGATAAACGCGAAACTATAAAAAAACGCGACACTGATCGCGAGATTAGAAGGGAATTCAAAGAGAGATAGAACTTTGAAATTTGCGACCTCACCCGCCCTAAAGGGCACCCTCTCCTTGTGAAGGAGAGGGAAAGGAGAAGCTCCGCTACAATATTTGGGGATGCAAGGCATAGACAGTTGGCCTATTTGCATTGATGCATACCGAGTATGAACATAATCTCGTAAAAATTTGTTCAACAGCTAATTGCAAAATCAGCTTTTACAGCAATGCTTTCGCCTTACTTCGGTAATTCGTTAGCTCTTGCTCCAGCTTTCGCGTAAGCCAAGGTTGGTGTCTCTCGTATAGACTTCCGATATATACGTAGAGGCATAATATTATCGGGATAGGGAAGAAGACCGCTCTGACTTTTTTCCAAAACAAAAGAGCTCGATTAAAAAATATTTGGCTCGTTTAAGAATTTTTTAATTTAAAACAAAAAGCGAGCTACGTATGTAGACTTCTCTGCTATAACCTTCTGCACTGGGATTCAATTTCCCACATCTCCACAATTTTTTTATTTTACTACCATTGTTTTTGATGGTATTATTTTAATATGAAAAACGAGGAATGGTTAATTAGAAAGGTAGATAAAGCTCGGGCTCACTTAGTGTTAGACAATAAACCCCAGCAAGATACTACAAATCAAACTGAAATACAAAAACAGTTAGCTTCTGCTAGAGGTTTGTTAAACCATTTTTTGTACAATAGAACCGCTAACATAAAAAAAGAAAATAGCGGGTTCACTATGACTTTTGACAATATGTTGGTCACACTTGGTTTATCACGTCTTCCTTCGGGGGTAGCACAAAACAAAATGGATGAAATAGTTTTATCTTTGCCTGGTATCTCTAAAACAGAAACAGGATATACAGTTTCGAACGTAGATTTATTTTATGAAAATTTTGGACCTGGCGGTATAATAAAAAAAGTTACAGAACTTTTATCAAAAAATCCAGAGAACCCCTTATCGATTAAAGAAATAGCAAATGAATTATCGGTAACTGTACAGTCTGCGGGTACTGCTACTAATGGCCTAGTCTCGAGTGGAAAGGTTGTTGTAGCTTCGGGGCAAGAAAATATCTGGAGTAGAGGAAGAAATAAGCGATATAAAATTATAGACAATAAATAAATCATTTTCCATTTCACTTTTCTCATTTTTTGTGCTAAAGTAGCCAGATGGATTTTAATTTCCTAAATCAAAAAGATCCGCAAGATAAAAGCAAAAAGAAGAAAAAACCGACGAAGTGGGGAGGCAGTTTGGCTGGAGCAATCCTTTTCTTTTTGGCTATTACCGGACTATATTTAATTGTTTCCGGAAGCGGAAAAACAGTTCCACAAGTTTCTATTTCTGACCTCGCCAACAGCGTCATCGCTGGAAATGTGAAAACGATTGTGGTGCAGGGAGATGATTTGACTATCACTTATCAAAACGGTGATGTGAAAGATTCTAAAAAAGAAGTTGGTTCACCACTTTCGGAAACTCTTTTTGATTACGGTGTACCTGCGACCGCTATCGCCAAGACTGATATTGAGATACAAGATCAGACAGGATTTATGTACTGGTTGTTAAATTTCTCTCCTTTGATTTTGTCCCTGCTATTTATTTTACTTTTCTTCTGGTATATCTCCAGGCAAGTCAAAGGCGCCGGCATGCAGGCATTTTCTTTCGGACAATCCAAGGCGCGAATCACCGATCCGAATGATAAAAATAATCGAGTAACATTCAAAGACGTTGCCGGATGCAAAGAAGCGAAGGAAGAATTGAAAGAGATTGTTGATTTTCTGAAAAGTCCGAAAAAGTTTTTGGACATCGGAGCGAGAATTCCGAAAGGAGTCATTCTAACTGGTGCTCCCGGCACAGGAAAAACTTTACTGGCTCGCGCGGTGGCTGGAGAAGCAGGCGTACCATTTTTTCATCTCTCCGGAAGTGAATTTGTGGAAATGTTTGTCGGCGTCGGAGCTTCACGCGTACGTGATCTTTTCAAGATGGCTAAGCGCGCGGCGCCAGCAATTATCTTCGTGGATGAGATAGATGCGATCGGACGCACTCGCGGAGGGGGATTTGGCGGAGGCAATGACGAACGCGAACAAACCTTAAACCAGATTTTAGTGGAAATGGACGGCTTTGAACCAAACGATAAGGTCATCGTCATGGCGGCGACAAACAGGCCGGATGTTTTGGACCCAGCCCTTGTTCGACCAGGCCGTTTTGACCGAAAAGTGATTCTAGATTTGCCAGACCGCGCAGACCGCGAAGAAATATTGAAAATTCATGCTCTAAAGAAACCTTTGGCTGAAGATATAAACTTAAAACTCATCGCCGAACGAACTCCCGGTTTCTCCGGAGCTGACTTATACTCACTCATGAATGAGGGTGCAATTTTGGCAGCCAGAGAAAATCGAAAAAAAGTTTTCCAGTTTGACTTAATTCGCGCGATTGAAAAAGTGATGCTTGGCCCTGAACGTAAAAGTCATTTGCTTTCTAAAAAAGAAAAAGAAATCACTGCGTATCATGAAGCCGGACATGCCATCGTGGCTTCTGTGCTTCCGCATGCCGACCCGGTGCACAAAGTTTCTATCATCGCGCGTGGTAATGCCGGAGGATACACTCTCAAACTTCCGCTCGAAGAAAGACGTTTGCAATCCAAAAAAGAATTTATTGATGACATCGCCATGTCCCTCGGCGGTTATGTGGCAGAGCAAATGATTTTCGGAGATGTGACGACTGGTCCATCAAGTGACCTGCAAGTTTCTACGGGCTTGGCACGCGCGATGGTGACGAGATGGGGCATGTCTGATTTGATTGGACCAATTGCATTGGTTGATGGTGGTGGCAGACCGCAGTTTGGCGAGGTTGTGGAAAAAGAATTTTCGGAAACTGTTTCTACAAAAATTGATGCAGAAGTTTCCAGAATTATCAACGACGGACTCAAGACCGCTGAAAAAGTTTTGACCGAACACAAAAAAGCATTTACCGCCATCGCTCACAAGTTGATTGAAGTGGAAACTCTCGAACAAGAAGATTATGAAAAAATTCTTGTCGCGCACGGAATACTTTTAAAGAAAAAAGAAATTGTTGCACCGATAGAAGAAAATATTAGTTCTTAATAGATAGCACACATCCGTCCTTAGCTCAGCTGGTTAGAGCACAGAGCTTATACCTCTGGGGTCCTTGGTTCGAATCCAAGAGGACGGACAAGCAAATAAATTTATGGAAAAAGGAAGTATACAAAAAGGATTAAGTAAAAATGCGATCGAAGCCCTTCGAAACAAGAAGCTTTTATTGAATGCTGTTCCCGCAATGCAGTTTGAAGACAGGACGCAGTATTTTATGCAATTAAACCCAAACTTTCAAGCGAAAATTATTTCTTACGCTAATACAAACAAAGAAAATCCGGAAATCATAAAACTTTTATGTGAACTAATTGATAAAAGCTTTGATTTAGATAAATATATGAACGTAGCTTCGGATTTAAAACACTATCCAGAAGAAAGAAATACTTTAGAAAATTTTGATGCAGATACCTACGCATCTGGCGCTGCTACTGCAATACTTGAATCACTCGGAGAAAAAGATCCCGACAAAAAATAGAGTATTTTTACTGAAAATTCACAAAGAAACAATAAAATTATTTTGTCAATAGATAATTTTTTTAAAAAATCTGGAAAGTGGGAAAAATTTTTCTAAAAAAAGACTTATTTTCAAACTCAAAAATGAACAAGGGTTAAAAGTGTCTTGTTTTTATTTTTTTCTATTGCTTAAAAACTTTTTTCAGTGGAATTTCGTAAAAAAGCAAGTTATCCACTTTACACAAATGGCCTGTTTTCGTGTATAATGACTGTCCATGCAAACGACCCCCAAAAATTATCTTAAATTTTTTCTAACACTTCTTTTGTGTTTACTCGTTAGACTTATTCCGTTTCGCGCACCGAATGTGGAGCCGATAATGGCCACGACGATGCCGATTGGTCGTGCTTACGGAGCGTTTATGGGTTTCTCTTTTGCTGTTCTTTCTATTTTACTTTTTGATGTTGTTACTCATACTCTCGGAGTGCAAACATTTTTTACCGCGGGAGCTTATGGAGTGGTTGGTCTATGTTCTTTTTATTATTTTTCCGCCAAAGACAGCATTACTTCCGAAAAAAAGAACAGCATGTGGGGTTATGTGCGCTTTGCATTCGTCGGAACTTTGTTTTATGACGCAGTCACCGGGCTCACGGTCGGCCCACTTTTCTTTCACCAATCTTTTTTGGCATCTTTGATTGGACAAATTCCATTCACCGCACTGCATCTCTTAGGAAATGTCACTCTCGCTTTTATTTTATCTCCCGCCATATACAAGTATTTGATTAAGAAAAAAGAAAAACCAAAAGAAAGCAGCGTAAACATTTTTAATCCTAAAACAATTTAAATCAAATGCAAACAAAAATAAAAAAAGAAAAGAAAATTTTAAAAAGTGAGTTGAAAAAAATAAAAGCAATCCGACGACGCACCGGCGAAGTTGTGCCTTTTGATTTGGATAGAATTGCGCGAGCAACTTTTAAAGCATTTGAAGTTACCGGTGAAGGTGGAGAGCTGGAGTCAAGCATGATTTCTTACAGTGTCTTCAAAAACCTTCTCGATCTTCAATCCAAATTAGAGAGCACAACCAAAGGAGCAAAATTTTTACCGACAGTGGAATTGGTGCAAGACCTCGTAGAAAAAGAATTGATGACCAAGAGTTTTACCGAGACTGCAAAAAAATATATTCTCTACAGAAATAAACGTTCAGAATTGAGAAAAGCTTTTGGTCCGGTTTCAGAAGTTGTAAGGAAGGCAGTGGAAGAATCAAGTAAATATTTTTCTAGTCCCTACTCGGAATATATTTTCTATCAGTTTTATTCTCGCTGGGTTCCAGAGTTGGGTCGCCGTGAAACTTGGGTAGAAACAGTTGACCGCTACATGGCTTACATGAAAGAAAACTTGGGAGAAAAATTATCTGCCAAAGAATATTCCGATGTGCGCGAAGCAATTTTGAGTCAAGATATTTGTCCTTCCATGCGCTTATTGTGGTCTTCGGGAAAAGCTTGCCGTCAGTCTAATGTCTGGGCATACAACTGTTCTTATATCGCTCCAACCTGTACGCAAGACTTGGGAGAGATTATGTATATCTCCATGTGCGGAGCAGGGCTCGGTTTTGCCGTCGAATGGGAAAATGTGCAACAATTTCCACAAATTAAGAAACAAAACAAAGAAAAGTTGGGTACTCATGTAGTGGTAGACAGCAAAGAAGGCTGGGCGGATGCTTTTGTTCTCGGTTTGGACGCTTGGTTTGGAGGCAAAGATGTAAAATTTGATTATTCTATGATTAGGCCAGCTGGGGCGAGATTGGAAACGGCTGGTGGAAAAGCATCCGGCCCTCAACCACTTATTGATTTGATGGATTTTGCCAGAAGAAAAATTTTATCAAAACAAGGACGCCGTTTATCAAATATAGACATGCACGACATCATTTGCCAGATAGGTTTGATCGTTGTAGCTGGAGGCGTCAGGCGTAGCGCCCTCATTTCTCTTTCCGAATTGGAAGACACAGATATGCGAGATGCTAAGAAAGGTCAATTCTATCTGACAGAAGGGCAGAGAAGCATGGCAAATAATTCAGCTGTGTATAATTATAAACCGACCGCAGAGGAATTTTTAAATGAATGGACTTCTTTAGTTAAATCTAAATCAGGAGAACGCGGAATTTTTAATCGAGGAGGCTTGGAAAAACAGTTGCCGGCTCGTAGATGGGCAGCAATCAAAGATGAAAAGCAAATCGGCTTAAATCCTTGTGGAGAAATTTATCTACGCTCAAAACAATTTTGTAATTTGACCAGCATCGTCATTCGCCCAAAGGACACTCTCGTAACACTCAAAAGAAAAATGGAGTTGGCTACACTCGTGGGCACCTATCAATCTACTTTGACCAACTTTGGTTATCTCTCCAAGAAATGGAAAGAAAATTGTGAGGCCGAAAGATTGCTTGGCGTATCCTTGACTGGTTATTATGACAACCCTCTCGTCAGAGATGACAAAGTTTTAGATACTCTTCGATTGGATTCTATTGAGACAAACAAAAAATATGCAAAACGTTTCGGAATTAATCAATCAACTGCCATCACTTGCGTGAAGCCTCATGGAAATTCCGGTCAGCTTCTCGGCGTGGGTTCGGGTATGCATCCTTGGTTTGCTCAGTATTTTATTCGTCGTGTAAGAATTTCTCATACCGATACATTATTACAGATGGCTCGCGATCAAGGAGTTCCTTGTTTGCCGGAAATTGGTCAATCTGCCAACTCAGCTACCACTTATGTGTTGGAATTTCCAGTGAAAGCGCCAGAAGGAGCAATTTTCAAAGACGAAGTGTCTGCCTTGGATTTGCTGAAAGAATGGAAGAGACTTAAAGAACATTTTGTAGAACACAATCCATCGGCTACTATTTATGTCGGTCCGGAAGAGTGGTTGGCTGTCGGAAACTTTGTTTATGAAAACTGGGATTGGATTGGCGGACTTTCTTTTTTGCCTCGTTCTGACCATGTTTATCAATTGGCCCCATATGAAGCTATTACCAAAGAAGAATACGAGAGACGCTCCAAGGCTATTGGTAAGATTGATTTTTCCAAGCTTTCTCAATACGAAGCCACCGACAACACCGTCGGCGCCAAAGAACTCGCTTGTGTTTCCGGTGTCTGCGAAATATAGATTAAAATTCGTTGAAAATTCGTCGAAGGTGTAGTTTTTATGAAACTTTGCGCAGGTCATTCGACTCTGAGAGTCTCAGACTCGATGAGCGGGTAGCCGAGCAAAGCAAAAATTCAGCAGAATTTTATGTGTGTTGAGTAAAAACTATACCGAGAAAGAATTTTAAAACTTATGCTTTACACGAGAAAAGGAGATGGTGGTACGACAAAGACATTTGGATGCGATCAGCGTATCTCCAAGAGCTCTTCAGTTGCCGAAGCATTGGGCTCACTTGATGAAACAAATTCTTTTCTTGGCTTAGTTCGCGCCAAAACTAAAGGCATGATTTTTAAAACCGCCATAGGTGAAAATAATTTTTCCGAGATTATCTTAGAAATCCAGCAAAATTTATTTATTGTTCAAGCCGAAGTCGCTGGCTCTGCTTTAAATATTACCCCTGATAAAATAACTAGAGCCGAAAGTATTGTGGATGAGATAGAAAAAGTTTTACCACCAATAAAAAGTTTCTTCATCAGCGGGGCGACAGAAGTCGGTGCATTGTTTGATGTCGCGCGTACACTTTCACGCCGGGCGGAGAGGCGAGTGGTAGCGGTAAAAGAAGAAGGCAGAGTGAATATGAACGAACACACGATGAAATACTTAAATCGTCTTTCCAGTTTGCTTTACGCACTTGCCAGAGTTTCTAGTCATATTGAAGGTGCAGAAGAAATAAAACCCAATTATAAATAAAGAATAAATAGTTTTATTCAAAATGAAACTCAGAAGTTTTCTCGTGAACTTTCTGCTTTAAAAGCGGACAGCTTGCAAGCTCGGGATCTTTTTCTATCAGGGCGACGGCTTCCGCACGGGCAGCTTCTACCATCTTTATATTTTTTATTGCTTCCATACCGAGGTCGGTGATACCCCATTGTTTCGTGCCTCCAAGTTCTCCTGCGCCTCGCAGGGTCAAGTCCAATTCCGCCAATTCAAAACCATTCTTAGCAGTTTTTAATGCTTTCAATCTGGCGATTGTCTTTTCGCTTTTCGCATCAGCAAAAATATAACAATAAGCTTGGTATGTGCTGCGGATGACTCGTCCGCGGAGCTGGTGCAGTTGGGCGAGTCCAAAACGCTCTGCGCCTTCAATGATGATGATGGTTGCATTTGGAACATTCACGCCGACTTCTACCACAGATGTGGCGCATAAAATATTTATTTTCCCGGCGTTAAAATCTTCCATCACTTGTTCTTTTTTTTCTTTACTCATTTTGCTGTGCAAGATTCCTATTTCGTATTCTGGAAAGATTTCTTTTTTCAAACGTTTAGCTTCGGCGGTGACAGATTTAATCGCTTCATCCTGAATATTTCTGTCGGCACGCATATTTTTCTGCTGAAAAATTGCTTTTCTCGCGCCGTCGCGCTGCGAAGAGCGTCCAGAAACATTCAGGATTTCACTCCCAGCTTCTTCCTCTGCTTCAAAGATTCTTGGGCAAATCACATAAAGCTGCCTGCCATTTTTTAGTTCTTCTTTTATTTTTTCGTATGTTTCGCTTCGCTTGTTTGGCGTAATTATTTCCGTAATGATTTCTTTGCGTCCGGCTGGCATTTCGCTTAAAAGTGATAAATCCAAATCCCCATATATGGTGAGCGCCAGAGTGCGGGGGATGGGTGTGGCAGTCATTGAAAGTAAATGCGGGGCTATGTTGTCTTTGCGTACCAGTTTTCTTCTTTGGGCTGTGCCGAAACGGTGTTGTTCATCAATCACGACCAAGGCCAGATTTTTGAATTTTACAGTTTTCTGAATGAGCGCATGAGTTCCGATTAAAATCGGTATTTCTCCGTTCGCCACCCATTTTAAAAGTTGCGCGCGAGATATGGTGGTCCATCCGCTTGGATTTACTTTTGATGGAAATTTTCTACAGCCGCTGCCGGTTATTAGTCCCACATTGATTGGCAAATGTCTAAAATATTGTATAAAAGATTCAAAATGTTGAGCCGCCAATATTTCCGTGGGTGCCATATATGCCACTTGTAGATTTCCAAAATCTTGGCCATTCGGTCTCTGTCTTACTGTCACGTAAGAAGCTGTCGCTGCCACAGCTGTTTTCCCGGAGCCGACATCTCCTTCTAACAACCTAGACATCGGGAAGTTTTTTCCCATATCTTCCAAAATTGTTTTTATGGAGTTTTTTTGTGAATTAGTCGGTTCAAAAGGAAAACGTTTCAAAAAATCTTGCACATCTCTTGCCCCTCCATTTATTTGGAAAGATTTATTTTTTCTATATTCAAACTTGTCATGCTGGCGTTCCAGTTGAATGCAAAACACTTCTTCAAAAGCAAATCTTTTTCTGGCAGATTCGGCATCATCTTTATTTTTTGGTTTATGAATCCAAATTAATGCTGTTTTTAAACTCGGTAAATGGTATTTTTTCAAAATTTCCACTGGAATATAATCTTCTATTTTGCTCAATGTTTTTTCTTTGAATATTTTATCTAGCGCATGGTAAAACCACTTGGAAGTGATACCACGAGTTTCCGCATAAATTGGATACGAGAATCCTGTGTTAGAAATATTATTTCCGTCTGCCCCGACAGGTTTGGCAAAAAGTGTCTCGTGTGAATCTATCGGCATGTAAGGTAATTTTTCAAATTCTGGGTTTGCTAAATAAACACTATTTTTACCTTGCGTAACTTTGCCGGTTAGTTTCACACTCTCGCCATCATGTAACATCTTGGCAAGATAAGCTTGATTGAACCAAGTAATTTTAATTTTTCCGGACAAATCTTCAATTTCTCCTTCGCCCATGGAAAGTTTGGAGCGAAAAGCCTTTTTAGTTTTTAATTTGGAAACTTTCCCATAAACCGTGGCACTAGTGCCTACGGTTAGCTCACTGATTTTCATTACCGTGCTGACATCGCTATATCGAACAGGGAAGTGGAAAAGCAAGTCTGCCACAGAAAAAATATTGAGCTTCCGTAAAGCTCTTTTTTGATTTATATCCAGGCGGAATTTATCTTCCAATTTATCATGCAATTCCATATTTGAATTATATAACTAAAAAGAGTACAATGCAGTTATGGACACATCTTCACAATCAGAGCTTTTCTTCTTTATTTCTTCAGTGGGTTTTGTTTTTCTGTGGATTTTAGTAGCTATCTTTTTGTACTACCTTATTCGCGCTGCTAGTGCGTTATCCAGAATTACCGAAAAATTTGAAAAAAATATCAACAATATCGGAGATACGACTAGAGAACTGCTTGATGATATGAAAGACAATATAATTTTTAAATTTCTTTTTGGAAAGAAAAGAAAATCCAAAAAATAATTTGTAATAATTCTTGTTTTAAAACGGCTAGTATTAAGAACTGAGAATAAATAATTAATAACAATAGATATGAAAAAAGTTATGAAAAAGAAAAACGGAATGACAGGGGGAAAAATGTTGGCGACGGGAGTGGGGATGGCGCTTGGCGCCGGAGCTTATTATTTGCTCGGCCCGGAAGGGAAGAAGCACCAAAAGAAAGTTTCGGATTTAATCGGTAAGATGAAAACAGAAGTAGAAAAGGAAGTAAAAAAATCAAAAGAAATCACTGTTCCTCTTTACCATAAAGTAGTAGACAGTATTTCCGCGGAATATGCCAAGCAATACGAGATGCACGAACCAGAAATTAAAGCTTTTACGAAAAAACTAAAAAGAGAATGGAAAGGTGCCGTAAAAAAAGCAAAAACAAAGCCAGTCAAGAAACTTGCCAAAACATCCAAGAAGAAAAAAGCCGTAAAGTAAAAATAAAGCCTCATTCTTGTTACAAGAAATACATTAAAATACTATTAAGAGTATTTCTTTGTAATATTTACAATACACGTTCGTCAAGGTTACAATAGTTTATGTTATGAAAATACAGAAATTAATTATTGTAAATGGGTTGCCGGCGAGTGGCAAAACCAGTTTGGCAGAAGAGCTTTCACGTGAGTTGCATATTCCGATGTTCAACAAAGATGGAGTGAAAGAAGTTTTGTCCGACAGTATGAGGGTGGTCAGCGTGCAAGGGTCTCGCAGATTTAATGATCCCAGCTGGGCGCTGCTTTTTTATATTTCTAAAACACTTTTGACACACAAGTTTTCTGTTATCATAGAAGGGAACTTTAAACCTAGTCCCGACATGGAAGAATTCGGACTGCAATTAAAAAATTCTGGTGTGACTATCATAGAGATTTTTTGTAAAGTACCCGGAGAGATTTTAGTGGACAGATTTACAAAAAGATTGGATGGGCGGCATCCTATCCACCCTCGGGTTATACCCTTGTCTTTTGTGCGAGAACTTCGAGCTAGTAAACTCACTCCGCTTAATATTGGTAAAACTTTAGAAATAGACACTTCCGATTTCTCAAAAATTCCATATAGAAAAATAATAAAATTCATCAGGAAATAATTCCTCCAGACGTTGGATTGACGTTGGACACCCGCCAAAGGCGGATGTCCAACGTCTGGAGGTTTATCCACAAGTAAATTTAAAGTGCGGAGAGAGAGGGATTCGAACCCTCGGTCCTTTTAAGGGGACGACAGTTTAGTAAACTGTTGGTTTAAACCACTCACCCATCTCTCCATAGCCCACCAACATAAAATGAGTATAGCATATAAAAAATGGAAAAATAGCTGAAATATGCTAGAGTAATTAAGTTATAAAAAAATAAAAGGAGCCGTGTCAGAGCGGTCTAACGTACCTCTTTGCTAAAGAGGCAGGGGCTTCAAAACCCCTCGGCGGTTCGAATCCGCCCGGCTCCGCAGCTAATATTTCTTCTGTGTTATACTCAAAAGATGGGATTTTTGAGACGAAATAAATATAAATTCGTGGTTTTAGGATTTTTTATCACATTTCCCTTTTTTTCTTTTGCGGGCGGAATTAATTATGGAGATATTCTTTCTCAGGGAACTGATTCTTTTGTTTTGAAATATGGCAACACGGACAATCCGGATTATTATACATGCACGGTTAGCAGCTTGTCTTGTGTTGATGCCGGCAAAAATATTCCAACCTTGCCGGCAAGTGGCACGACCAGTGCTTCGCCGCGTTTTTCTTATTCCACCAGTTCATATTTTAAAAACAATATTCATACCAGATATCTTTATTTGACGGACAATGTTACCGGCAAAACTTACACCCGAAGCTATCGCCTGAGTTCTTGGGATACACTGGGAGATGAAGGGACGATTGTCGCATTTTCTCCGGATTATACGCGCATGGTTTATCAGGATGATTCCAGCGGTTATCCGGTTCTTTATTCGCTCAACCTTACGACCTTAAAGGGAAAAACTTTTAAAGGCACAAAAATTTTTACCAAATCTATTACTGTCAACGGTTTTAATTTAACCAGCGCCAATGATTTATATTTTATTTCCAACGAGTCCGGTCCTTATGCCTGGGATTTATATAAATATGATTTTTCGACCAAAACCACTTCTGTTATAGCTAAAAACGCTTCTTATGCTTTTAAAATAAGAAGATGGGCGGACGGAATTACTTTTTTTGTGATACAAGGTGCTTCATCTTTTCCAGAATTTTATAATGAAACGACCAATCAAATCCAAAGATTTTCCGGTTTAACGACAGACACTTCCGCTCCGGTTGCAAACAGTCAAGACGTATCTTTTAGTGGCGGGATGCACGGAGTTTTAATGACGCCACAAAATTTTGATAAAAATTTACCACACCAACTGGTGATTTGGCTTCATGGCGGTCCATATAGACAAACACATTTAGGCTATGATGTTTATGCGAGTTATGCTGTTTATGATTTGACATTAAATCAATTGGCGGCAAACAACGTGATTGTTTTGAAACTAGATTATCGAGGAAGTTATGGATACGGTGGAACTTTTGCAAAAGAAATTCTAAAAAATGTCGGTAGAGGAGATGTGACCGATGTGGTAAACGCAGAAGCATTAATCAAAAAAGATTTTTCCATTTCAGACACTTATTTGATGGGTAATAGCTATGGCGGTTACCTGGCACTCCGCAGTCTCGTAGCTTATCCGGCAAGATTTAGCGGAGCAATTTCCATCAACGGAGTCACCGACTGGGCGACGATGCTCAAACTTTTAAAAACTTCCATATTTAATGTGGACTTCGGTGGCTTGCCAAATAAAAGCAACGCAACCCTCTATGCCAAAGCTTCAATTCTTTCTCGTATTAGTGACTTAACCAACCAAAAAATAATTTTGATGCAATCCCAGGCTGATAGAACGGTTCCTCCTTCGCAAGCCACTTTGCTTTATAACGCCCTGCAGGCTAAAGGAAAAAATGTTCAGTTTATTCCGTATTCCGGAGAAGATCACACTTTCACCAAAACGGCTGACATTGAGAATATCTGCCAAAATGTGTTCAACACACTTTCTATACCACTCAATGATAATTGCAGTTTTCAATAGTTAGTGCGTGTGATGAAAATGACTTAAATCTTTTTCTTCTTTTTGCAGTTGTTCTTTTTCTAAAACTTGCTTACCTTTCGGTATGAGTATAATCACTGAAAGGATGGTAGTAATCGGCACCGCGAGCACGAGGCCGATGCTGCCGATTAAAATTCGGATAATTTCTGTGGCAAAAACTTCGCGATTGATGATGATTGCAAAGCTGGCGTCCGCTCCGGAATAAAAAAGAAGTAAAAGCGGAAGCGATGCGCCGACGTAAGCGATGGCGAGAGTGTTTACCAAGGCGCCGATGTGTTCTCGGCCGATACGAATTGCTCTTTTATATATTGTCCATCTGCTTAAATGTTTCGCAACGTTATGCAATTCTTCTACGGCGATTGATTGTCCTATAGACACATCATAAAGCACCCCCAAAAGTCCAATCATAATTCCGCCCATCAAAAGACCAACCAAATCAATTCCACCGGTAGTATCAAAATTAAGATAAATCGATTCGTCGCCAGTGATGCCGGTAAGCTGGCTTTGGTGCACAGCATAAAATGCCATGATGCCGGTGATTATCACGGTGACAATCATTCCAATAACCGCCGACGAAGTTGTTTTATTGAATCCGTGCGTGATATAAGAACCCAAAATAATAATAATTGAAGAAACTACGATACTTACCAAAAGAGGGGAGAATCCGTGCAGAATTGCCGGAAGCAGGACAAAGGTTATGACCAGTAAACTTCCGCACAGACTGAGGAGTCCGCGCAATCCTTGTAAGCCTCCGAAAATTAACACTAGAGCAATAAATAAAATTGCGAAAAACAAAAGCACCGGAACGCGATCGGGCTCAAAGACACTATATATATAACTTCCATCCGGTTGTGCCGTGGAATTGAGATAAAAAATATCACCACTTTTTAGCATTACGTAATCATTGTCAAAAATTACAGTTTTTCCGCTGTCTGTTCCGGAAGTTATCTGCGCTTCCAGACTTTGCGTGGGGATGGGCGTGGAGCTTCCCGGCAAAAGTTCGGTAGATGTCGTCAGCACATCCAACACCTTCGCTTTAACAATGGTCGCTTGATTTTGCGTTTGGGCATGAGCCTCGAAAGAGAAGAGAGCAAACGCGCCGAATATGATTACAAAGAAAAATAAATATTTAAAATATCGCATGAACGTATATTTTACTATAACTTTCTTTGATTATCCACTTTCCTACTTGCAAATGATTTGCGTTTAGGTTATAGTCACATTGCGGAATTATCAATAAAAAAATAACATGAATAAAAAAATAATTATTTGGATTGTAGTCCTTTTGGTGGTGGTTGTAGGAGCGGGAATAATTTTTAGCAAAAAAGCTGCTGCTCCTTTGGCAAACAACTCCAAGGTGGTGCAGATTGTCGCGGCGGAAAATTTTTGGGGAAGTTTAATCTCGCAATTGGGTGGTATTCACGTAAACGTTGTCAGTATCGTTTCTGACCCGAATGCCGATCCGCACGAATATGAGAGCGACACCACTAACGCACGGGAAGTGGCAAATGCTGATTACGTAATAGAAAATGGAGCTGGATATGACAGCTGGATGGATAAACTTCTTTCTGCCGGCGGGAACCCAAACCGCAAAGTTTTGAACGCAGCTCTTTTGCTTGGTAAAAAAGACGGAGACAATCCACATTTTTGGTATAACCCACAATATGTAAATCAAGTTATTTTTCAGATGAAACAAGATTTGATTGCGATTGACCCTACCAATTCTGATTATTATAATTCTCAATATACTTTATTACAGACAGCGCTAAAACCTTATCAAAATAGAGTTTTGTCCATCAAGCAGCAATTTGGCGGCACAAACATTGCTGCCACCGAAAGCATCTTTGTTTATCCGGCTCAAGCTCTAGGACTCAATCTTGTATCACCAACTCAATTTATGAATGCCATCGATGAAGGCAATGATCCTTCTGCGCAGAGCGTCATTCAGTTTGAAGATTTGCTGAAAAATAATCAGGTGAAAGTGTTGGTTTACAATGAACAGACCGTTACGCCGATTACTTTGACTATGAAAAAACTAGCGGGAGATGCTAATATACCTGTTGTGGGCATAACGGAAACCATCCAACCACCAGACGCGTCTTTTCAAGATTGGATGAACTCTGAACTTATTAATTTGGAAAATGCTCTTAATGCAAATGCGCTTGGCAAATAATTTTTATGTTAGAAAAAGAAAAAATAATAATAGCCAAGAATCTTTCTGTGGGATACGGAGAAAAAATTGTTTGGGAAAACACCAATTTTTCTGTTACCAGGGGAGAATTTGTGGCTATTATCGGACCTAATGGTTCCGGTAAGACGACTTTGTTGCGTGTATTGCTTGGACTTCTGGGTCCGCGCTCAGGCGAAATTCTATTATTTGGAAAAAAACCAGAGAAGGGAAATAAACGAATAGGATATATTCCACAAAGACATATTGTTGACACCGGAACAACAATCGAAGCTCTTGAAATCGTTCGTCTCGGGGCATGCAACTGTCGATGGGGATTTGATTTGCCGGCGAAAGCAAAAGCTGAAAGAGACGAAGCTTTGAAAGCACTCCGCGCGGTCGGCGCCGAAGAATTTGCACACCGACCACTGGTTTCTCTTTCTGGTGGAGAATTGCAAAGAGTTTTTTTGGCGCAAGCTTTAGTCGGAAATCCAGAGTTGTTGCTTTTAGACGAACCGCTTGCAAATCTTGACATACGTCGTGAAAATGAAATGGTTCAGTTGGTAAAAGAGATTGCGCGCTCGAGGGGTGTCACAGTCTTGCTTATTGCTCACAATATAAATCCGCTGCTTGGAGCGCTAGACACTGCCATATATGTAGCTGGCGGAAAAGTTGTCGCTGGAAAACCGGAAGAAGTTCTGACATCGGAAGCCCTTTCAAAATTATATGGATCAGAAGTGGAAGTGCTCCGAGATTCGCGTGGTCGCGTGGCTATTTTAGGAGTAGAAAATAACGATTTACATCATCATGAATAATCCTTATTTCAGTTTTAATATCATATCTGATTTACATACCATATTCGCGTATGCTTTTATGCGCAATGCATTCCTGGCTGGAACAATTGTCGCAATTATTGCTGGAGCGGTTGGGTATTTTGTCGTCTTACGCCGTTCGTCTTTTGCGGCGCATGGTTTATCTCATGCCGGTTTTACTGGTGCGGCCGGAGCGGTGCTTTTAGGTATTAATCCGATTCTTGGGTTGCTTGTGTTTACCGTAGGAGGCGCTCTGTTAATGGGTTCTCTGGGACGACGCACAAGCAATAGAGATGTAGAGATAGGAACAGTGCTGGCCTTCATGCTTGGTCTTGGGATCCTTTTTATTAGTTTATATTCCGGGTATGCGACTGAGGCGTATTCTCTTTTGTTCGGTGAAATT
This sequence comes from Candidatus Nomurabacteria bacterium, assembly GCA_963832025.1. Lineage (GTDB taxonomy): Bacteria > Patescibacteriota > Minisyncoccia > Phycocordibacterales > UBA9973 > UBA9973. The sequence goes on from CAWHSF010000003.1 coordinate 339,193, forward strand.
CTGGGTATTAGTTCCGCCAGTGTAATCATAACGCTGATTGCTGGATGTTTTATTTTGGCAATGCTTGCCACTCTTTACCGTCCCCTCGTATTTACTTCGCTTGATGAAGATGTGGCTGAAGCAAAAGGTGTCTCAATCTCTTTAATTTCCGTCGGTTTTATGGTTTTAGTTGGTGTAGCTACTTCCATTGCGGTGCAAGTGGTCGGTGTTCTTTTGATTTTTGCTTTAATGGTTACTCCGGCCGCGATTGCGACTCGTTTTACCAAACGCCCGGCTAGCGGTATGATGTTGTCAATCACTATCGCACTTTTAGTAACATGGATTTCTTTGTTCGTCTCATTTTATTTGCCATATCCGGTAAGTTTCTTTATCACCAGCATTGTTTTTGCCACTTATCTTTTTTCACGTTTTATTAAAACAGTTTAAAACTTTTATGAAAACAAAACAGGACTTCAAAAAAATACTACAACAAGCTGGACTTAAAAATACAATTCCACGATTGATTATTTTGAAAACGCTTTTTGAAATTATGCATCCGGAAACGGCGCAAAAAATACACAAAAAATTAAAAAACAGTAAAATTGATTTAGTCACTTTATACCGTACCCTTGCTTCCTTTGAAAAGAACCAGTTGGTAAAAAGAATAGACTTGCACCAAGATGCAATTTACTATGAACTTGATTCAGATCATCATCACCATATCGTTTGTACAGAGTGTAATAAACTGGAACGTTTTGAAAATCCGGAAATTGAAAAAGTTCTGACTCAAATTGTCTCAAAATCCGCAAAATTCAAAAATATCAAAGAACACTCTTTGGAACTTTTTGGAGTCTGTAACGCATGTGTAAAAAATTAAATCATTGTGTTATAGTAAGTGTATGGATTTTTCCGATAAGGTAAAACAAAAAACTTGGGATTTTATTTATACCTTCTTTTTGCCCACCAGACAATTTCTGCTTAAAAAAGGAATAATTTGGCATAAAAGGGGAAGACAAAAATACCATCTTGGCTGGCTGGCTCCGGGTAGAAACTTGGAAGAACTCAAACATCACCTGAATGAAAAGTGGGGATTCGGCAATCACTTCATCGCTTGGATTGACCAAGATCAAGTTTTAAGTTGGAGAAAATTAACCGATTTTCAAGACCAATATCATTTGCGCGTTTACAAGGATGGAGAAATTTGCGGACATTTTGAATATACGCCCGAAGCGCATCCATTTGAACACATGGAAGAAAAAGGGGAGATTAATAAAACATCCGACTTCTTGAGATTCTTGGGTGATTTTGTCGTGGAGAAGAAACATATTTCTCATCTCAAAATGGACCCAGATGCATTTAATCCAAAATCAGAACTTACCATAGAAAAAATATAAACTTATGGACTTTTTTGACATTTTTGATCAAGATTTTGCCACTGAAAAAAAATGGATAAGTATTCAATCTGAACTTGTCGGAGTGGATGGAAACAAGAAAGATATTAAATTAGAAATAATGGAAAATGGTGAACCTCGCGCAGTTGCCTTTTTTGATATTGATGGAACTCTGGCGCATCTTTCAGCCATTCACGGCAAAGCTATCACTAAACTTTTTTCGGACCAAGAGCCAAAAGAATTAGAGGAAACTTATTACAAAGGTTTTAAGTTAGGAAACTCTTTTAGAGAATTTGATAGAATGCGAGGGATTTATGTTGACGGACACACCGAATGGAAAGACGAAGAGGTTTATTTTAAAGAACGTTTTATTCCAAATAAAAAAGAAATTGATGAACCGGGGCACTCTGCGCACAATGTAGCCGAAGCAATTCTTGAAGAATATGGAAAAATTGCGGCAAGAATCTGTGATGAATTATACGAAAAAAATCCTGAAGAATTTGAAAAAGCAGACATTGCTCCAATATTTAAATTAGCAGAGATGTATTCACGTCTTGGAATTCCAATGGTTGGTTTTACTGCAAATGCAAAAGTATTTGTGGAAAAACTTGCAAAATATTTAAAGTTGTCAGATATCTTTTTAGATATTGCGACCGATGAAACTATGTCTGGAGGTGGAAAAGAAGTTGCCATACATTATTTGATAAATGAAATGGAAAAAAAGGGAATCAAAATTCCGGAAGGACGGATGATATTTGTCGGTGATTCACTGCGAGGAGACATTGGTATCAGCCTGATCGCCAGAGAAAAAAACGGAGGAATTTCCGGGCAAGGTATTTTAGTCTTGAAAGACAAAGATGCTTTAATTGAAATAGAGAAACAAATAAATGAGAATCCAGAATTGCGTAATATTGTTGATAATATAAATGTTCATGGTTTTATCGTTGATGACGTGCCACTAGATGAAAATGGCAATCAAATGATGCTTTCTAGATTCAGAGATAAATTTCTTAAAAAACTTTAATTTATTTAAATTTTGCTTTTAGATTCGGGCAACACTAAATCCCATAGTTTGCCCGCAACATTGTTGGGCTTGCCGAACATCACATAATGGTGGAGGTCAATAAACGGCAGACTATTGCATTCAATGATTCCACAGTGCTGTTCTTCTTTCCAAGATTTGGTAATGTCTTCAATTATAAAGTCTACGCCAATTAACGGGTCATCTAAAAACTTGGCCACATGTTCCAACATTGCAATATTATCCGGGTGAACAATATCCGTGACTTCAGTAGTTGTTCCGCCACAGCCACGACTGGTTTTTTGGGAAAATGTTATCACTTGGCCTTTTTGGGGAATGTCTTCCAATTTTATATTTTGTCTTTCCAACTCCACTTCTGCTTCTTTGTCTATGATTATTTTGTGAAAGATGGGCCCATCGCGTTCCGGTCTTTTGTTTTCTTCATCCAACAATTCTTGCAAGGTATGCATTCCATCGCCAAGAACCTCTGGCTGGTCGCGTTTGACTACGCCAACTAATTTCTCTCCAATTAAAGTTCCACGGAAAAGATATCCACGTAGTTCTTCTTCAACCACCACAACTGGTGAAAGTTTCTTAGCTTTTTCAAAACCCACTATCAGCTTTGCGGGTGTATCTATGTGAATCATCGTGTGTCGGCTACGGGAACCCAAATTTGGTTTGGTGATAACAGATGTTTTTTGTGCTTTTTGCAAATCATTAAAAATTTTTAATGCTCCTCTTTTTGTCAAAGCGGTTCCGCCTCTTGCAACAGGCAGCCCTTCTTCCAAAAACTTTTTTTTCATGATGCCTTTATTGTCCATCCATTTAAGCGTCGGAGAATCCTTAAATCCCGGGCGAGGGAGCCCATCAAAAAAAATTGTTTTGTTTTTCCCGCCTTGGCGTGGGTCTTTATATCGAGCGATAAAAGTATCTCTAATTGGACCAAAATGGAATTCCTGCATTTTTATGCCACGCGCAGCTGCTTCGTCCCAAAAACATCTTGCTCGCCAAGTGTCTTTTTTGTCAGGTTTATCGGTGTAATGTCCAAGTCTCAAAAAAACCATTAGTTTAAAAAACGGGATAGTCATCGCATCTGCCAGTTTTTCCGCAGAGTTACTGAACATCCTTTCCATCAAATCAAAGAATGGCTCATCAATATAACCCAAAACTACAGTGGTGTAAGCTACGAAGTGATTTTCTTGCGCTGGTTCACAATCCTTACAAAATTTCATTAATTTTTTTTGAGTTAAAAATTTTCCACTCTTTTTTATAGAAAACCTGGCAGATATGGAAAATACTATAGGTTATAAAGAAAGCCGACAAAACATCAATGGAGTAATGCAAATGTCCCAAGAGCACGACGACGGCGAACATAGCGGAAAATCCAAGAAAGGTCACTCGTAGAGTTTTGTTTTCCCAAAAAATTAAAGCGAGCAGAAACGGCAGACCGGTGTGTCCGGAAAAGAAAAGATCATTGCCGGAAAAAATTCCGTAAAAAGCTTCTTTGTTAAAAAATACCGAATTAATGATGGCGTGAGTAGGGAATGGGCTGATGTGGGTCAAGCTGACAAAAACCGATCTGATTAAGGTAAAAGTTCCGACACTTTTCATTATAAATGGTGTACAGTTAATTTTTTTTATACAGACAAAAAGACCTACCAAAAATAGAGTCACGGATCCCCACACAAAAATTCCACCCACAGCATATACGCGAGTGTTGGAAAGTATGATATCGGTGACTGAAAAGCTTGAAGAACGGCTGACATAGCCGGTGATGAAAAATTGAGTGATTAGGCTTACTCCCAACAAAACCAAACCTTCCATAAAAGAAACGAGAAACTTCGTATCTTTAAAATAATCTTTATAAGACCGCATACGATGATTATAGCAGATTAATTACTATTCAGTAAAGATTCTTTGTTTTTTCCTAAAAATGATTCTATCGCTTCGGAGATTTCTTTGAAATTGTTGCGTGCGGAATCATGAGTGGCATTTGGAATGATGACTATTTCTGCACCTCCTATTTTTTCTTTTAAGCGTAAGACATTCTTGACCGGCACCATTCCATCTTTTTCTCCGTGAATTATTAGGGTCGGTATGTGAACGTTTTGTAAATTATATTCTTGTTCCTTTTCGAAGGAATGTCGGAGGGTGTACATATGCGCTCGGAGTCCGGTATTGCTTATATCTGCCCAATTACGCCCTAAATCCCACTCGGACACATTTATGTATTTTGAATAATCTACATGTCCACGCGGTTTTGGATTCCAGGGTAGGATCGATACGATTTTTGTGATGAGCCAAAAAATCGGCCTAATTATTTTCGCCGTGGGTTCCTCGTTTAAAAATATTTCCGGTGAAGTCATTATATTTCCGAGCAGAACGTCTTGATGTTTCTCTATATATTTTAACGCTATGAGTTCTCCAAAAGAATTTGTGATTAAAATAAATTTTTTAATTTGCAGATATTTTACCAGCTCCTCCAAATCGTTCGAAAAATTTCCTATTTCGTAGTCGGAATAATTTGGATATTTTTTTGACATTCCGTGTCCACGAATATCATATAATAAAATATTATATTTATTTTCAAATATTGGTTCGTAGTTTAGCCAAGCAGAACAAGACCCAGAAACTCCATGCACAAATACCAGAGTCAGTCTGCCTGGGACAAACTCATTGGTCCGGTAGTAGATTCTTTTGTTGTCTAAATAATATTCTTTCATTTTCCTAATGCATTATGGTAAACTTCCTCTAGTTTTTTTACACTCTCGTGTATATCATATTTTTGAACCATCTTGAAGCTAACCTCACCCATCCTCTCTCTCAATTCTTTGTCTTGAATTAATTTCAAAGTTTGCTCGGCTAGGTCTTTAGGATCCAAGGTTTTAAACAAAAATCCGTTGCCATTCACAAAATAACGGGAAGCGCTCATTTTTGTATCGGAAATAATAATCGGTTTTCCACAAGCCATCGCTTCAAGCACCACCATACCTTCCAGTTCCGCGAGCGACGGCAAAATAAAAATATCGCAGGCATTAAAAGCCAAGATTTTATCTTCTTCACTGACCAATCCTAAAAAGGTGATATGTTTTCGCATTTTTAGATTGTCCACTAATTTTTCTAATTTATTTCGCAAGATTCCACCGCCCGCAATCATTAGATACACATTAGGATTTACTTTGAGTATCTCTGGTATTGCTTTGATGAGTGTATCCACGGATTTTTCCGGGAACAGACGCCCGACGAAAAGCAATTTTATTTTATCTTTCGGTATTTCAAATCTTTCGTAAAAATTTCCAATTGGAAATTTCTGAAAATGTTTCAAATTTATTCCATTGCTGATGACAATCGATGGCTGGTCACGCTTGTTTAATTTATGTAGCAGATTTTTTGCCATTTCGGAGGGATAGATTATTATTTCTGCTTTACTGTAAACCCACATCAGATATTTGTTCCATAAGCTAAATAAAATGGGCTGAATAATATGGGGGGTGTCGGCAAATAAATTTTCCGGTTGCGAGTGCGAATGCGCCACGATTTTTATATGAAGTGCTCGCGCTGCTTTGATGGCGACAACCGCTCCCGACATTGGCAGAATAATATGCACGATGTTTATTTTTTCTTCCAGAAAAACTTTTTTTAATTCATTCACTGTCGGAAAGGCTAAATGCCAGCCGTTTGATTTAGGAATAGGAATACTGCGATAATGATAAAGCCTGATGCCATCGTAATAATCGTTGTTCGCGTGTTCCTTAGAGGTTGCTCCGACAAAAATGACATGATGTCCTTGTTCTTTTAATAATTTGGAAAATCGCAAAATAGACACAAGCACTCCGGCTTTGTCTCCGCCAATCGGGTCGCAAATCATCGCGATATTCAATTTCCCGGTAGTAGATTTTTGCAATGCAAGTTTACTTGCGCGCTCTGCGCTTTGCGAAAACTCACTACCGGGTTTTCCTCTTTTTTCTTCAGGCATTTTATTTTTGATCGTTGGGCGGAACTGTTCGCATATTAAATTTATATTTTCGTAAAAAGATGACTACGAGAAAAATCAAAGCGAGAACACTGACAAATGCCGCGTAATAATTCAAATATTTGCCGATTACCACGTAAGCATGTCCGAATAAAATTCCCAACATCAACATGACAAATGATTGGATGACGGAAATCGTCGCGCATGTCTTGAAATATTTTTTATACGGCACACGGATGGCGCCGGCGGCGACTAGTCCGGTAAAGCCGATGCCGTGTACGAGTTTGCTCATGGCGATGGCTTTTTTGTGATTGTCTCGAAAATATAATTTTGCTTTTTCCAGCTTCTCGTCCGTGACCTTGAAATATTTTAAAAATCTTTTCCCCGAATAACCCATGTAATAAATCAATCCATCACCGACGATGTCACCCAAAACCATGACAACATAGACTAAAAACGGATTGAAAAATTTCAATGTCACCAAAAATCCGCAAATGACCGTAACGATTGGTCCTTCAATAATAGACAAGGGGATTAGAATAATATATTTATAGGTCAACAACAGTTGAATCATATATGAGAACATTATATGGTATTTTAATGTTTTACCTACTATTGACTTTTGTCTATTTTCTGGTATATTGTAAAGGAATTTCAGGTTCTATCGCAAGTTTTTTGACGAGTTTCTTGACATCAACCGAGCAAATTTTGCTCTCAACCGCTTTTCAGGAGATACCCATGACGCATAACTTTTTGGAGGGAATCTTGTGGATTCTTTTCTTCCTGGGGCCGCTGGGAACTATGGCCGCTCTCTGGGTTTTGCTACTAGCCGTTCCGGTCGGTCGCCGAATCCTCGAAGGGAAAAGCTACGATGTTTCCCTCGCCTCAAACTACGGGGATAAGGGTCTGACGCTTATTGCGCTAATTGGCGCGTACATTATTTCGTTTCACCAACCCATCTTCGTCCCGGCTTGGTTGCGAGACGGAGATGTTCACAGCGCGATCTACTTCGTGGCATTGATGTTTTGCTTCATCATCAGCGCTTTCACCTTCAAAAAAAGAGAAGCAAACTTTGTGGATGTGTTCCGCGACGTGGTGATTGCGCCGGTGTTCATTCTCATGATAATCGTCGTTGTGCCTGTCATTTACCTGAACGGCACATGGTTAGAAAAATCGGTAACAGTTACCTGTCTTATGCTTTGGGGGGTGCTGGGGGTTGTTGACCTTGTGACCGGCAGATTTAACCAGCAGCAATGGATGAGACAGCAAGAACAAAAACGTCAAGATAGGAGGCACTTCATCTTTTCTTGACTGGTCCAGCTAGAGAACCGAAATTTCCAGCAGCGCATCGGGCGAGATGTAGTGAATGTCTTGCCCACGAGCCCTGAAGCAGAAATCAGCTTTCAGGGTTTTTGTTTTGCCATTTTTATAAATATTTTCCTGAATTACCATTGACAAATGACGTATTTTCTGCTATATTGTAAATGAGTGTTCTGTAACAAAAGCAGATTTTTTCTCAATCGGGAGGAAAAATTTTGCTCCACAACCTACCTTGAAGGAGGTCCCATGTTAATTTTTCGGTTGCTCACAGTGTCGCCCATCTGGATGACAGCATTTGTGTTGTATATCGGTACCATCGGCGTGCTGTTTGTCTTGCGAGATAAGTGCGAGGGACTGTATTATCAAACCTCGTACTCGGCCCAGCTCGGCGATGGCGGACTGATTGTCATCGTGCTTATGGTCGCCGAGATTCTGAAGCAGGGCGCATCCATGCCGACATGGCTACAGAGTAATTGGTATCACGCAATGGCCATTGTCGTCGCAGTAGCACTTGGATTGGTCTGGGTGTTTCGGGGTCACCCCAAGGAGTGGGCCGACTATTACCACCATCTCGTGATAGCGCCGTTACTATGCTATTTCGGTGTTACCCTTGTGCCAGTAATTTACCTGAATGGCACAAGAGGAGAGAAAGAATCCACAATCCTTCTCGTGCTTTTCTGGGCATTGCTGTGCTGGTACGATGCGACCGCCCACCGCCTTGACCAGCGGAATTATCACTTACTGGGAGAACATCTCGATGAGATGATGCGGGAGGGCTAAAACAAAGTCCAGCTGGAGACTTAGAAACATCTAGCACATCGGGCAAGATGTAGTGAATGTCTTGCCCACGAGCCCTGAAGCAGAAATCAGCTTTCAGGGTTTTTGTTTTGCCATTTTGAAATAATTTCTAATGCGCCACGGTGAAAGCTATTACTTTTCGCGCGCCGGACTTTTTCAAAGTCCGGCGCGCTTCGTTCAAGGTCGCGCCGGTGGTGGTTATATCGTCTATCAAAATTATATTTTTCTTTTTGATTAGCTCCTCATTTTTTACGGCAAACGAGCCAACGATATTTTTTAATCTTATACTTCGGTCCTTGATGCGCGCTTGATGTTCGGTGTCCTTGGGTTTAATTAAAATATTGTTTGCAAGAGTAAATGTCATATTTCGCCCCTCTCCAAAAAAGGTTTTTGGAGAGGGGTTGGGGGTGAGGTTTTGTCTTTTTGATATTCTTACCAACTCCCGACAAATCAATTCCGCTTGGTTGAACCCGCGTTCACGGTATCTCTTGGCCGAAAGGGGAATAGGAATTAAAATCGGATTATTAAAATTCTCCATGAGAGAAAGTTCCGAAAGCTCTTGCAGAATATTTTCATAAATATTCTCCGCAAAAATATTCGCCAATCTTTTCTTACCACTATATTTTAGAAGCCACAAAGATTTTTTGATAACCGGATGGCGATAATCATACAAAGGAAAAATCCATGTCGCGCTTTCACGTTCAGCTGTTCCCACTTCGGCCAAGCAAGTGCTACATAAATTTATCCCACTTTTACCGCAAGAAATACATTTTGGCGGGAACACTATATCCAATATGGTGTTTAAAAACCGCATTTATGGTATAATTTTAGCACAGATATTATATGAATAATAAAAATTTGCTGAAAAATCTTTTGGCGAGCTTTAATAAGGGGAAGGGCGGAGATAGTGCTGTCGGCGTTGATATAGGGTCTTCGGCAATCAAAGTAGTTGAGATAAAAAGAAAAGGAGGTAAGGCAGTGCTAGAGACTTACGGAGCGATAGAGCTCGGTCCTTATGGTGACATGGATGCTGGACGTGTTACAAATTTGCCGATTGATAAAATTGTTTTAGCTTTAAAAGAAGTTCTCAAGCAGTCCAGCGTAGAGAATACTTCTTTGGCCATGTCGATTCCCATTCAATCAAGTTTGATTTTTACTATTGAGCTTCCAGAAACCGTCGGCGATACTGAAATAGCTGCCATTGTCCCCACTGAAGCTCGCAAATATATTCCAGTTCCGATTACCGAAGTTTCAATTGATTATTTTGTGTTACCCAAAAAAGAAGCTTCTTTTTCGGAAATGAATGCTGAGCCAAGCAGTGCCGATAAAGCTAAAGCGCAGACAGAAAAAATAAATGTTTTGGTAATTGCTACGCAAAACGATGCCGTGGCAAAATATCGTTCAATTATTTCGCAGTGCAATTTTGATGCTTCCTTTTTTGAAATTGAGATTTTCTCTTCTATTCGCGCAAATTTTGAGCACGAATTATCGCCAGTCTTACTGGTGGACTTTGGCGCATCTCGCACCAAGCTTTCGATTGTTGAATTTGGTTTGGTGAAGACCTATCACACGATAGACAGAGGCGGAGCTGATATTTCCAATTCTATCGCGCAGTCTTTAAATATTTCTTTTACCGAAGCCGAAAAAATGAAAAAGGAGTTTGGGTTTTTTGAAAATCCGGCGGAAAAAAGTTTGAGTGACATCATTAAAATTCATATCAATGATATTTTTTCCGAGACCAATAATGTTTTGTTGGGATATGAAAAGAAATATAACCGCACTATCAGTAAAATCATATTCACCGGAGGAGGTTCGCTCTTAAAAGGGCTGAAAGAAGTTGCAGCCAATAATTTTCAAACAGAAATAGAAGTCGGTCGTCCATTTTCCAAAGTCGGTGCACCGGAGTTTTTGGAAAAGGTTTTAGATACCATGGGGCCGGAATTTGCCGTTGCTCTCGGACTCGCACTACGAAAATTGCAATAAGGAAGCCGGAATAACGTCGGAGTTATACACAATTTGCTTCTTTAAAAGTTGCTTTTGTTATATAATATTGGAGTAGAATGGATCAAAACTTTCAAACATCATTTATACCCAAGAAGCCAATCTTAGAAGAGCGTGCTGTTTCATCTGCGCCTGTTAGTATTTTTTTTATTGCTTCTCTCTTTATTTTGTTTGTTGTCCTGTTGGGAACAGGAGGGCTTTATTTTTATAAAACAAGGGTGATAAATAATCTCAATGTTTTACAATCGAGTCTTACTAGCGCCCAAAACAATTTTGAACCTTCCGAACTCACACAGTTGCAGACTTTAGACAAACGTTTAAAAGCAGCGTCAGAAATTTTATCCAACCACATAACGATTACTCCTGTTTTCAATGAGCTGGAGCAGATAACCATGCATACTGTTCGCTTTACTAAATTTAGTTACGATGTAAGTTCAGACTCAACTGCAGATGTAGACATTAAAATGTCTGGTGTTGCTATCGGTTACCGTTCTGTCGCACTTCAGTCGGACTTATTAGCGCAAGATAAAAATTTCATTAACCCGGTTTTTTCCAATCTAACGCTTGATAACAGTGGCAATGTCCTTTTTGACTTGGAGTTTTCGGTTCCGGCATCTTTTGTGAATTATAAACAGTCACTTTTAGCAACAACCACCAATTAATTTTATGATGAGATATATTATGCCAATCATTTTAATAGGAATTGCCATAACATTCTTTTTCATGGTGACGAATCCGCTCTACAACAATGATTCGACGACCAATCCCGGTGTTGTTCAATTAGAATCGCAGGTTGCATCTTATAATAATGCGCTTAGTACTTCTAAAACCTTGGAAAGTGAAAGAGATGCGTTAACTCAAAAATACAACAGTATTGACCCAAATAATTTAGCTGAATTACAAAAACTTTTACCGGACAATGTAAACAACGTCCGTTTAATTCTAGAAATAGAACAGATAGCTGCGCCTTTTAATATGACTTTAACTAATATCAAATATGACAGCAATGCAGCTTCGTCAGCTACTGGCACTACCGCTGCGCCGGTAGTGCAGGGAGGAAATGCTACAGTCAATTCGAATCAAGATTATGGCACTTTTAATTTAGAATTTTCCACATCTGGAACTTACGATAATTTTATAAATTTCACCAAAGATTTAGAAAGTAATTTTAGAATTGTAGATATCTCTTCCATTTCATTTTCATCCGACACCTCTGCGGGCGGTGGAGGAGTCGCAGTTAAAGCTGGCGCTCCCGAAGTGTACACTTATGATTTTAAGATTCAAACTTATTGGTTAAAGAGTTAACAAACACATGCCAAAAATTAGAAACATTTTAATATTTGTAGCAATCGCAGCGGTGCTTGTTTTTGCTTACATATTTTTTGCCAAACCACCATCTGCTGAACAAACTAACTTAGTGTCTTCTTCTGGGACTACAGCATCGGGTGGGCAAGCTCCAACGTAGGCACAAATACGGCAAACGGTAGTGATACTTCCGCTGTTGCCAGCAATTTTCTAACGTTGCTTTTAAGTGTAAAAACTATTCAATTAAATACGGATATTTTTTCTGATCCAGCCTTTACTAGTTTACACGATTCAAGCATTGTTCTTGTGCCAGATGCGACGACAGGCAGACCGGATCCATTTGCACAATTTGGAGTAGGAGACACGACACCCACGTCCTCCACAACGGGAACCGTCAATCCACCCACCACAGCGTCAACAGGTTCTACGGCTTCAAATACTTCTACGCCAATTCAAATGCCAGTTGTGCCACCTGCTCCGTCAGCCACTAAGTCATAATTAGATACGAGTCCCGTTAGAAATAACGAAAACTTCTCAAGTAGGTTATAATAAATGAGTATTAATAATTAATATAAATTTCTAACGGGATGAGTTTTTTAGAAGAATTAGCCAAAAAGGGTTTAATAAATGGAAACCAAATAGGTGAAATTAAAAATCGCGCAAACGAAGATTTTGGTGGCGATATCGAGAAAACACTCATCGAATCCGGTGTTCCAGAAGAAAAAATTCTTGAAACAAAAGGAGAATATTTGGGGTTGCCGGTCAAGCAAATAAATCTTCAAGGAATGTCTTTTGATGTATTGAAATATATTTCCGAAGATTCTGCTTCACATTATAATTTTGTGCCGATAGAGTTAAGAGATGGAGTGCTAGAAGTTGGAGTGATAGACCCGGAGAACATCCAAGCGATGGATGCTCTGCAATTTATTTCCAATAAAATAGGTATTCCTTTTAAAATTTTTCTTATTTCGAGGAGTGATTACGACAGTGTCATGCAGAGTTATAAAGGCTCGGCAGTCAAGTGGAGGAATCTTTAAAAGAAATAAAACAAGAAGAAAATGAAGACGTGAAAGGTGTGAACGAAGAGAGTCTTAGCAAGGAAATTAAAAATATAAAAACAAAAGAGGAGGCAAAAATTACTGAAGCTGCGCCAGTTATAAAAATTGTTGCGGTTATTTTGCGTAATGCTCTAGAAGGAGGTGCTTCGGATATACATATTGAATATAATGGTGAAAAAGTAAAAGTGCGTTTTCGTGTGGATGGTATATTGCACACCTCTATCGTTTTACCATCAAATGTTTACAATGGAATCGTTGCTCGTATAAAAATTTTATCCAAACTTAGATTGGACGAAAAACGCAAACCGCAAGATGGTTCTTTCAGTGCCAACATTGATGATAGAAAAATTGATTTTCGTGTTTCCACCATGCCGGCATATTATGGCGAGAAGATCGTGATGCGTATTTTGGATTCCGAAAAAGGTGTTAAACCACTGACCGAACTCGGTCTTTCCAAAGTAAATTTAGAAATTATAGAAGAGGCAATTAAAAAACCATACGGATTGATTTTGATTACTGGTCCGACCGGTTCCGGAAAATCCACTACACTTTATTCCATGATGAATGCGTTTAGATAAAGAAAAAAGTAATATCGTGTCGTTGGAAGACCCAATAGAATACCATATGTCGGACATCAACCAATCTCAAATGATGCCGGAAATTGGATATACTTTTGCTTCTGGACTTCGTTCAATTTTGCGTCAGGATCCGGATGTGATAATGGTGGGAGAGATCCGTGATAAAGAAACAGCTCAACTTGCCATTCAAGCAGCTTTGACCGGACACTTGGTGCTTTCCACTTTGCACACCAACTCTGCTGTCGGAGCTATTCCTCGCTTGGTGGATATGGGAGTTGACCCATACTTGATTGCCCCAACGTTGATTGTTTCTATCGCGCAACGTCTCGCGAGACTTACTTGTCCATCGTCGAGAAAACTCATGCCGATGGATCCAACTATAAAAATTCAGATTGAAAAACAAATGGAAGATTTACCGGAACAATTTAAACCAGCAATCAGTAATGAAATGTATGACACGGTTCCATCCGGTGAATGTCCTTCCGGTACGCGAGGTCGTATCGCAGTATTTGAAATGTTTAAAGTTGATAAAGAAATGCAAGGCAGTGATTTTAAAAAGTCCTGTGAACGGTGAAATTTACAAACTAGCTCGCAGTAAGGGAATGTTGATGATGAGAGAAGATGCAATGCTAAAATCATTACAGGGAATTATTCCTTTTACCGAAGTTTATAACTTTAACAACGAAAATGAATAGTGTATAATTAATTTCCCTATAGTAGAACTTTGTAAAAGTTTCACTACGGGGTATAATATAAATATATGGAAGGAGAAAAAAGAAAAATTTTAATAGTTGATGATGATAGCTTTCTTTTGGATATGTATGCGCTCAAGTTCAGCCAGAATAATTTTGAAGTTTATGCGGCCAGTGGCGCGCTGCAAGCTATTGAGAAACTCAAAGGGGGTTTATTGCCCGACGTTATGTTGATGGACATTATTATGCCGGAGATGAATGGTTTTGAAATGTTAGAGCAAATAAACAAAGAAAATCTTGTGTACAGATTGTCTGAAGATAGTTTTATCCAACAAGAGTCAACAGTCAGATATTGATGAAGGTAATCGCTTGGGAGTGGCGGGATATATCGTCAAAGCCAACTCTACTCCGACAGAAGTGATTGACCAGGTGGTAAATATTTTAGAAAAGAAAGCCGTGGTGCCAAAGTAAAATAATTAAGAATTAATAATTAAACAAGAAAATGGATTATAAAAAAGAATTTGAAAATCTTGTTTTGAATGTTATCCAAGAAAATGGTTCGGATTTGCATTTGGGCGCCGGGCGCGTGCCGGTTATTCGAGTAACAGGAGAACTTGATTTTTCTTGTAAAACATCCGGTTTTAACCCAAGAAGACATGCTCGGATTTTTAGATGAAATTTTAGATAAAAAAAAAGTTGAAAAATTTAAAGAAGAACAAGAAGCCGATTTTTCTTATGATTTTCGTGGAGAAGCCAGATTGCGCGGCAATGCTTTTTTTCAAAAAGGTTTAATCAATATGGTTTTTAGATTAGTGCCAAAAGTTAAAACACTGGAAGAGTTGCATTTGCCTAAAATTTTAGCTGATTTAACTCGCAAAAAACAAGGATTTTTTCTGGTTGTCGGTCCTGTCGGACAAGGTAAATCAACTACTTTGTCCTCAATGGTTAATTTAATAAACAATGAACAGGCGCGCCATATTGTGACCATCGAAGATCCGATTGAGCATCTTTATGTTGCCAAATAAATCCATCATCAATCAACGTGAAGTCGGTATTGATACCAAAGATTTTCATATTGCTCTCAAAGAAGTTTTTCGTGAAGATGTGAATGTTATTTTAATTGGTGAAATGCGTGACGCAGAAACTATTTCTACAGCGGTGACGGCCGCGGAGACAGGACATCTCGTGCTTTCAACTTTACATACCAATACCGCTTCGCAAACAATCGATAGAATAATCAATTCTTTTCCGGGCGACTCAACAAGACCAAATTCGCAATCAGCTCGCCTCTTCACTTCTCGGTATTTTCTCTCAAAGACTTATTCCGAGAATTTCCGGCGGACTTATTCCAGCCTATGAACTTTTGTTAAACAATACCGCAGTGGCCAATTTGATTCGCGAAAAACGCACTCATGAGATAGATGTGGTCATAGAGACAGGGTCGGAACTTGGTATGGTGGACTTGAACCATTCTTTAATTGAGCTTGTGCGTGCCGGAGAGATTTCCATTGAAAATGCTTATCAGTATTCACTATAATCCGAAAGGGTTTAGGAAACGATAAAGATTATCATAAAATATAATGTTATTCAAATATAAAGCAATAGATGACAAAGGGGTAAGTAAAGAAGGGGAAATTGATGCGCCCACTCGCGATATAGCGATTGGCGGTCTTCAACGCCGAGGCTTGGTTGTTATTTCTATAAAAGAACAAGGAGAAAAAAAATCAATTTTTGACATTTCTTTTTTTGATAAAGTAAAACAAAAAGATGTCGTAGTTTTTTCGCGTCAAATCGCAACTTTGTTTGAAGCGCAAGTTTCTGCTTTGAAAGCATTTACAATGCTGGCTGCCAATAGTGAAAATAAACTTCTCGGAGTTAAGCTCACTGAAATTGGAGATGATTTACAAGCCGGAGTTTCCATCTCTGGTGCCTTGGCTAAACATCCAGACATATTTTCTGATTTTTATATAAATATGGTGAAAGTCGGGGAAGAGACAGGAAAACTCAATCAAACTTTCTTGCATTTGGCGGATTATTTAGATCGTCAATATGCTCTTAACCTCCAAAACTAAAAATGCACTTATTTATCCTGCTTTCGTTATTCTTACTTTTTTTGTAGTGATGACTTTGATGTTTACGATTGTTATTCCAAAATTAGCTGCAATTATTTTGGATTCTGGACAATCCGTTCCGTTTTTTACTCAAATAATTATTGATATTTCAAATCTGTTTATCAATTATGGTATTTTTATACTCATTATTTTGGTTTTTGTGGCTATTTTGGTTTGGCGTTTGGCTTCCACCGCTTCCGGAAAAGCATATCTTGATAGTTTGAAGCTTTCTACTCCGGTTGTCGGTAATTTATACAGAAAACTTTATCTCTCTAGGATAACGGACAATTTAAACACCATGCTTTCTTCGGGTGTGCCAATCGTGCGAACACTGGATATTACTTCACAGGTTGTGGGGTCTGTGGTTTACAAAAATTTACTGGAAGAAGTGGCAGATGGTGTAAAATCCGGATTGTCTTTGTCTGTGGCTTTTGAAAAACATAAAGATTTTATTCCACCGATTTTAATTCAAATGGTAGCGGTTGGAGAGGAAACAGGTTCTCTGGGGGCGATTTTACATACCTTAACCCTGTTTTACGCGCGTGAAGTTGATGGTGCGGTCGATACGCTGGTTGGTCTTATCGAGCCGGTCATGATTGTGATTTTGGGTGTCGGTGTAGGGATATTGTGTGTTTCTGTGCTAGGGCCAATTTACAATATGTCGAGTAGTATTAGCTAATCACCACCCCCTAGCCCCCTCCTCCAACAAGGAGGGGAGGAAATATTCTCCTCCTTTTGAAGGAGGAGTGCCCTAAGGGCGAGGTGGTTCCCCTGTGGATAACTTTATTGCTTATATATTATTGTTCCTATGATATAATGGGTATAGTAAAAAATAAGTCGAAATTATTATTATAATTTATTATTAACTTGTCCCGAGCTTGGCGAGGGATGAAAAAAGATTTTTATGAAGAAAATGAATTTCAAGAAAGGTTTTACGTTAATCGAACTCTTGGTGGTCGTCGCAATCATCGGTATTTTGGCTTCTGTTGTGTTGGCATCACTCAACACTGCTCGTGCAAAAGGTGCTGATGCAGCTAGTTAAAGCAAACTTGGACAATATGAGAGCACAGGCAGCGTTAGACTATGCTGCTACCAGTTTGTATAACACAACGGTAGGTACGGCAATCACTTGTACTGTAACTAGTGCTGGTGTATTTACGCCTGCGCCTTGTACTGGCCCTTTGTTTGGTGATACGACAGTACAGTCTGCAATGTCACAAGCTGCATCAAACTCAGGTAGTACAACCTATGGAGCTACTGATACGACTGGTCAGTTGTATGCGATTGAGACACAATTAAAAAGCGTTCCAGGTGACTATTGGTGTGTAGATTCAAGTGGCAAATCTGAAGAAAAGACTGGTACCGCTGCTTCTGCTACAGCTTGTCCATAATTTTGGTTAAGCTTCTTATACAAAAACCACTCCGACCTAGGTCGGAGTGGTTTTTGTTTTATGCGGGGTATGATATAATTATCGGGTAAAAATGTTCCCTTATTATTAAATAAAATTATTTTTTACATGAAAAAGAACAAAGGTTTTACCCACAAGAATATTCTAAAAAAAATTTCAGGCGGATTTACATTGATTGAGCTTTTGGTTGTAGTAGCGATTATTGGCATCTTGGCTTCTGTTGTTTTGGCTGCTTTGTCTAAGGCCAATAAAAGCGGTAACGATGGGGGTATAAAGGAAAACCTTAGAAATGCAAATGCGCAAGGAGAAATTTTTTGGAATACAAATACTGCTGCTGTGAATAGTTATACCAATGTATGTAAAAATGTTGCTCAGATAGGCGGAGCCAACACCCTTTATTTATTTATGACTACTGCTTCCAAGGACGCTGGTTTGGGTGGTACTTATACTTGGGACGGTACAGGTAGTTTGACGACGGCCACTTGTAATGATAGTTCTTCTGCTTGGGCAGGCGAAGTGCCTCTAAGTTCAGCTTCAGGTACAAATCAAATGTGGTGTGTTGATAGCACAGGAAAATCAAAACAGGAATCAACTTCAATTGGTGCAGGAACAGCTTGTAATTAATTTTATGATTATCACTTTTACTTTAATTTTCTTTGTCTTTGGTCTCATTATTGGAAGTTTCTTAAATGTGGTAATTATTCGGCTCAATACGCAAAAATCTTTCGGTGGCAGGAGTGGTTGCATGTCTTGCATGAACACGCTTTCTTGGTATGAATTGATACCGGTCTTTAGTTTTTTGGGTTTAAGAGGAAGATGTAAAAATTGTAAAGCAAAAATCTCAATTCAATATCCAATCGTTGAGTTTCTGACAGGGTTGATTTTTGCTTTGCTTTTTCTCAAAGCTCAATATATATTTTTTTACAACACGACACCAATATTTAGCATAATTTATGCTTTTTATGCGGCTGTTTTTTCACTTCTACTCGTGATTGCTGTTTATGATTTCAAACATAAAATAATCCCTGATACGCTTTCTCTGGTTCTAGGCATTTTGACTTTTATCGGATTATTTTTATTTAATAGTTCAGGTTTCTATCCCCATATACCTTCGGTATTAGAATTTCTTTCAGGATTAATTATTGCCGCGCCTTTTGCCTTTTTCTGGCTAGTGTCTTCTGGCAGATGGATGGGGTTGGGAGACGCCAAACTGGCTATTAGCATAGGGTGGTTCCTCGGATTATCGCGAGCGCTTTCTGCCTTAACTATTGCTGTTTGGGTTGGTGCTATTGTGGGCATACTGCTTGTGATTTTTTCCAAGAAACACGGCATGAAAAGCGAAATTCCTTTTGCGCCTTACCTGGTGCTAGCTACTGTTTTGGTATTTCTTTTTGGTATAACTTTGTTTCCGGTTTTTTAAGATATTATGAAAAAAAATCGCAGCTACAAATCGACAATTGGTAATTTACAAAACGGGATGACATTGATAGAGCTCATCACCGTTCTGGCTATTTTTGCAGTCGTATCTACTGTGGTCATTTTTAACTACGGAGGTTTCCAATCTAAAGTTGATATCACAAATTTATCCAACGATACTGCCCTACAAGTCGTTCAAGCGCAACATTCAGCCTTGGATGGTTTATTACCGACTCAAGTATACCCTCCCGCATGGAAGCCAGCTTATGGAGTTTATTTTAGTTCCACCGTTGCTCCAGCCACAGATGCCAAAGGTGCCAATAATCATAATTTTATTTATTTTGTTGATCTTAACGAACAACGATAATCAATTTGATGGTCTTACTTGTAACGACGCAAATGAATGTATAAGTAAATATACCATCACAAACAATAACTACAGTATTTCCGATATTAGTGTTTTTTATACCAACGGTTACTTCTACCCCTGCGCTCCCAACCTTACAGTAACATTTACCAGGCCAGACTCTGACGCAACATTTAAATCAACAACCTCTTTTTCAGGAGCTATTAATTATATTCAAATTACCGTTAAAAGTTCCAACGGTACTATCATACCAGCTTATATAGATTTATATCCTTCGGGCAGAGTGCAGATAAATTAGAAATTATGAAAAAATATTTTATACAAAAACAGAAAGGCGGTTATACACTCATAGAAACGATGATTGCCGTTGCACTTTTTTTGATTATTGTGACCATCGGCATGGGCGCATTGCTGAACGCTAGTTTGCTTCACAATAAATCAAAAGATTTGCGTTCTATTATGGACAACTTGAGCTTTGTGATGGATGACATGTCCAGAAATCTAAGAACTGGATACGATTATTCTTGTATTAATTCTGGTATTCCTGGGCCTTATGGGCCTCTTCTCCCAAATCCCAGTGTTCCGACAGCGGATAATCAAAATTGTTGGGGAATTGAATTTGAACCATCGGGTGGTGGTGCTCCTTGGGCATACGAAATTGTAACTCAAACAGTTCCAACCCAAGCTTGGTTTATAGAAAAAACTACAGATGGTGGAAACACTTGGGTACAACTCACTCCTAGTGAAGTCCAAATAGATACAGTCCATTCAAATTTTGCAATAATTGGAGCCTTGCCTCCACCGGATACAGAGCAACCATATGTGACCGTCCATTTATCTGGAACGATAACTTATCAAAAAATTATGACGACATTTTCTTTGCAAACAACCGTGTCGCAAAGACAAATAGATATTTAAAATATGAAAAATAAATTTTTACAAGAGAATACGGGCTTCACTTTGGTGGAAACATTGGTAGCTATTTCAATTTTTTCTATTTCAGTTCTCGGCGTATTGTCCATTTTGGCTTCCAGTATCACTGATACCACTTATGCTAAAGATAGAATCATAGCAGGGTATTTAGCCCAAGAAGTTATTGAGTCTTTCAGAAATTACCGTGACAATGTGGTTTTGTTTCCATCTAATGGCACTGATTGGGGCGATGTTATAGCTCTGGAAACATGTACCCTTGCTAATCCTTGTGGTTTTAACTCGACCTCTGTTTTTAACTGTGGATCTGACCCGAGCGGTATTAATTGTGAATTATATTTAAACAATGGGGTTTATGACGACAATAATAGTGTTGGTGCGTATTCTGGTTTTACGAGAAAATTTTGGGTGGTATCCACTACCAATCCAAATGAAGTAAAAGTTGTCGGGGCAATTTCTTGGAAACAAGGCTCGGGTACTTATAACATAACTCTTTCGGAAGATTTATTTAATTGGGAATCATAGTTATGAAAATTATAAAAGCAAAAAAGAATAAGGCTTTCGTTCTGCTTTTTGCGGTTACCCTTGCTGCCATTTTTTTATCAATCGCCTTAGGCATTTCCAGTGTGGCTTTAAAAGAAATTAATTTTAGTACTTCAGCCAAAAATACCAATGACGCCTTTTTTTCTGCTGATACCGGTGTAGAATGTGCTCTCTATTATGATAAGATTGGAGCTTTTACAACCAGCACCGTATCAATGAATTGTAATAATAGCAGTATTACTGCGGTAGAGAGTCCTTCACTCATTTGGAGCTTTATTGTTCCCAAACTAGACTATGGAGTAAGCGGAGGACAAGGTTGTGCAAAAGTAACGGTTGATAAAAGTGGAGATGTTGTTCCGCCCGCCACTACCACTATTACGGCGGATGGATTCAATCAAGGAGGTGGGGGCGGAGGGTGTACTCCAGGAGCGACTAATGTGGAACGTGTTCTTCAAACAAGCTATTAATTTTAAGGGATGAATCCCGTTAGAAATAACATAAATATTGAAAATATACTATAATATCTTGTGTTGTTAATTAGGAATAATTTCTAACGGGATGAATAAAACTGAAGCTGAAAAAAGAATAAAAAAATTGCGAAACGAAATCGCAAGGCTGCGTGACGCTTATCACACCGAAAACGCGCCCAGGGTGACCGATGATGTCTACGATTCTTTGACTCGCGAACTAAAATCGTTACTTAAAGAATATCCGGAATTCAATGATATTAATGCCGGAGAAAACAGAGTCGCTGGCAAACCGCTGGATAAATTTGTGAAAGTAGAGCACAAGACCAGAATGCTTTCTTTGAATGATGTATTTAGCGATACGGAATTGTTTGACTGGGAAAATAGAATCAAAAAACTTTTACCGGCAAAAACCGACTTTAATTATTTCTGCGAGGTAAAATTTGACGGACTGGCAGTGTCTCTGATTTATGAAAATGGAAAATTTGTAAGGGGGGCAACCAGGGGAGACGGGTTTATCGGAGAAGATATTACCGAAAATTTAAAAACAATACATTCCATGCCGCTTACTTTAAAATCTGCTTTGGGGAATTCAAAAAGATCCGATGTCGTGCCGGAGTATTTGGAAGTCCGCGGAGAGGCGATAATGTCTAAAAAAACTTTAATTGCTTTAAATAAAAAAAATGAGCGCGATAACAAGCCGCTTTTTGCCAACACCAGAAATGCTGCGGCCGGAAGTTTACGTCAGCTAGACCCAAATTTAGCGGCAGAAAGAAAGTTGGATTTTTTTGCGTATGATATTGCGGAAATAAAGTTCGGAGAGCAGGCAAAGAATTCTTCCGCTTTCCTCCACCCTTCGGGCGGACCCTTCCGCGTTCAGAATTCTTTGCCTGCTCCCCGAACTCACTCTGAAAAGCATAAACTTTTAAAAAAGCTAGGATTCAATGTAGACTCAAACGATGCTTTGTGTAAAAACTTAAAAGAAGTTACAGATTTTATAAAAAAATTTGAAAAAATCAGACCCAATTTTCCATATGGCACAGACGGAGTGGTAATTTCGGTTGATGATTTGAAGTTACAGGAAATTTTAGGCGTTGTCGGTAAAGCTCCGCGATACATGGCTGCTTTTAAATATCCTGCGGAAAGGGCAACAACCATTGTAAAAGAAATCAAAGTGAATGTCGGACGTACGGGAGTGCTTACGCCACTCGCTATTTTTGAGCCGACACTGGTGGCAGGTTCAACTGTTTCCAAAGCAACTTTACACAACATGGACCAAATTGAAAGATTGGATTTGCGAATTGGCGACACGGTAGTAATAGAAAAAGCCGGAGATGTGATTCCGAAAGTTGTGGAAGTTCTGGCAAAAATGCGCACTGGTAAAGAAAAAAAATTTAAAATGGTGGAAAAATGCCCAATTTGTGGAACAAAAGTAGAAAAAAAGATTGTACAAAACGAGCCCCAGAAGAATTTTGAGCGGGGAAGGTTCCAGCCGAAGGCTGGAGTAATCCGGAAAAATTTTTCTGGGGCTCGTTTTGAGAAAGAGAAGCAGATGAGAGATTCTTTCGCTTTTCTCCACCCTGCGGGCGGAACCTTCCGCCTTCAGAATTCTTCTCCCGGGCAACTTTCTGTGGCTTATTATTGTAGTAACCCAAAATGTCCGGCAAAAAATGAAAGATACTTGGAACATTTTGTTTCTGTGTTTGAAATTTACGAGCTGGGGCCAAAGATTTTAAGGCGCTTTAAAGATGAAGGATTGATAACCGATGCCGCCGATATTTTTACGCTGGAAAAGGAAGATATAGCAACGATGGAAAGATTTGGAGAGAAATCCGCAGAAAATATAGTAGGCGAAATAAAAAATAAAAAGAAAATTCCACTCTCTAAATTTCTTTGGGCGCTCGGCATCTTGCATGTAGGAGAGGAAACAGCGCGAGATTTGGCTATTCAATTTGGCACCTTAGATAAATTAATTTTTTCCGCGACATCTGACTTATCGGAAATAGATAGCATTGAAAATATTGGACCGGCTGTCTCAAAAAGCTTACATGATTTTTTCAGCGATAAAAGCAACTTACGTTTTATAAAAAAACTGGAAGAAAATGGTGTGGTGATGGAAAAAGCAGAAAAAATTAAAGCGGGAAAATTTACCGGACTCAATTTTGTTTTAACCGGCACTCTTTCACAAATGTCGCGCGAAATGGCCAAAGAGCGTATTCTTTCGCTCGGCGGAAAAGTAGCGGGTTCTGTTTCTAAAAATACTTCTTATGTTGTGGCAGGGGAGGAAGCTGGCTCCAAATTAACAACTGCGCAAAAATTGGGAGTAAAAATTTTAAACGAGCAAGAATTTTTAAATATGTTAAAGTAAAAATCTGGAGGGTTCGCATAGTGGTCTAGTGCGCACGCTTGGAAAGCGTGTGTGGAGCAATCCACCAGGAGTTCGAATCTCCTACCCTCCGCGAGTGGTTTTTGTGCTAAAATATATAAGTCGGATTTTTACTAATTTAAAATAGAATCATTTTATGAAAGGATTTAATGCAAACATTGAAAAAGATGCAATTGAAAATACGAATTTTCGCAAAGTTTTATACACTGGCAAGCACAGCCAGTTGGTTTTAATGAGCTTGAAACCAAATGAAGAAATAGGGATGGAGGTTCATCCGGATAATGATCAATTTTTTCGCTTTGAGCAAGGGGTAGGTAAATGTATTATCGATGGAAATTCCTATGACCTTGGCGATGGTTCAGCTATTGTTGTTCCAGCTGGTGCTGAACATAATGTAATCAACATGTCTAGTACCGAAGATTTGAAACTTTATACCATTTATTCTCCAGCACATCATAAAGATGGCATCGTGCGAGTAACCAAAGAAGAAGCCGAAAAAAAGGAAAATGACGAAGAATTTGACGGACTGACGACAGAATAAAATCAAACTCTTTCTCGTCATAGTTTTTTATCGACACGCATAAAAATCTGCTGATTTTTTGCTTTGCTCGGCTCGTCAGCCTGCGCAAAGTCTCTCAAAAACTACGACTTCAACGAGTTTTTAAATTTTCAATTTGGGTTATAATATAGGTGTGACTTCCGAAAAATTTGAAGAGGAATACAAAAAACTCAACTCTGCCCAAAAAGAAGCGGTAGAAACTATTGATGGGCCGGTAATGGTGGTGGCAGGGCCGGGAACGGGCAAAACCCAGATTTTAGCGCTTCGTATTGGAAATATACTCAAAAAAACCGATATCGGCCCAAGTGGCATATTGTGTCTTACTTTTACCAATTCTGGCGTAAAAGCAATGCGGGAACGTTTGGTGGACTATATTGGGACAAATGGCAACGATGTGGTGGTTTCTACTTTTCATAGTTTTGCCCTTGAATATTTAATTGAAAAAAATTATCAATTACTTGGTTTTAGTTTGGAACCGAAAATCTTATCGGACGAAGAAGCTGTATTTTTAGTGGATGAAATATTACATGAAAACGATTGGAAATACATCAGGCCACGCACCAATCCGGAAATGTATTTTTCGGAATTAAAACAATTGATTTCAATTTTAAAAAGAGAAAGGCTGGCCCCGGAAGATTTTCTTTCTTATGTGGAAGAAGATATAAAAAGTTTGAAAAATGATCCGGAAAGTTTATCTTCACGCGGACCAAGCAAAGGCAAATTAAAAAAAGAAATAGAAAATAAAATTCTCTCTTTGGAACGCACCAAAGAAGTAGTGGATTTCTACCGTATTTATGAAGAAAAAAAACTTTCTCTATCGTTCATAGATTACGATGATATCTTGGAATATGCAGTTCTGTTGGTGGAAAAATACGAAAATGTTCGGGCAGATGTATTTGAAAATTTTCAATATGTTTTAGTGGACGAACATCAGGATTCGAGTGGCATACAAAATAACTTTCTCAAAGCTGTTTGGCAGAACGAAGAAAAACCGAATATTTTTGTGGTGGGGGATGACCGCCAGCTTATCTATGCTTTTTCTGGTGCGTCAGTTTCTTATTTTGAAGATTTCTCGAATATTTTTGGCAAAACAAAATTGATTACCTTGACGGAAAACTATCGTTCCACTGTAAATATTCTGGCTGTGGCGGATGATTTACTGCAAAGTTCTCTTTCCAGTGGGAAATTAAAAAGCAACATCAAAGGAAATAGCAAAATTGGTCTTTACGAATATACATATAGTAGAGATGAAATCATCGGTGCGGGACTTTATTTTAAAAAACAAATTGAAAAAGGTGTAAAACCTGAAGAGTGCGCTTTGCTTGTGCCGAGAAATTATCAAGTTCGTAACGCCCTCCAGACTTTGAGAAACATGGGATTAAAAGTTTCTTCAGGAAAAAATATTTCCATTTTTGACGTCAAAGAAACAGAGAGTTTTTTGCGTGTTCTCGGTATCATTGCCGACCCATTTAATGCTATTTTACTTGCCGAATCTTTGTTGGATAAATATAGTGGCATAGAAGCCATGACCGCCCATAAATTTTTGAAAAATACCAAACCTGAAAAATTGACGATTGCGGAGATAAAATCTTTAAGTGGAGAAAAAAGTTTATTTGATACGGACAATGCTGTTTCCAAATGGGGTATGTCTTTGGAGCATTTTGTAAATGACCTTGCAGATAAAAGCATAATGCAAATTATCAGTTTGGTTGGGGATGAAATTTTAATTAATAAGGCGCAAAATCATGAAGAATTGCTTTACAATGTAGAAGTCGTACGTAGTTTACTTAATGTAGCAATGCTTTTCGAAGAAAAACATAAAAATGCGACCTTGATTCAATTTTTGGAATACATAAAACGCATGAAACAATACGGCAGTCATATTACACTTGCCACTTTTACTTCCGACATCGGTATTCAAGTCATGACCTTACACAAATCCAAAGGTATGCAATATCACGCGGTCTGGATTGCGCATATGAATGAAGAAATTTTAATGTCCGAAAAAAAGCGTGCTTTTACTCTACCGGAAAAAGTTAAGCAACATTTAGACGAAAGGGATGTGTTATCCGCTAAGCGAGAATTGTATGTGGCTATTACTCGTGCTCGGCAAGAATGCGTCATTTCTTATGCCGGGGAAAATTATTCGGGTTCACCGCTCGAACTAGCTCATATCCTCCGTGATTTACCAGTATCTCATTTTATTCAAAAAACCAAAGATGAGACAGAAAAAGAAATTTTATCTGCTGGTCCGGAAACTTATGTAAAAATAGTTGAAGGAAAAAATGACAACTTGCTTGATTTGCAAAACTTTGTTAAAGAAAATTATGCCGATACGAAAATTTCCGTTACCTTGCTCAATAATTTTTTTGAATGTCCGTGGAAATGGTATTTTAGAAATTTCTTAAGGTTACCGGAAATAAAAACACAGTCTCTTGTTTTCGGTTCCGCGGTACACAGTGCCATTGAATTTATTTTAGACAATAAATCATTACCGGTGATGCCTGTGATTTTGGAAAAAATTAAAAAAGAAATAGAAAAAGAAGGAATCGTATCGCCCGTAGAGCTGAAAAAACTGTTAAAAGAAGGAGAAAATGCAATCAATCGTTTTATTGATGATTTTTATAGAAATTTAGCGGAAGATTATTCTTCTGAAAGGTCTTTGCAGTTCCGGGATAAAAAATTTCCACATTTATTGATGTATGGGAAGTTGGACCTTACGGAAAGATTACAGAATGGTGATGTTGTCATTACTGATTTTAAAACCGGTAGCAGTAAAACAAAAAATACGATAGAAAAGCTGGATGAAGAGGGTAGACTTTCCTCGCATTTGCGTCAACTCGCAATGTATTCTTATCTTGTTTTTGGAGCAGAAAAGGGAAAAGAAGTTTTATCTTCCCGACTTTTGTATTTAGAAGCTTCAAAAGATGATAAAAACTATCTTTACTCTACCCATATTTCTGAAGAGCAAATTGACTTACTCATCAAAGACATCGCAGATTACAATCAATTATTAAAATCTGGAAATTGGGTAAATAGACCTTGCAATTACAATTCCTATGGTAAAAATACGATTTGTGAATATTGTAAAATGGCCGAAATTTATAAAGAAAAAGAGTCATAGTAAAATTCCATATTTTTGCTATAATTCATTAATTATTATTAACCTAACTTAATTTATATGCCTATAGTAAATATAGCGGGTAAAGAAGTAACAATCCCAGAAGGCAGTGACTCGGCGGAGCATGCGGTGAAGTTTTTAACCGAGCATCCTGACGATGCCAAAGCTTTTCTTGAAGCGGCGCATCACAACCATATTACGGGCGTTACTCATTTTGAAACAAATCGTCCGCCCGGATATCTGGGCAGTACGAACTTCACTCTAATTCACACTGGCGATGGGAAATATGAATTAAGAAAAAAAGAACATCACCTTCTCTAATGACTGAAGAAAATAAAAAAAATATATCAGCAGTGGCGGGAACAATACATCCGCTTTCTTTATTAGCAGAAGAAGCTTTGCAAGTGTTTTCTGATATGGGTTTTGAAATTGCGACTGGTCCGGAATTGGAAAGTGAATGGTACAACTTTGATGTCTTAAATGTGCCAAAAGACCATCCAGCGCGTGATATGCAAGACACCTTTTGGATTAAAGATTCTCCGCAGGAGCAAGAGAATTCTGAAGGCGGAAGGTTCCGCCCGAAGGGTGGAGTAATGCCGAAGAATTTTCTTACTCCTGCAGGAGAAAATAGATTCGTCCTTCGTACTCACACCACAAGTGTCACTGCGCGGGCGATTGAGCAGGCGGGCAAAGAAGGCAGAATGCCTTGTGCTTTTATTTCCATTGGAAAAGTCTTCCGAAATGAAGCCACGGATGCCACGCACGAAATGCAATTTTATCAGATAGATGGCGCGATGGTGGGAGTTGATATTTCTGTGGCGGACATGAAAGGTGTACTGACTCAATTTTATAAAAAAATGTTAGGCGAAGATGTGGTCATTGAATTTAGACCTAGTTTTTTTCCATTTACTGAGCCGTCGCTCGAAGTCTTTGCAAAATTTAAAGGTAAATGGCTTGAGATGGGTGGCTCAGGAATGTTGCATCCGAATGTTTTACGCAATATTGGATTGGATCCTAAAAAAGTACAGGGATTCGCTTTTGGTCACGGGCTAGACCGCATTGCGATGATTAAATGGGGCATATCCGACGTGCGCTTCTTTTATCAGGGAGATTTGAGACTTAATCAGTTTTAATTTATGAATATTTCCTACAATTGGCTTAAATGGTACATTCCGGAAGCACCCGAGGCGGAAAAGCTGGTGGATATTTTTAATTATCATCTCTGCGAAGTCGAGAGCTTAGAAAAGAAACCTGATGGAGATATTATTTTTGACTTGAAAATTTTACCAAACCGCGCGCATGACTTGCTTTCTCATCAGGGCGTCGCTCGCGAGCTTGCTTCACTTTTAGATATAAAATTTGTTGACCCTACGCCAAAATATAAAATACCCGAATCAAAACCGACCAGTTTAAAAATAGAAATAGAAAGTGATAAATGCCGTCGGTATATGGGACGGATTATTCGCAATGTAAAAGTCGGTCCGTCTCCGGAGTGGGTGGTGCAACATTTGGCTTCAATCGGGCAGAGAAGCATCAACAACATGGTGGATGCAGCAAATATTGTCATGTTTGATTGTGGTCAACCAACACATGTTTTTGACTTAGATAAAGTGAGTGAGAAATTAGTGGCTCGTATGGCGAAAGAAGGTGAAAAAATTACGACCTTAGACAATAAAGATTGTAGTCTGGAAGACTCTAATTTAGTCATTGCTGACGCTAAAAATGTTTTGGCCATCGCCGGAGTAAAAGGTGGAAAAATTGCCGAAGTAAACAATGACACAAAAAACATTATATTGGAGGTGGCAAATTTCGACCCAACTTCTGTCAGAAAAACTGCGCAAGCTTTAAACATTGTCACTGATGCGAAAAAACGTTTCGAAAATGACCTATCTCCAGAGTTGGGTTCTTACGCCATGCTTGAATTGTCCGCGCTAATTTTAGAAATGTGTGGAGAGGCTACTTTTGAAGATGTTGTGGATGCCCACCCGACCGAGTCATTCGGGCAGGTTTATCCACAAAAACAAGAAATAAAAAAGCTTTCTTTTTCAGCCGATAAAATATCAAAAATTTTAGGCGTTGATATTCCTATAGATAAAATAAAAGATATTTTAGAGAGATATAATTTAGAATACGTAGAAGATAAAGGAGTTTTTGAAATTACGGTTCCACCGATGCGGCTAGATTTGGTCATTGAAGAAGACATGGCGGAAGAAATCGGGAGGATTTTAGGATACGACAAAGTAGAAGGGAAGGTTCCGAAAATAAATTTTAAACCAAAAGTAAATGAGGCGTATGCAAAAATTGTTTTTGCCAGACATAAACTATTGAGCGATGGATATTCGGAAGTGATGAATACGAGTTTTAGCAATAAAGGGGAAGTGTCTGTTTTGGCATCTGCTTCCGATAAAAATTTTCTAAGAGCAAATTTAACTGATGGGTTAAAAGAAAGTATCAAACTAAATCAAGCGAATGCTCCGCTGTTGGGGACGGAGCAAGTTAAAATTTTTGAAATTGGAACGGTGTTTAAAAAAAGTGGGGAAGAGATGCATGTGGCTTATGGAGACAAGAAAGAGGTAAAAGAAATAACACTAGATGAATTTTGCTCTGGAATGCTGGAGCAGAATTCATTGGCATTACTCCACCCTGCGGGCGGAACCTTCCGCCAGCAGAATTCTGCTCCAGCATTCCAGATGTGGTCACTGTTTCCATTTATTGCGCGCGATATTGCGGTATGGGTTCCGGAAAATATAAAAAGTCGGAGATGTTGCTTTAGTCATCAAAAATAACATGGGAGATAAAGTTATTCGAGGACCGGAACTTTTTGATGAGTTTAAAAAAGACGGAAAAATTTCTTATGCGTTTAGATTGGTATTTCAATCTTATGACAGAACTTTGACCGACCAAGAAGTGAACAATATTATGACAAAAATCACTGACCAGATAAAAGCAAAAAATGGCTGGCAGGTGAGATAGATTTTTTGTCAGTTATCCCCAATATTTTGCTGAGTTTTCCTTTTCGGGAAAGGCTTATTTTGGTATAATATATAAAACAAACATAGAAAAATATGAAGCAAAAAAATAATTTTAAGATTTTCGTAAAAAAATCACTAGTTTCTATTTTTTTTGTTCTCTTTTTTATTTTTACTTCCCATGTTTTTGCGACAACCGACCTCACAGCATTATCGCAACCCAATATTGCTAATACTCTAAAAACACAAAGCGAAGAAACATTACTAAATGCATTAAATAATGCGGATGTAATTTCTAAACTCACTGTTCCCACAACAACAACTATTCCTAAAAATAATATTGTTCACCCCCTTTTTCAATTTAAGAACACCAATTTTTCTTTACTAGGGGGCAGTATTATTTCTATTTATAATAATTTTGTCCTACAGCCAACTTCGGATGTGGAAACAGCAACACTTTTAATGATAGGGGATGGTCTAATCAGTATGGGCAATGTTACCGATTCTATTTACAGTAATTATGTTTCGTTCCCCAAATTGGCTTTTTCAACTCCAAAAATTAGTTTACTAAAAATAAATCCACCAAACGAAAACATGTTAGCAGCTGTGGTTGGCGCTGATGTAAATTATTATGTCACTGATTACAACGATTTTATCCTAAGACCTGTTTCTGGCTTGGAGACATCTATCTTACTTAAAATAGGGGAAGGATTAATCAATACCGGACACGCAACGAGTTTTGTTTATAATAATGTTAAAAGCATAGATTCTAATTTTTACAACAACTATACTTCCGAACTCGCTGATATTTTATTTGCTCCCAAGATGGTGACAAAGACAACAGCTACTCCTACACCCGCAGTTGCTTCTGCTCAGAATACAAACACTTTAAATACCGCACCTACTGAGGCAGTTCAAACAGCTGGTATCATTAAAAATTGTGGAACAAGTATTGCTCCAAAATTTGGCAGTCCGGCTACTTATGAAAATAATTCCACACTGACTTGCTTGGCGCAAGCGGCGCTCACTTGTCAAAACGCGGAAGGTACTTTGACGAATAATTTTTTCCCGACTATCTTTGAAATCAGTAATACACAAAATTCCTGCGACTTTAAATTGTCTTATTCTACGGACAGCACCCTTTCCGATATTACCGGCAAAAAACTAGCCGGAGAGTCTGTGTCATGTCCAGTTAGCATCGTGAAGGAGATAGACAACACTAACCCCACTTCTGTAAAATTTATTGAAGCCGATACTACAGACTTAAGTAAATATGGCAGTGATATATATTTTTATGGAACACTCGGTTTATTTGTAGAAAACGCCCTGGATCAAAATAAAATCCAATCTCTTGGTTGTAGCGGAGATTATATAAATACGATTATTTCCAGCTACAAAGTTGCTAAAATTCAATGAAAATTGGTTGAGTCTAAGTAGGTAATTTTTTACCCTTATTTTATATAGCCGAGATTAGCCGAGATTAGCCGAGATGCTTTTAGTTTTCCACATATTTTATACTTTTCGCATTATTAAAAAGGTATAATTAAACTAATGAATTCTCGCTTATATCTTGGCGATGATAACAAGAAATACATCTCAACTAAAGAGGCTAGTTCTTTGACGGGTTACTCCAGAGATTATATAGGCCAACTTGTCCGAAGTAATAAGATAGATTCCCAAAAAATTGGCCGTACATGGTATGTCTCGGAGGAAGCAATTTTGAACTATAAAATATTCTCAAATCAATTAGGGTTGGTTCCAGATGTGGCGCCAGAAAAGATCCAAAGTGAAAATTTTATTCAAAATCCGGTCGTGATTCCAGTTCCGAGTGTAAAACTTCCTGCTCCTTCCGTGTCGGGCGAAAAATTAAAAAAGAACCTAAAAAGAAAAAAAATACTTTTATCAACTTTTAGTTTTCTCCTGATAGCCGGGATAGTCTCTGCGAGTGGTATCAATTTTAAAGAAGTCTTTAAAAATACTTTCTCCACGCCCAAAAGTTTTTTATCTGCTAGTTCAATCCAATCATTCCCCAACAACAAAACACCGACCATAAACATTTCTGACTTGGCGACTTCATATGAAAATTATCTTACTCCACAAGTAGCAACCTCAAGTAAACCTTCTGCTCCTTCGGTTGAAAAAATTATTGAAATTGAAAAAAGTCCGGTTACGCAAACTGCTGTTCTTTCCATTTTGCAGAACTTGCTCAGCGAACCGGCAATCCAAAATGAACTTCGTGGTCCGACTGGACCAACCGGCCCAGCCGGAACTTCGGGAAGCTATGCCACCTACACCAGTTATGTGGCTCCGAATCCGGCAATCAATTATGTCGGCGCCACTTTTTCTTCCGCTTCCAATTTATCTTCCAACCTCTTGAACACCGGCACAGCCAACATAAATAATTTAGCTGTCTCCGCCGGCGCGATAATCGGAAGTTTGAATGTGACAGGAGATTCTTCTTTTGGCGGACAAGTTGTCGCCTCAACTGTTGTTGATTCCGGTTTAGTAAACCAAACTTGCATCGGCACCGATGCATCAGGCGCATTTGAAGCCGGCACTTGTGGCAGTGGTAGTGGCAGTCAGTGGACAACTAGCGGGTCAGATATTTATTACAACACCGGCAACGTCGGCATCGGCACAACTTCACCGGCAGCAACGCTCGATGTCACCGGCACAGGTAATTTTTCCGGCGCACTGACCGCGGGAACAATTAACGGCATCACTTTCTCCGGTTCTTCCACGCCGACGCTCAGTGTCTCCGGAACGGCTTCCGTCTCTGGCGCCAACACCGGAGACAATGCAACCAACACACAATATGCAAATGACTATCGAGCAGCAAATTTTGTCGCCGGCACAGATTACCAAGCCCCCGTCACTCTCACTACCACCGGCAGTAGCGGAGCTTCCACTTTTTCTAGTAACACTTTAAATATTCCAAACTACACTCTCGCAGGTCTCGGAGGAATTTCTAATATCTCCGGTCAAGATTTAAGCACAGCCAACAATGCAACATCAAAATTTATAACTTTAGGTTCGCTTTCTGCCGGAACCGGAATTTCTTACGATAATACGACTGGGATAATTACAAATTCTGCTCCAGACCAAACCGTTGCTTTTTCCGGTGGAACAAATGTAACGATTGGTGGAACTTATCCAAACTTTACAATTACCGACAACTCCATAACTACGGGAGGAGCCAGAAGCGCAATTTCACTGACAACCACCGGAAGTTCCGGAGCCTCTACTTATAATTCGGGAACGGGTGTTTTAAATATTCCTCAATATCAAGCAGGATTGAGTTTAATTAAGGGAACTTATGTTGATGGGGATGTTTGTACTTATGCTTCTACCGGCACTCTTTTAAATTGTAATACCGCGGCATATCAAATAGCTTCTTCCGCTCTTTCTTCCATCGCCGGTCTTGCTTGGTCTTCCGGAACACCTTTCGTTAAAATGACAGCCTCCGGAACCTTTGCGCTAGATACAAATACATATGCGACCGGAAGTGGAACAGCCAGTGGCACCAACACCGGCGACCAAACACTTACCATCGGGGGCACAACTTCTCCAACTATCGCCTTATCGGGAAGCAATACAGCAACATTCTCCGCAGGAACAGGAATTACTTTAGGGCAATCGGCTGGAACGATAACAATTACAAATTCTGCACCTTTCACTGGGGGACTTCTTGCTACCGGTGCAACTACCGGTGCAACAAGCCAAGCTCAAGCGTTTACCAATGGCATAATCTCTCCGACCATTCTGGGCGGTTCAGGAACAACGCAAACACTTAACTTCCAAACTACTTCAGGGGTGGGTGCAACGGGAGCCGATATGCATTTCAATGTCGGCAACAACGGAGCGACGAATGCCATGACGATTTTGAATAGCGGCAACGTCGGCATCGGGACGACGAGTCCGGCACAGAAGTTAACTGTCACTGGTGGAAATATACAAATGACTGATGCTGGGGCGAAATTGTATTTAACAGATGGCTCACATTATGTTTCTTACGACGGCACAAATACGCAAATATTTTCTAGTGTTGGTGGCGTCAATTTAGCAGTTAATACGGCATCTCCTATTTCATTTATAACTAATTCAGCGTACCAAATGAGGTTAAGTGCTACTGGAGGATTGTCACTTGGTTCAACCTATTATTCTACGGACGCTGGGGCAGGGAATATGATAATACAAGGCAAGGTCGGCATCGGGACGACGACGCCTGCTTATGGTTTAGATGTAGCAAAAGGGACTGGGGCAACGGCACAATTTTTTGACCAAACCGCGACCACGGGTAGCACGCTTGTTACTATTCAAGCAGGTGCGGCACAAAACGCTGGAGCTTATACAAATGTTTTGAATTTTGCTGGCAATAATGGAACGACCAGAGGGTATATAGCTGTAGACGGATTGAACGGAGTATCAAAACTAAATATTACTGATGTTGTCGCTTCAAATGGTAATTGGGAGTTAAAAGATTCGGGCTCGTTAAATATGTATGCTGGCAATTCAATCTACTTGCAAAATGCTCACTCCAACTCTAATATACAATTGTATAACACTGGGGCAACGGGGGTATCGAGTCTAGCAATAATGAACGGCAACGTCGGCATCGGGACCACGGGGCCGAGTGATTTGTTGCAACTTGGCACTGGAAATTTAAGTTGGTCATCTGATGGTGGCGGTGATATTGGGGCGAGTGGAGGAAATAGACCAGGGAATATTTATGCTAAGATTCAAGTCAGGGCTGGTGCTGGTTATCTAAATGGTAATACGGTTGGAGGGAGTAGCAATTTTGCTTTGTCTGGTGGTGGTAGTGCTACTTTGACAATTGGCGGAACAAGCAACACCATTGTTTTCAAAACTACCGCCTCTAATTCAGAGGTAATGAGGATAGAACCAATAAACGGCAACGTCGGCATCGGGACGACGACACCGACGGCTTACTTAAACATCAAAGCAGGAACAGCCACAGCTAACACCGAACCTCTACAACTTACCGCTGGAGTATTAAACACCTCCGCCGTCTCCGGAGCATTAGAAACAGATGCAAGTAACAATTTATATTACACACCGGGTACAGGAACGAGAGGAATTATTCCTTTGGGCACAGCGGCAAATACTTTGCTCTTTACTACTACTGGTGCGACGAATGTGACTTTACCAACAAGTGGAACGCTGGCAACACTTGGTTCTCCAACTTTCACTGGCACTGTCACCACACCGGCTTTAACCATTTCCGGTATCACCGGCAGTACCCAATGCTTACAAGTCAACAGCAGTGGTGTGGTCAGTGGCACATCTGCAGCTTGTGGCGGAGGTGGTGGTTCAACTGCTTGGAGCAGTATCACCAACCCAAGCGGAAATCTTTCTTTGGCAATGGCTGGTGACACCAGTACTTTCACTTACGGAGCGACAACCGGTTCAGCAAACTTGTTCAACTTAACCGACACCTCTTCCAATACCGGCACTGGAGTTTTGTTGAATGTCTCAACTGCCAGTGGTTCTACTTTAAATCCTTTCTCCGTGACTACCGCCGGTGCAACAAATCCGAGCTTGTATGTCGGTTCTAATGGTAACGTTTCAATTGGAACCTCAATTACAAATACTGCAGTTCTGCAAGTACAAGCACCGGTTCCGGAGAGTAGTCTTTTTGCTTTTGCGAACCATGATTTTTCTCTGGGTAGCGTAGGAACTGCCATGACGATTGATACCGGAGCTACCTCCGGAGATACCTATGTGGATATGCAAGCTTACAACGCTGGTGGAGTTAATGGCGGTCCTTTAGTTTTTAATGCTGCTGGTGGTAATGTCGGGATTGATACAAACGACCCAACTACCGCTCTCACCGTTAATGGGAGTATGTCCAATCTCCTTAATCCCAGTTCAGCTTTTTTAAATGTTGTAGGTTCGACATCAATTACTTCTGCTTCCGTGGTCTACGTCTCCGGTAACTATGCCTATGTGGCAGATTATACCGGTAATGAACTTGATATTGTTGACATTACCAATCCGAATGCTCCCTATGTGGCTGGCACATTAAGCGGAATTAATCATATCTCTTCCATCTACGTTTCCGGTCGTTATGCCTATGTGACGGACAAAAGTATTGGTGACATGACTATCATTGATGTTTCCAATCCGATTTCACCGACTGTGGTCGGTACATTAACCGGACTTAATACTCCTACCTCCATCTACGTTTCTGGTCGTTATGCCTATGTAGCGGATAGCGGTAGTGGTGATATGTATGTGATTGATGTTTCCACTCCGAGATTACCGATTGTGGTTGCCACCTTAACCGGGCTGAGTAGTCCTTCCTCCATCTATGTTTCCGGTCATTATGCCTATGTAGCAGATAGTGGTAGTGGTCACATGTCTATCATCGATATTTCCGATCCGGTTTCACCGAATGTGATAGGTACAGCAACCGGACTTGGTAGTCCCTCCTCTGTCTATGTCTCCGGTCGTTATGCCTATGTGACGGATACGGGTAGTGGTAACTTGTATTCCATTGACCTTTCCAACCAAGCTTCTCCGAGTGTGGTTGGTACGCTACCAGGATTTATTACTCCAACTGATGTCTATGTTTCTGGTAATTTTGCATATGTAACAGACAGTGACGGTGAACTCGACGTCGTTGATATTTCCGACCCGACTACTCCGATTTATGATACATATGCAGGACTTACTGCTCCCGACTCGGTCTATGTCTCCGGTCAGTATGCCTATGTCGCGGATAGTGGTGGCGGCGATATGGCTGTCATTGACCTAACCGGAACACAAACAACTTCCTTGACCGCCGGGAGTGCGAACATCGGCAACTTGCAGATTGCTAATGATTCTTTGGTTGGTGGTCAACTGCAAGTAAATGGTGCCCTGACAGCCAACGGTGGAAACTTTAACAGTGGAGTTGCAGTAAATGGAAATATTTCCAATACCATTTCATCTTCTTCTCCTCCGACTGTCGTTGCTACTGCCACCGGGCTGACTAATATCTTAACTGACTATGTCTCCGGTAACTATGCGTATGTAGGAACTGGTACCGGTGGTACTGGTCATATGTATATCGTTGATATTTCCAATCCGACTGCTCCGAGTGTTGTCGGTACATTATCAGGGGTTGGTAAGATTAATTCTATCTATGTTTCCGGTCAGTATGCCTATGTGTTAGATGATAGTAATGGCTACATGGATGTCGTTGATATTTCCAATCCGCATGCCCCAAGTGTTGTCGGTACAGTGGTAGGGTTTACTGGTCCTGTATCTATCTATGTTTCCGGTCATTATGCCTATGTGACAGATGCCAATTCTCTGACTTTGTCTGTCATCGATGTTTCCAACCCGACTGCTCCGAATCTCATCGGAAGTCCATTGTCGCTGACTGCTCCTCTCTTCATCTATGTTTCCGGTCATTATGCCTATGTGACGGAAAGTGGTGGGAGCATGGATATCATTGATGTTTCCAATCCGTATTCTCTGAGTATTGTCGGTACAGCCACAGGACTTGGTTCTCTTGATGGCAATGTCTATGTCTCCGGTCGTTATGCGTATGTAACAAATACTGCTAGTAGTGGTGATATGTATGTCGTTGATGTTTCCAATCCAGTTTCTCCAAGTACTGTCGGTACATTAGGACTTTCTTGGCCTCTTGGTATCAATGTCTCCGGTCATTATGCCTATGTGACGAGTTATGCTGGTGGTGGCATGTATGTCCTTGATGTTTCCAATCCGACTGCTCCAAGTGCTGTTGCTCTTACACTCGGACTGACTACTCCTTCTTTTATCAGGGTTTCCGGTCGTTATGCCTATGTGGTGGAATCTACTGCTAGTTCCATGGCTGTCATTGACCTCACTGGTACCCAAACAACTTCTCTCACCTCCGGTAGTGCTAACATCGGTAACTTGCAAATTGCTAATGATGCTTTGATTGGTGGTCAACTGCAGGTGAATGGTGGTTTGACGGCAAGTGGTGGAAACTTTTCGGGGGATGTGGCGACTGAGGGATCCTTAAACATTGCTGGATATGTAGGTATCGGGACGACGATGCCGGACAATCCTCTTACTGTTAACGGCGCAGCGGACAATACTACCGGTGTATGGTCTGTATTTTCTGATGAACGCTTGAAAAATATTGACGGCAACTTTAATGATGGCTTGTCCACCCTGATGCAGTTTAATCCGGTTACGTTTACCTATAATGGACAAAATGGAATTTCGGACACTACTACACAGCAAATTGGTATCGTTGCTCAAGACGTGCAACAATTTGCTCCATATATGATAAATACAGTGGAAGGGACATTGAACGGACAGCCTACGAGTCTACTTCAATTCAACCCGCAAGCATTGCCATATATCACCATCAATGCAGTTAAGGAATTGAATCTAGATTTAGATGCGATTTCGGGATTGACGGTGCCGACTCCGACTCCGGAATCTACCAGTTTTGCAACTGCGTTCTTTAAAAATATTGAAACTAAACTTATTGCTTGGTTTGCTGATGCTGGGAATGGAATAGGAGATTTGTTCGCTGGAACAATTCACGCTACAAATGAACTATGTATCAACACCACTTGCGTGACTCAAGCACAACTGCAAGCACTTTTGGCAAATTTAAATTCAAACGGAAACGCAGGAAACAATACGTCTGCCAATGCAGGCGAAAATAATTCAAATGTTCAAAATCCGCCTTCCAGTATTCCCGTAATCACTTTGATTGGTGATGCCACCATTAATTTAAATGTCGGAGATACTTACACTGAACAAGGAGCAACTGCCACCGAAAATGATAATGCAGTCGCGGTTGTTATCAGCGGGACGGTAGACACAACCACTGCCGGCACTTACACTGTTGATTATGATGCGACGGATTCTGCCGGGAACAAAGCGGTTGAAGTTACGAGAACAGTGATTGTTGCAAATGCGCCAGTTTCAACTTTTTCGTCGGACTCAGGATCTACGGCTACGCCTGCGACAACACCAGATTCAACAACAGCTAATTCCACAACCACTCCAGATTCTAGCACTTCAACTTCAAACTAAACCTCACCCCTCTCCAAAAATAATTTTTTGGAGAGGGGAAAGGGGTGAGATAATTTCGCTTTGAAAATTAGAAAAAAAATGCTATAATAACCTTACTTGTCCCGTACTAAAATTTTGATTACGGGGCTTGATTGATAGAGTTTATTAATTAAATTTTTAGTACTGGGATGGCAAAAGAGAAAGAAGACAAAAAAGGTGGCGACAAAAGCCACCATTATGATGCCTCCGACATCTCGGTTTTGGAGGGTCTGGAGCCGGTTCGACGCCGTCCGGGCATGTATATCGGTACGACGGGGCCGGAAGGCTTACATCATTTGATTTGGGAAATTTTTGACAACTCTCGTGATGAAGCGATGGGTGGTTTTTGTGACGATATTGAAATTGTGCTTTTGCCAAACAACCGCATACGCGTCGCCGACAACGGCCGAGGCATGCCGGTAGACATTCATAAAAAAACCAAAGTCTCCGCGTTGGAGACAGTCATGACGACACTGCACGCCGGAGGAAAATTCGGCGGTGACCATAGTGGCTACAAAGTTTCCGGAGGTTTGCACGGTGTCGGCGCTTCGGTAGTGAATGCGCTTTCTATTTTTTGCGAAGCGAGAGTTTGTCGAGACGGTGGTGAATACCGACAAGAATATTCGGAGGGCAAAAGAAAATCCGCGGTTAAAAAAATAGCGTCTTCAAAATTGCATGGCACGATTATCACTTTTGAACCGGATAAAAAAATTTTTGGTGATATTAAATTTGATTGGAATACCATTGTCGCTCATATTCGCCAACAAGCTTATTTGGTGAAAAAACTGAAAATTTTAATTATTGATGCGCGTGAATGGGACAATAATAAAGGTATGAATGAATCCGACGTTTTTTATTTTCGGGACTTGAGGCTGGAACTTCCGTCGGTCTCTTTTTATTTTGAAGGCGGATTGGTTTCTCTCGTAAAATATTTGAACAAATTTCAAAAGCCCGTCCAAAGCAATATTTTTTATGTTGAAAAAGAATTGGATGGTGTCGGTGTGGAGATAGCTCTGCAATATGTAGATGATATTTCCGAACGCATCATTCCTTTTGCAAACAATATCAATACTCCCGAAGGTGGCACCCATGTGACTGGTTTTAAAACAGCACTCACTAGAACTTTGAATACTTACTGCAAGAAAAATGAAATGATGAAAGAGTCCGAAGGCGGATTTACCGGCGAAGACGTCTTGGAAGGTTTGACGGCGGTCATTTCTGTAAAATTGCGCGAGATACAATTTGAAGGTCAGACTAAAGCAAAACTCGGTAGTATGGAGGCGCAAGGCGCGGTGGCGACAGTTTTCGGCGAAGCCTTCGCAAATTTCTTGGAAGAAAATCCGGACGAAGCAAAAATAATCATCAACAAATCCATTCTTGCCTTAAAAGCCCGCAAAGCCGCCAAAGCCGCCAAAGATTCCATCCTCCGCAAGGGTGCTTTGGAAGGGATGACTCTTCCGGGGAAACTCGCAGACTGCCAGAGCAAGAATGCATCCGAATCCGAACTATTCATCGTGGAGGGAGATTCCGCAGGTGGTAGTGCCAAACAAGGACGCGACCGTCGCACTCAAGCTATTTTGCCACTTGCGTGGAAAAATTTTGAATGTTGAACGCGCGCGCATTGACAAAATGCTCGCTTCCAAAGAAGTGAAATCGCTTGTCATTGCCATGGGTACATCCATAGGAGATACCTTTGATATAGACAAAATGCGTTACCATAAAATAATCATCGCGACCGATGCCGACGTGGACGGTTCCCACATCAGCACATTGCTTTTGACTCTTTTCTATCGATATTTTCGCCAAGTGATTGACGCGGGATATATTTACATCGCGCAGCCTCCACTATATAAAATAAAAAAAGGCAAAGAAATTTTTTATGCTTACACTGATGAAGAAAAAGTAAAAATTATCGGCAAAAATGCGGATGTGAGTGACATTGAGGAGGTGGAAGATGAAGAACCCCTACCCGACCTCCCCCTTGTTAAGGGGGAGGAGAAGAGGAGGAGGGTCTAGAGAAAAAATCCACTAAAATTCACATTCAGCGATATAAAGGTCTCGGAGAAATGAATCCAGAAGAACTTTGGGAGACGACCATGGATCCTGCACATCGCGTGCTCAAGCAAGTGATGATTAATGACGCCGAAGAAGCCAACAAAATTTTTGATATTCTCATGGGCTCCGAAGTTCCTCCGCGTAAATCTTTCATTCAATCCAATGCGAAACTAGCGGAGATTGATATCTAAATTATGCTTTATTCGCGATTTCTTTTAGAGACACATTTATTGCCGATGAGTTTTTTTATAGCATTTATGAAAATGATTTTTGAACAAGCACCGAAGAGGTATATTTCATTATTTTTTGCCATTTGCTAAGTCAGTTTCTCACGGTTAATAATCTTATATTTAAAAACCGGATTGCATTAATCTAGTTGTTTTCGCTTGGAGATAATTTAACCCCATATTATTTTTTAATAATATTCCAATTGTTCTTGTTTTAAGAAATGTTTTTCCATGATCAGGCCTTGTATCTTAAATATTTGAATATTAAGATTTCGAAATCATCGATAGAAAATATTCAGAATGTGCTGAGGTTTTTTCTTTTATATATTCTGAAAAATGTCATTTGACTTACGTTTACTGGCGAATTACTTCCTAGCCAGGTTTCCAATACTGCATTCTCCTACTGATATTGGCCAAGACTTTATCCATAGCTCTATCACATTGTTTCGTTTGACCAAGTGCTTCTGCCATATTCAATTAGTTAGAATTGTCCAATTAGAATTATATAGTTTACTTAGTTATTTTCTCACACATAGACAAAAATATAGTCTTCTTTGCGCTGAGATTTGAGTTCTAATATTTTCCACATCTATTTGTTCTCTGTGGTTGGGTATTTGCGGAGTTGGGTTAAATCGTTCTGGCATATTATTTTTTGTTTTTAATTTCTTCCAAAAGTTTTTCTACAAGTTCCTCTTTTGAAATTTGTCCGAGTTGGCCAGCATCGCGAGATTCAAGGGTGACTTTGTCTGCTTCGATTTCCTTGTCGCCGACGACAATCCAATAGGGGAGCTTGTTGTTTTTTGCATCGCGAACTTTGGTGCCCAAATTTAAATCGGCATCATCAAATTCTGCGCGAATATTGTTTTCTTTTAATAACTCAAAAACCTTCTTTGCATATTCGTTATGATTTTCTCGCACAGGAATTACTTTCACTTGCACCGGAGAAAGCCAGAGAGGGAATGCTCCAGCATAGTTTTCAAGTAATATCATGAGCATTCTTTCTGAAGAGCCAAGTATCGCTCTGTGAATCATGACCGGATGTTTTCTCTCTCCATTTTTATCGGTGTACTCTAAATCAAATCTTTCTGGTTGGACATAATCTATTTGTACGGTAGAAAGTTGCCACTCACGACCTATCGCGTCGGTTGCAATCAAGTCCATTTTTGGAGCATAAAAAGAAGCTTCGCCGGGTCCATCGAAATATTCTATCTTGTTTCTTTTCATTATTTTTTCTGCCCACTTTTCTGCCTTATCCCATGTTTCTGGGTTTCCCAAATATTTTTCTGGATGCGCAAGGTCTCTAGTTGAAAGACGATATTTATATTTGAAACCAAAAGTTTGCATGACCTCTTTTGTCATTTGTAGTGCCATGTCGACTTCTTCATCAATTTGTTCTTCGGTGCAGAATATATGACAATCATCTTGAGAAAAAGAGCGAACTCTTGCTAATCCATTTAATTGTCCCGGTTGCTCATCTCTATAGAGCATCGCAAAATCTGTCATGCGTATCGGTAAGTCGCGATAACTTCTTTTTTGGCTTGCATAAATTTGAGTGTGTTGTGGACAATTCATTGGTTTTAAGTAAAATTCTTCATCGGAATAATTTGAAACGACTCTGAACATATCATCTTTATATTTATCATAATGCCCAGATGTTTTAAATAGGGAAGCCTTTGCTATTTGGGGTGTCCATACTTGCATATATCCAGCTTTGGACTGAAGTGATTCAATGTAATCATTTAATAATCTTCTAATAAGAGCTCCACGAGGAGTGTATAAAGGTAATCCACTACCGACGTATTCGGAAAATGTGAATAAATCTAATTCCTTACCAAGTTTTCGATGATCTCGTTTTTTAGCTTCTTCTTGTTGTAAAACATATGCGTCAAGTTCTGCTTTTGTTTCAAATGCGAGTCCATAAATACGAGTCAGCATTTTATTTTTCTCGTCTCCGCGCCAATAAGCTCCGGCTACGCGGTCGAGTTTGAAAGACCCTGGGTCTATTTCTGTGGCTGGATGTTCCAAGTGGCCGCCCCGGCACAAATCGGTAAATCCACCACAAGTGTAAGTAGTGATTTTTTCCCTGTCCGCCAAAGCCTTGGCGTCGGCGGATCCGCGTTTCTCTATTTCATTTATAATCTCCATCTTATACTCGTTTTTTCCGAAGAACTTTTCTGCCTCTTCTCTTGATATTTCTTTATGTTCCCACTCTGTCCACTTTGGCAGAATTTTACGCATTCTCTCTTCAATTTTCTTCAAATCTGTATCGCTAACTTTTTCTTCACCGAAATCAATGTCATAGTAAAATCCATTATCTATCGCCGGTCCCAAAGTAAGCTTTATTTTATCGAATTTGTAAATTTCCCCGACGGCGGCAGCCAAAAGGTGGGCCAGTGTATGTCTTTGCCTATTCAATTTATCAGTTTCGTTCATATTTCTTTATAGTATCACATTTTATTTTGCATTTCATCTTTAATATGCTAGGATGTATCCATTATGGTAGTACGAATGAGACATACAAAATCGCATACGAAAAACAGGCGCTCACACCACGCCTTGGAGAGCACTAGTTTTACTAAGTGCGAAAATTGCCAAGCTTTAAAAAGACGACATACCGTTTGTTCTGTTTGTGGTTTTTACCGCGGAAAAAAGGTTGTGGACATGATAAAGAAAGTAGAAAAGAAACAAAAGAAAGCTAAAGCAAAAGTAGCACAGAGTTAGTTATGGCATTCCGAACTAGAGCAAAGCTCAGTACGGGATTGCTCATAAATTATATTCGCTACGCTCATTAATTTATGGCAAATAGGCACCTTTCTAGATCAATAGTTCTTCAGACACTTTTTGAGTTGGATTTTTCCGGTGACAAAAAGCCCGACACTGACGAGGCATTAAAAAGAAATTTAAAAGAATTTGCTCCTGGGCACGAAGATGATGCTTTTGTTTTTTCTCTTTTAGGTCAAGTTATA
The DNA here is from genome assembly GCA_963832025.1 of Candidatus Nomurabacteria bacterium. Classification (GTDB taxonomy): domain Bacteria; phylum Patescibacteriota; class Minisyncoccia; order Phycocordibacterales; family UBA9973; genus UBA9973. The sequence continues at coordinate 383,901 of CAWHSF010000003.1, forward strand.
AAAAAACAAGTGGTGATTGATGAAATCATAGAAAAAGCGGCGCCAGATTGGCCGATTAATAAAATATCTGTGATTGATAGAAATATTTTACGCATTGGGTTGACTGAGCTTCTCTTTGGTGACCGCAAAGAAGTGCCCCCCAAAGTAGCGATAAACGAAGCGATAGAATTGGCGAAAACTTTCGGTGGCGAAAATTCCGGCAAGTTCGTAAATGGTGTGCTTGGCGCGGTTTATAAAGAAATCGGCGAACCGGGGAAAGAACAAATAAGTAAAAAAAAGAAAATGGAAGAGCCTGTCGATATAAAGCAACTGCCGGTGGAAACTCTGGGTGGCGCTTTGGTATATGGGAGAAAAGATGATAAACCGGATGGTGAAATTTTATTTGCCTTGGTCCATGATGTTTTTGGTTATTGGACTTTGTCCAAGGGCAAAGTGGAAGCAGGAGAAGACGTGAAGGCCGGTACGGTAAAAATTATCAAAAAAGAAATCGGCTTGGATGTCACGATTGAAGAAAGACTCGGAAACAATGAATACGTCGCCACTCATCCGCAAACCGGAAAAAGTCTTAAAAAAGTGGTTTACTTTTTAGCCCAGAGTGATTACAAAGAACTTGAATTGGAAAAATCCGGTGGGTTGGATGGCGCTCGCTGGTTTTCACTTTCCGCCATTCACGAATTGCGTATTTACAATGATATTATTCCGCTGATTAGCAAAGCAGTAGATATTATCACTAAAAAATAAATATTTATGATACAATTTTCCGATTTTGAAAAAAAAATAAAAGTAGTTTTTAAAAATAAAAATTTATTAAAACAAGCCTTTACGCACCGTTCTTTTATTAATGAAAATCCGGCTACATCTTTGTCACACAATGAACGCCTGGAATTTTTAGGCGATGCAGTTTTGGAACTTATCGTCACTGATTTTCTTTACAAAAAATATCCACAATATGCGGAAGGAGAATTGACCGCTCTTCGTTCGGCGCTCGTGAACGCGATTATTATTTCTGAAATTGCTTCGCAAATCGGAATGAATGATTATCTGCTTTTGTCTAAAGGTGAGGCTAAGGATTTTGGGAAGGCCAGAATGTATATTTTGGCGAATACTTACGAAGCATTGGTTGGAGCTATGTATATAGACGCTGGCTATGAAGTCACGAATAAATTTATCACCAAAACTCTTTTGCCGAAGACTGAAGAAATTGTGAACAAAAAACTTTGGCGCGATGCGAAATCTCTAGTGCAAGAAAAAGCGCAGGAATTTGTTTCCGTTACTCCGGCTTATAAAGTGTTACTGCAATCAGGGCCCGACCACGATAAGCATTTTACGGTCGGTATTTTCTTTGGGGGAGATTTGGTTGCTGAAGGCAAAGGCAAATCAAAACAAGAAGCTGAACAATCAGCCGCTCTATGCGCATTAAAAAACAAAAACTGGTTAGATTAAAATATGGTACTATAGATGAGTTATGCGTCTCAAGACCCTTCAATTAAATGGTTTTAAATCATTTGCCCAAAAGACAGTTTTAGAATTCGAAAGCCCTATTGTTTCCATCGTCGGGCCCAATGGATCCGGAAAATCCAATATTGTGGAAGCTTTTCGTTTTGTCTTAGGTGAACAATCCATGAAATCCATGCGCGGAAAGGGTGGTTCAGACCTTGTGTTTAAGGGTTCAAAAAAACTGTCAGCCGGTTCTAAAGCTTCTGTCTCTATTTATTTTAATAACACCGATAAGGTGTTTAAATTATCCAACGACGGAGGAGATGAAATAAATCTAAATTACGACACCATTTCTATTTCTCGCGAAGTTTACTCCGACGGACTTAACAAATATATTTTAAATGGTTCGGAGGTTAGACTGAAAGATATTCACAATTTGCTTGCCTCGGTGAACATCGGTTCTTCCGGACACCATATCATCTCTCAAGGCGAGGCAGACAGAATTTTAAATGCAAACACGAAAGACAGGCGTGAGATGGTTGAGGATGCGCTTGGATTGAAAATCTATCAATATAAAATTAAAGAATCAGAAAGAAAACTGGAAAAGACAAATGAGAACATGAAAGAAGTTGTTCTTCAGCGTCGAGAAAATGTTCCGCATTTGAATTTTTTGAAAAAACAGGTAGAGAAATTTGAAAAGACGAAAGAAATGCAATCGGAGCTAGCAGTTCTCTATAAAGAATATTTAAAAAAGGAAAGTGTTTACTTAGAACAAGAAAAAGAAGCGCTCGGAGCAGAGAGAAAAAAAATTTCAACTGAGTTAAAGAGCGTGGATGAGAAAATTTCTATTATTGAGGACAATGACCCCCTCCGTCATTCTGACACCTCCCCCTTATTAAGGGGGAGGATTGGTGGGAGTTCTTCTTTAGAAGAACTCAGACTGCTCGAGCAGAAAATAAATTCTTTACGAGCAAGTAGAGGAGAACTTGAACGTAAACTCGGACGCATTGAAGGAATCTTGGAATCTAGAGCAAATAAAGTTCAAATTTCTGGTAGGTGTCCGCTTTGTGGTAGTGAAATTAAAGAAAATGCCGAGCAGATAGAAAAAAAACATAATGAAGAAAAAGAACTTGAAGAATTAAAAGTCTCACAAGCAAATGCGTTATCGGAAATAAAAAAGATTGAAGCGGAAGAAAAAGAGGGAATCAGTTCGGCGGAAAAATTGAAACAGGACATAAACAAGGAGATGGAAGCTTTGCGTGATTTGGAACGCGAGAAATTTGCTTTCAAAGTGCGTCACCAGGAGCTAACGTCTGCCTTAGAACTCGTAGTTATTAAGGAAGGGAATTTACATAGTCGCACAGAGGCTTTTGAACAAGAAATAAAAGAAGGCGCAGTCTTGATCGGACAAGAAATTTATTCTTATAAAACTTATGAAGTCACAGAAGATGTTTTGGGTCATATTCAAGAAGAGCAGAGAAAAAAAATTGAACGTATCAAGATAAAATTGGAAGATACCGGTTTGGGGAATGGAGCCGAGCTTATGAAAGAATTTCAAGAAGTCTCCGAACGAGATCAGTTTTTGGCAAAAGAGATGGAAGATTTGGAGAAAAGCATCGAATCATTGAAAAAATTGATTGCAGACTTGAAAGAAAAAATTGACATAGAATTTAAAGAAGGCGTGAAAAAAATAAATGTGGAGTTCCAGGAATTTTTCTCGCTGATGTTTGGCGGAGGGCACGGTTCTCTTTCTATTATTGAAATTAAAAAGAGAAAAGTGAATGAAGTGGATGAGGATGGGGAGGAGATAACTGAGATGGAAGATGAAGAAGACGAAATGCCGGAAAAAGGAATAGAAATAAATGTTTCTTTGCCGCATAAAAAAGTGAAAGAACTGAATGCTTTTTCGGGCGGAGAACGCTCGCTCACATCTATCGCGCTTCTGTTCGCCATGTCGCAAGTGAATCCGCCACCGTTTCTGGTGCTGGATGAGACAGATGCCGCGCTCGATGAATCAAATTCCCGTAAATACGGCGATATGCTTGAAAAACTTTCCGAACATTCTCAGCTTGTCGTTGTTACCCACAATCGCGAGACGATGTCTCGCGCCGGGATACTTTACGGCATCACTATCGGTTCCGACGAAGCTTCCAAACTTCTTTCTGTAAAATTCGAAGAAGCCACGCAGATTGCAAAATAGTTTTTCATGAATAAAGAAATAAAAAATTTAATAGATTTTCATAAAAAAGCAGAGAAACTTAAAATTACAACTCGCCATTCTTGGCTCAGTAATCCGAAAAGACAAGAAAGCGTGGCAGAACATTCTTGGATGCTATGTCTCTTGGCGATTATCCTTTCGGATAAATTGACTAAAAAAATAGATTTACTCAAAGTCTTGAAGATGCTTACGATTCACGACCTAGCGGAATCGGTTACTGGTGATATACCGTCTTGGGAGATATCTACTCGTCAAAAAAATAAATATAAATACGAAAAAAAAGCTTTTAAAAAAATCGTAGCTGACTTGCCAAAAAATAAAGCAAAAGAGATAATTTCTCTCTGGGAGGAGTTTGAAGAAAATAAAACAAAGGAGGCAAAATTTGCTAATTCTCTAGACAAAATTGAAGTTGTTATGCAACATAACATTGCAGATATTTCTACTTGGGACCACGGCGATTACGATGCAAGCCCTTATTATAAGGATGAATATTTTGATTTTGATCCGTTCATGCGAGCTTTGAGAGATGTGGTGAGTATTCAGGGAATGCAAAAAGTAATTAAAGCCAAAACGGAAAATAGATTGGATAAAAAACACTTAGAAAGATATAAAAGGAAAACTTAATTTTTCGTCATTTGAAAAACCACTTTTTGTTCTTTGCCAGGAATTAATTTTTCCAATTGAAAGGCGGAGTTTAGTTGAGTCGTATCTTTTTGCACAGTCATTGATCCGTCTTTATATAATTTCATTTGCAGAATCATACCTTGCATGGTGTTTGCGCTGAAGGATTGGTCAAAAACCAGGTTGCCGAGCGAGTAAGCGATGTATCCATTTTTGTAGACTTCTGTGTCTTGCACTACGTGCGGATGAGAACCGATGACTATTTTTGCTCCGTCATCAATGGCTTCATGCGCAAGCTCTTCTTGTCTCGCATTATGCTCCGTTTGATATTCATCACCAAAATGAAATGAAACGACAAGGTCATCCACTTGTTTTGAAGCATTTTTTATTATCTCGTCAAAATTAGGATCGCTAGCAAGCAAAATTCCCGGTGTGCCTTGTCCTGAGCCAGCCGAAGGATTATCTCCCACAGCCATATCATTTGGTCCGACATCCGAGAAAGCCAGAAAGCCGATCTTCATTCCATATTTATTTATAATTGTGGGCGTTTCAGCTGCTGCTTGATTCAACCCTCCTCCGATATAAGCAATTTCATTTTCGGTTAAACGCGACAAGGTGTCTGTGAAAGCGGGAATTCCCCAGTCTCCGATATGATTATTGGCGACGGATAAAATATTAAAACCAGCGCCTGCCAGGGCTGGCGCCACCGCTGGATCCATTCTAAAAGAATATAAATTATGTTTATCAACTCCTTGGTCTGAGATGGTTCCTTCTAAGTTTGCAAAAGAAATATCTGAATTTTTAAACACATTCAAATTTTCAAAAATTGCCGAGTAGTCGTCATTGAAATTTTTTAAGACAGAGTTTTTCACTCCGCGGTCAAGCATGATGTCGCCCCCAAAAGCCATGGTCACAAAATCCGGTTCGGTAATATCCGGAGAGCCGACTTTTTCTTGCACCCAATTTGTGTTTGCGTCCGCCAGTCCGCCGTAATATATATTTTTGTTTAAATATTTTAAAATAGTTTCCACGTCTTTTTTTCGGTCGGTGCTTTGCAGTAAGGTGATAGCGATGGGTCGATAACCAGTTTGTCCTAAAGGTAAATCAAAAATAGCCACGACGGTTTGTAGGGCTGCGTCGGTGTAGCCTTCTTTTCCTCCAGCATAGCCTTCTTGGCCCACAAACTGGCTGATGTTTGACCAGCTTTGTTTTTTGTCCGAGTAACTTCGAAGAGTTGTGATGTGAAATAAATTCGGATAATTTTGGATGATATATCCGGTAAGTTTAAATAAATCGGAAGTGGTCGACTGGTTGTTTTCCGAAAGGCCACTCGGGTCTTCAAAAGAAGTAGAATCCATTTTTAGATTCTCGGCTTCTTCGTTCATTTTTGCGATAAAATTTTGTTTCCCAAAATATTCTGCCAAGACTTCGGCGGCGCTGTTGCTGGACTCCAAAAGCAGGGGATAAATCAGATTTGAAATTGTCAGTTTTTGTCCAGACTTGAGTTCGCCATTTTTCCCTTCGTTTTTGCCTTCAATGGTCAGAGCTGTTTTGGTTACTTGCGCAGTGTCGGTCGGACTCATTATTTCGGTAGTGACCAGCGCAGTCATCAGTTTTGAAACGGAAGCCATCGGATATTTTGTGTCTTGGTTTTTTGACAAGATGACTTCTCCGGTATTTAAATCTCCGACCAAAAAAGCTTTAGCCGAAACCTTTGGTTGCCCGCTCGTGTCCTTATTTACATAAAAATATTGAGTGCTTGCGACATCCGGAGTTGTTACCGGAGTGGGCTCGACTGTTGTCGCAACATTCGCCTGTGCAGACAAGTTTTCTTTTTGTCCTGTAATTCCTATGTGTGGAATATTTGTAAAAAATAACGATGCTACGAAAACACCAAGAATAACAGGAGGAATTGTCCAAAATATTGCTTTTATTTTCTTTGACATCTTATACTAAAATATAATCTATTGTTTTTCTTTCTAAATCAACTGCCTTCACTTTTATTTTTATTTTATCTCCCAAGCGATAGTGTTTTTTCTTTTTCTGCCCGATTAGTTCCAATTTTTTTTCATTGAAAACATAAAAATCGTCTTGCAGATCTCGCATTCGCACCAACCCTTCGCATTTTGTGTCTATTTCTTCCACATACATGCCCCACTCTGTCATTCCGCTAATTACTCCTTCAAAAATTTTTCCTAAACGCTTACTCATGTATTCCACTTGTTTATATTTTATGGAAGCGCGTTCCGCATCCGAAGCGCGTTTTTCTTGCTCGGAAGCTATTCTACTCATCTTTTCAAATTCAATTAACTTTCCGACACTATTTTTTTTCTTAGCTAAATGATCGGCCAACAACCTATGAATCATAATGTCCGGATATCGGCGAATCGGAGAAGTGAAATGCGTGTAGTGTTTAAATGCGAGTCCGTAATGTCCGATATTTTTCGTGGAATAAATGGCTTTGGCCATAGACCTTATCACTGCACGTTGCACAGTGTCTCTGACTGTCTCATTTGCACTTTTTCCTTCCAAACTTTCCAAGAGTTTATTTATTTCATGCGTTGGGATAATTCCATTTTGCAAAGAAATTTTATATCCCAAACTTTTCAGGAAAAATGCCAAGTCAGCCATTTTTTCTTTAGAGGGCAAGTCATGTACTCTATATATTGAGACGTTGTCATTTTCCGCCTCTCCGGCGGATCGCCGATGAGGCGATTTGGGAGACAAAACTTCGGCTACTTTTTTATTCGCCAAAAGCATGAATTCTTCAATTAGTTTATTTGAATCGCCGCGTTCTTTTTTAATTACTTTTATCGGCACACCTTTTTCATCTAAGACAAATTTTACTTCTTCTTGGTCGAGCGATATCGCGCCGGAGGCAAACCTTTGCTTGGTTAATTTTTTTGCCAAATTATTTAAAATGGAAAGTTCTTTATGGAGAGGAGAGCCTACTTTATGAATGGAAATTTCTGCTTCTTCGTAAGTAAATCTTTTTTGTGAATGAATTATCGTGCGTCCAAACCATTCGCTTTGCACTTGCGCATTCTTATCAATTACAAAAACCGCGCTCATCGTCAGCCGGTCTTTATGGGGAACCAAACTACATAAATCATTGGAAAGAATTTCCGGCAACATCGGTATCGTTCTGTCCACCAAATAAACCGAAGTTCCTCTTTCACGTGCTTCTATATCTAGCGCACTGCCCACTTTGACATAATGTGACACATCGGCAATATGAACTCCGATTTCATAGACCTCACCCCCTAGCCCCCTCTCCTTGTCAAGGAGAGGGGGAAGAATTTTGAAAGAAATTGCATCATCAAAATCTTTCGCGTCCGAGGGGTCAATCGTGAAAGTCAAAATTTTTCTAAAATCACGGCGTCCCGCATAATCACTTTCTTTGATTCCGGCTTGTTTTATTTTTCTCGCTTCTTCTTCCACTTTATGCGGTAGCTCCGAATCAAAACCTTTTTCCATGGCGATGGAATGCATTTCCGTGTTATTATCGCCGGGACGTCCTAAAATTTTTACCACTTTTCCGAGCGGAGCCTTTTTGGCGTCCAACCACGAAATTATTTCCACAAATACTTTTTGCCCAAGCTTGGCACCATTTAATGATTCTTTTGGAATTAAAATATCGGTATAAATTTTCGTATCATCGGGTCGCAAAAAAGTCATTCCATTTTCTGTCTCTAAAACTCCGGAAAAACCGATTTTTGCGCGAGAAATTATTTTTGTGACTTCACCATTTGTGCGATTTTTATTTTTTGGATGAAGAATTATCTCCACCGTGTCTCCATGCAGGGCAGTATTTAAATGCCTCCCATCAATTTCTATATCTTCTCCATTTTTAGCGATTTTGTCGTCCAAAAGCTTTACGTAGCCTGTGCCCTTTGAGGAGATGGAAATGGTGCCGTGTAACTTATTTGTAAATCCTTTCATATTTATAAGCATACTATATAAGGCTAAATTACCCAAACTGAGCTTGACATTTTAGGCTGGATATGCTATACTTATCGAGAATAAATTTCTGCGCCCAGAGGGCGAGGAGGTAGCACCTTGAAACGGTATTTCACACTGGTAGTACTCGCCCTGGCAATGGCTTTGGCGACTGGCGTGCCAGCAATGGCACAAGCAGTGGTGGATCACTTCAAAACCCCCGGGGAATGCTTGACGGCGAGGGTGCCTTACACGCCGTCTATTACGAGGCCAAAGCCACTGGTTGATGGGGAATCATTGATCCCCAACAGAAACGGCGGTTGCGCTGACATGACTCTTCCTGATCGTCTCGGCGGTCGTGGTTGGGTCTTCGTAACAGGCGACATTATCGACGGCAAAAAGGGTATGCGCTACCAACCATGCGGGAATACAGTGTTTGCGTTCATTCCTGTGGAGCCGACACCGACACCGACGCCCAGTACTCAACAGGCCGACAACGACGAGGACAATGCTCCGCCTCAACGGCAACCACAGATTATTTTGGTGCAGTCACCTCCTGTTAATGTGACTGCGATAAGCGGTGGTAGCGGCGGGAATTATACTCCTGCTGCGTACGACGGCCAAGAAGGGAATTACTCCTGCAATCCGGCAGGGCTCCTTGCAAGTTGCGACAGCTATGGTAGTTGTCGCACTATGTATCCCGTTCAGCAATGTGGTTCGGGACAAGGTGGCTACGGCTACAACGATGGCAACGGCTACGGCGGGGGCGGTGTGATGATCAACGGGGTGTTGGTCATCGGCGGCAACGGCTATGGTGGCGGTTATGGCGGTGGCTACGGCGGTCGTGGCGGCTATGGCGGTCGTGGCGGTGGCTACGGCGGAGGTCGTGGTTATCGTGGCGGCGGCGGTTATCGTGGCGGCGGCGGTTATCGTGGCGGCAATGGCGGCGGCAACCCACGTCCGAAGGGGGGGCCAGTACGGCCAGTTGGTGGCGGCGGCGGTGGAAGGTCAGGCGGCGGATCGCTTCCGCCCTCTAACGGAAGCCGCTCCTTCAGTCGCGGAGGAGGTGGACGCCGGTAAAAACTAAAAAGAGAATCAGAACTTCTTTGAAAAATCTGATGGAGAGTCGGCAAGCCAATAAATTGCCGAAAAAATTGACAGCGTGTTCTGAGATCTACGGATCTAGAACGCGCTGTTTTGCTTTTTGTATAATTTCTCCTTGTCCGACAACGGGGAATTTTGTTGTCGGACAAGAAACGCTAAAATTTTTCAAGGTATTGTATTTTTAAAAAATTATGTTAGACTTGGTGAATGTTAAAAATAAGACTTCAGAGAATAGGTAGAAAAAATGACCCGTCGTTTCGGGCAGTTTTGACCGATTCAAAAAACAGCACCAAGAGCGGAAAGTTTTTGGAAATTTTAGGAACTTACAATCCCAAAGCCGGAGAGAAAAATTTAAATAATGACCGAATAAAATATTGGATGTCTCAAGGCGCAAAATGTTCGGATACGATGCATAACTTTTTAGTACACGATAAAGTGATTGTCGGCAAAAAAGTAAATGTTTTACCAAAGAAAAAACCTACACAAAAAAGAAAAGAGTTGAAAGCGAAAAAATAAACTTGCCCTGCCATGGTAGGGTGAAGTATAATTACCGACAAGCAGCCTGTCTGGTCGTAACACTGCAAGAAAGTTTTAAATTAAAAATATAAATTCTGAAAAATATGGAAGAACATGACAAGATATTTCTGGAGTATGTGGTCAAAGCTCTCGTTGACAATCCGAACGATGTAAAAATCGAACGCACTGTCGACGAAATGGGCGTGCTTATAACTTTGACGGTCAATCCTGCCGACATGGGCAAGATTATCGGTCGAATGGGCAACACCGCCAAAGCTATCCGCACATTGCTTCGCATCATCGGCATGAAAAACAATGCCCGCGTTAATCTGAAAATTAACGAACCGGCAGGAAGCATGAAACCTGAAGGACACAGTTCGGCAGGACACATGAATGCCCCGACCTTGAAGACGGTTGATCAAGCAATGGAAGACTTGAAAGGAATATAAATGAAATTAAAAAAGACCGGGGCTTTTTAGCCCCGGTCTTTTTTGTTGATGTAAAGAATGAAATGTGATAATAATATAGATGGAGACTAAAAAATGAAACCTTCCACTCTGTGCATGAAAATTGCGCTTGGACTAGTTCTCACCCTGGGAGGTATTGAGACACTGCTTGTAGTTTCGGGTGTCGCTGTGTTTCTTGGGGTGGTGGTGCTCGCTTGGCGCTCGGGGAGCGAAGATATCAAAAACGGAGGAGCTGTATAGTTTTCCTCACAAAACACGGCCAACGCTTCCTTGCAAAGAAGCGTTGGCCACCTCTATTTTATGGGGATTTTTTGTGCTATAAATACCAACATGCGCTTTCACGTCATTACAATTTTTCCAGAAATTTTCGACTCATATTTAAATGAGTCTATAATTGGGCGGGCGATTAGAGATAAAAAAATTTCTGTAAAATTTTACAATCCACGAGATTTTATTAAAGCACCTAAAAATAATTACCGGCCGGTAGATGACAAGCCGTACGGTGGCGGTCCGGGTATGGTGATGCGGGCCGAGCCGATACTGAAAGCAGTAGAATCTGTATTAAAAAAAATAAAAAATAAAAAAGTTTTAATTATCAATTTTATTCCCAGTGCGGAAAAATTTACGACCGCTGCCGCGAAAAAATTTCCAAAAAATATACGGAAATTATTTTAATCTGCGGAAGATACGAAGGGATTGATGCCAGAATCGATAAAATTTTAAAAACAAAAAAATTTTCAATCGGCGACTATGTTCTGACGGGCGGGGAATTGCCGGCCTTGGTTTTAATTGATTCTGTCTCTCGCCAAGTTCCCGGAGTTTTGGGCAAATATGAATCTTTGGAAGAAGAAAGAATTTCTAGTAGCGAGGTTTACACTCGTCCAGAAATCTTGAGATATAAACCTTCTAAGGCTATAAAAAATTTATATAAAAGTTACAAAGCATGTCCCGTAGGAAGTACTCTTTCCTTCGGGGTTCCAAAAATTCTACTTTCAGGGAATCACAAACAGATAGAAGAATGGAAGAAATCCCAGGCCTTAGAAAAGTTTATATATATATCATGCTATGCAAAGAGAAATTTTTAACGCCGAAGAATCAAAATCCCCCAAAAAATCGCGCAGGAAAGTTAAGTATGATTGCTGTGCTCTTGGCATGGGTGCAGCTGGTGTCACTTTTCCATCTACGCGTGATGCCTTCGAGGAAACATTTGAATCCAAAGAAAACTTAAAAGAAGAAATAAAGAAAAAAATTAAACTCTATAGAATATTAAAGATAATATTCCGGTAATTGGAACTTTTTTAAATTCACAAACTTTAAAAAATTTAACCAAAGCAGTTAATGAATCCATGGATGCTCGGTACGACGAAGCATCCATGGCAAAGATCAAGAACTTTAGATTATTTAATCCAAGAAATTTTAAAATATCCAGATTTCTTTATTAAGGGAAATTTACACATACCACTATAAATATTGTAGATAGCTTAGTTTAGGAAGATAATGATACAGCTGAAGGTGTTACACTAATAAAAACTCCGGTTTAAAAATTTTATAGATGTTAGAAATATCCAAGGGGTTATTAGATAAGGGTAAAAAATTTGGTTGGTCTGAAAAGGAGCCATTTAAAGAGACTCTCCACCACGAACTTTTCCATGGGATTTTTAATGTTGTTGACGAATCATCAGGGCATCAATTTTCTGATGCATGGGTTTCTCTTAGCGGTGAAGCTGATTTCCATACTAATCCAAAAGAAGATAAACCTGGCTTTATTAGTGAATATGAACAATTAGATTCAAATGAAGATTTCTCGGAAACAGCATCTGCGATGATGAATAATGCAGAAAACATTTTTGATAAAATTGAAAAAGATGCGGAGCTTAAGAAAAAGGTAGAATTTTTAAAAAATTTAATGTTTCAAAGATCTTTTGGCTTATGCAATGAAGAGTATTGGAATTCATTAAGGAAAGGCAATCCACCATCAGATTTTTTTACTAAAAGAAAAGCCTATTTATTATCTTTAAATCTAGAACAATTCAAAAAAGAACTTGAATTAAACAACTGGGAAGAATCTGATTATTTTACTTTTGGGCAAGAAGGATTACTTGAAAAAGAATTTCCAGGAACTAATTTTGAAGATATGAAGGAAGGAATGTTTCAGTTGTTTAGGAAAAACTTGACAGAAGCTGAAATCTGAGTATACTATCTTTGATTCATTGATTGAGTATCGGATGCAATCTTATGTGCTTATTATAAGGTTTAACTTAATCATTTCTAAATAAATCAAAAAAGATTCAAGAGAAGCTAGAGAAAAGCATTTTTCGTCTGTTTTTCCCTGTAGTCTCTTTTTGTTTTTTGTTTATTTGGGCTAAATAAAATATGGCAAAAGAAACAATTGAGACAAAGCGTCCGAAGAAGTATTTTAGTAGATATAAAAAGCCTCTTGCTCCGTTTCCAAACTTGATTGAGGCACAAGTAAAAAGTTTTAAGTGGTTGGTAGAAACCGGTATCGGGGAAGTCTTTAAAGAATTTTCTCCAATCATTGATTACTCGGGAAAAAAATTCCAATTGGAGTTTACTTCTTTTTCTTTGAGTGAATCTAAAACCGATGAAAATAATTCCAAAGTAAACAAGCTCTCTTATCAGGGCTTGTTGAAGGCGCGTGTAAAATTGACGAACAAAATTTTAGGGACGGTGAAAGAACAGGAAATTTTTATGTCGGACTTGCCGCTCATGACTTCGCACGGCACATTTATCATCAACGGAGTGGAGAGGGTGATTGTTCCTCAACTCGCCCGCAGTTTCGGTGTTTTCTTTACCGAATCGGAAAGTAAGGGCAATAAATATTTCGGCGCAAAAATAATTCCGGCCCGCGGAGTATGGATTGAAATAGAATCCGAATCGGATGGCGGAATTTATATCCGAATAGACAAAAAGAGAAAATTTCCGGCAACGGCACTTTTGCGCGCTCTCGGTTACGAGACCAACGAACAAATCCTAAAAGCTTTTTCCAAAGATGCAAAAGCAGAAGAAACCATCAAGGCGACATTTCCAAAAGAAGGAATCAAAAGCTTGAATGATGCATATATTGAAATTTATAAACGCTTGCGTGACGGTGACATGGCGACTGCCGATAATGCGAAGGAATTCATTCATTCGTTGTTTACGGCGGAGCGCTACGATCTCTCTCCGGTCGGCAGATTCAGATTTAATCAGCGTTTCGGAAAAGATATGGGTGAAGCGGAAATGGCTCGCCGAACTATTTCTAAAGAGGATTTAGTTACGGTAATTTCTCATATTATAACTTTAAACAATACGGCAGGAGCAAAAGCGGACGATATTGACCACTTGGGTCAAAGACGCGTTCGTTTTGTCGGAGAAATACTTCAACAAAAAGTTCGCACCGGTATGATGCAAATCAAAAGAAATATTCAAGACCGAATGTCCATTATTGATGTCGATACCGCCATGCCAATCGCCATCATCAACCAACGACCACTCCAAGCTCGCATCAAAGAATTTTTCACCACCAACCAACTTTCGCAATTTATGAATCAGGAAAATGTTTTGGCGGAGACCGAACACATTCGTCTGCTTTCGGCTCTCGGGCCGGGAGGACTCACTCGTGAACGAGCTGGGCTGGAAGTTCGCGACGTGCATCCTTCGCACTATGGTAGAGTATGTCCGATTCACACCCCAGAAGGTCCGAACATCGGACTCATCTTGCACCTTTCTACTTATGCAAAAATAAACGATTTTGGAATTATTGAAACTCCTTATGTCAAAGTAAAAAATGGAAAAATTACCAGCGAGATAGTTTACTTAAATGCGCTAGAAGAAGAAAAATACAATATTGCGCATGCCGGAATTCCTTACGATGAAAATGGAAACATTACCGAAGACAAAGTAGAAGCCAGAATTAAAACCGAACCGGGTAGAGTTCCTAAAGGAGAGGTTGATTATATCGATGTTGCTCCAAACCAAGCTTTTTCTATTGCCACTTCAATGGTTCCTTTTTTGGAGCACAACAACGCAAACCGAGCACTCATGGGCAGTAACATGCAGAAACAAGCAGTGCCTTGTATTCTTCCGGAAATGCCGCTCGTTGCAACCGGAATTGAAGAATCAGCTTCGAGGGACGGAGGTAGATTGGTGATTGCGGAAGAAGATGGCGTGGTTTCTTATTTAGATGCTAAAAAAATAATTGTTAAGGGAAAAAACGATAAAACTTATGAGCTCGTTAATTTTCTTCGAAATAACAACTTTGCGGTTTTTCATCAACGTCCGCTCGTCAATGTCGGCGATAAGATAAAGAAAGGAGATGTGTTGGCTGATACATCCAGTACTGTAAATGGACAAATTTCTCTAGGGCAAAATATTTTTGTCGCCTTCTTGTCTTGGTCCGGAAACACTTACGAAGATGCGATTATTATTTCTGAACGTCTTGTGAAAAAGAGCAAATTTACTTCTGTTTATGTTGAAGAATTTACTTGTGTGGTGCGTGATACCAAGCTTGGACCGGAAATCACCACTCGCGATATTCCAAATGTCGGGGAACTTAAATTAAAAGATTTGGATGAAGACGGCGTGGTGCGTATCGGAGCCGAAGTCAGGGAAAATGATATTTTAGTCGGTAAGATTACACCTAAAGGTGAAACAGAACTTACGCCGGAAGAAAGACTGCTTCGTTCCATCTTTGCCGAAAAAGCGCGCGATGTGAAAGATACGAGTTTGCGCATGGAACACGGCAAACGCGGACGCATTATCGGAGTAAAAATTTTCTCTCGCGACTTGGGACATACACTGGAAGCTGGAATTATCAAGAAAATTGTGATTGAAGTCGCGCAAATCAGAAACATTTCCGTTGGTGACAAACTTTCCGGCCGACATGGGAACAAAGGAGTCATCTCCATGATTCTTCCGGAAGAAGACATGCCTTATACTGCAGACGGAACGCCAATTGATATTATTCTTTCTCCGCTCGGAGTACCTTCCAGAATGAACTTGGGACAAATCCTAGAATTGCATTTGGGTATGGCGGCAAACAGTTTGGGTTATCAGGCGATTGTTCCTCCATTTTTGGGAGCGAAACACGAAGAAATCAGAGAAGAGTTGAAAAAAGCCGGACTGCCGGAAAATGGTAAATTAAAACTTTTTGACGGACGAACCGGAGAGCCTTTCCAGCAAGATGTGGCGGTGGGTTATATGTATATGCTCAAACTGCATCACATGGTGGAAGACAAAATTCACATGCGTTCAATCGGTCCTTACTCGCTTATCACTCAGCAACCTCTCGGCGGAAAAGCTCAAGGTGGCGGACAGAGATTCGGAGAAATGGAAGTCTGGGCACTGGAAGGATACGGCGCAGCTTATACTTTGCGAGAAATGTTAACAATTAAATCCGACGACATACTCGGTCGATCTGCCACCTTTGATTCCATTATCAAGAATGAAATCATTCGAGCACCAAACGCCCCCGCATCTTTTAACGTCTTGTTAAATTATTTGCGAGGACTTGCGCTTGATGTCGATTTGAAAAAATCTGGAGACAAAGAATAATATAAAATAAAAAAATATATGAAAACTTTAAACACAACTGAATTTGATCGCATCGCTCTCAGGCTCGCGTCTCCGGAGCAAATAAAAGAATGGTCCTATGGTGAAGTCACCAAGCCAGAAACCATAAATTATCGCACCGGCAGATCTGAGCGTGGAGGTCTTTTTGATGAAAAGATTTTTGGTCCGGAAAAAGATTATGAATGTTATTGCGGAAAATATCGCCGAATTCGTTACAAAGATATTATCTGTGAAAAATGTGGAGTGGAAGTGACTCGTTCCATCGTTCGTCGTGAACGCATGGGACATATTGAGCTTTCTACACCCGTCTCCCATATTTGGTTTTTGCGCGGAGTGCCTTCTCGTATGAGTATTTTGCTTAATATTTCCGTTTCCGATTTGGAAAAAGTTATTTATTTCGCCGGATATATCATCACCAAAGTCTTTGAAGAAGAAAAAGAAACTATCCTCTCTGGACTGGACAAGGAATACAAGAGTAAATTAAAAAATTCAGCTGATGATGACACTCGTGAAAAATTGAAAAATTTGCTTTCCATTACTAAAAAAGAAATCGGCGAAATATATGAAGGAAAAGTTTTGAATGAAATTTCTTTTCATCATTATTCTTTAAAATATGGAACTTGTTTTGAGGCCAATATCGGAGCAGAAGCGATTTATTCTATTTTCAAAAACCTTGATTTGAATAAATTAAAACACCTTACCGAAAAAATGTTGGAAAAGGCAAGCATGGCCGAAAAAGAAAAGTTGCAAAAAAGACTTTCTCTTATTCGCGCGATGACTTATGCCGGAATTCGTCCTGAATGGATGTTCTTGACCGTTATCCCAGTGATTCCGCCGGTGCTTCGTCCGATGGTAGCGCTCGATGGTGGACGTCATGCGACTTCAGATTTGAACGACCTTTATCGTCGGGTGATAAACCGAAACAATCGTCTCAAAAAGTTGAAAGAAATAAATGCTCCGGATGTTATTTTAAGAAATGAAAAAAGAATCATTCAGGAAGCAGTGGATGCGCTGATTGATAACTCTATTGCCAAACAAAATGATTCTGCCGCGATGAGTCAGTCTCAAAAACGTCCGCTTAAATCACTTTCTGATAACTTAAAATCAAAACAAGGTTTGTTTAGACAAAATTTACTCGGTAAACGTGTGGATTATTCCGGACGTTCTGTTATCGTTGTCGGTCCGGAATTGAAGCTCAATCAATGTGGTTTGCCAAAACACATGGCACTTGAACTTTTCCGACCTTTCGTCATTTCTAAAATTTTACAAGCCGAACTGGCATTCAATATTCGTGGAGCCAACAAACTCATTGAAGAACGCACGAGTGAGGTTTGGGCAATGTTGGAAGAAGTGATTGAAGGAAAATATGTTCTCTTAAACCGTGCGCCGACTTTGCACCGTTTGGGCATTCAAGCTTTCAACCCTATCTTGATAGAAGGAAATGCTATCCAAGTGCATCCACTCGTATGTCAGGCTTTCAACGCAGACTTTGACGGAGACCAGATGGCCGTTTACGTTCCTCTTCTTGAAGAAGCTCAGTCCGAAGCAAAAGAATTGATGGCGGCAAATAAAAATCTGCTCAAGCCACAAAATGGTGAGCCAATCGTAAACCCTAGAATGGATATGGTGCTCGGCGCTTATTGGATGACTAAGGGAGTGGATGGAGAGCCTGGGGAAGGGAAATATTTTTCTAGTCCAAACACGGCTATCACTGCTTCCGATTACGGAGTCGTTTCTTTGCGGGCAAAAATAAAAGTTTTGGCTACCGATTCACATAAATACAGAAAATTCGAAGGAGGAATTTTTGAAACTTCTGTTGGTAAACTTTTATTCAACAGTATCTTGCCGGATGATTTTGCTTATATCGGAGATGAGATGACCTCAGACCGATTAATTGCTTTATTGGATGAAATTATCGTGCATAGTGGAGTGGATTATACTCCGGTTGTATTGGATAAAATTAAATCATTTGGTTTCAAATATTCAACTACTTCCGGTACAACTTGGGGTATTGATAACGTTTCTTTGTCGGGAGAAAAACCAAAAATTATTGCAGACAGTAGAAAAGTAGAAGAACAAATTATTTCACAATGGAGTGAAGGTCTCTTGTCCGAAGAGGAAAAGTATCAAAAAATTATTGAACTTTGGACAACCACCAAGAAAGATTTAGAAAAAGTCTTACCAAACACTCTCGACAAAAATGGTTCAGCTTTTGATTTGTTCACTTCCAAAGCTCGAGGAAATATGAGCACTTTGTCACAAATGATTGGAATGATTGGCCTTATTCAAAACAACCAAGGTAAAATTTTGGAATTTCCAATTATCCCTTCTTATTACGAAGGACTTTCTCCGATTGAATATTTCGTCATTACACACGGTGCGCGTAAAGGTGCATCAGATACCGCTCTAAACACTGCAAAAGCAGGCTATTTGACACGTAGATTGGTAGATGTGGCGCAAGATGTGGTCATAACCGAAGAAGACTGTGGCACAAAAGAAGGAAAAATAGTCGCACGCGAAAATATTTCCGGAATTGAAATTCCGCTTTCTAAAAATATACGCGGACGTGTTTTGGCCGGTGATTTGAAAGACAAGGATGGTAAAGTTCTTTACAAGAAAGGATTTTTAGTTACCAAGGAAGAAGCTTACAATATTGAAGGAGCCGGCTTTACGGAAGTGTTTGTTCGCTCTCCACTTACTTGTAAAACAGTTCATGGTCTTTGTGTGCAGTGTTATGGATTAGACTTGGGTAGAAATCGTTTAGTTGAACAAGGTGAAGCTGTGGGCATCATTGCCGCTCAAGCTATCGGTGAGCCAGGTACTCAGTTGACACTTCGTACATTTCACGCTGGTGGTGTGGCAGGCACAGATATCACTACAGGTTTGCCTCGCGTTGAAGAAATTTTTGAAAGACGCATTCCAAAAAATCCGGCAATTATTTCCGAGACCGACGGAGAGGTCATTTCTATTACCGCCAAAGACAGTAAAGAAAAAATAATTAAAGTTTTATCAGATAGCCTTGAAGACGGAAAGAAAAATGAAATGGAATATCTCGTGGCTTTCCGCCGAACACCGATCGTCAAAGCAGGGGACCAAGTTAAGAAAGGTCAGCTTTTGACAGACGGTTCCGCAGATATCGCCGAAATGTTCCGTTTGGGCTCCAAAGAATTGGTTGAAGAATATATCATCAATGAAATCAACAAAGTTTACGAATTGCAAAGCGCTTCAATTTCCAGAAAACACACCGAAATAATTATTCGTCAGATGTTTTCTCGTCGCAAAATCAAAGAAGCGGGAGAAACTAATTTCTCTACTGGAGATATTGTGGAAAATACCGCTTTCATTGAAGAAAATATGCGAGTTGCTAAAATAGATGGCAAAGAAGCTAAAGCAGAAATCGTGGTTCTCGGTATCACCGAAGTATCTCTTCGCACCAAATCTTGGCTCTCTGCTGCATCATTCCAAAACACAAATCGTGTATTGATTGAAAATGCTATCAAAGGTGGAGTAGATAGTCTACGAGGTCTCAAAGAAAATGTTATCATCGGCCGGCTGATTCCAGTTGGAACTGGATTCAAAAATAAGTTTACCCCGGTTGCTGAAGAGGAATAAAATAATTTATGAACTCTCCCGTTCAAAAAATTAAGGAGAGACTGACAATTGAAGAATTAGTCTCTTCTTATATAAAGCTCGACAGAGCGGGCGCAAATCTAAAAGCTCGATGTCCTTTTCATAATGAAAAAACACCTTCCTTTTTTATTTCGCCTGACCGGGGAACTTATTATTGTTTTGGTTGCGGAGCGTCCGGAGACATATTTACTTTTGTCGAAGAGTTTGAAGGGCTTGATTTTAAAGGAGCCTTAAAAATGTTGGCGGATAGAGCCGGAGTACAACTAGAACATTTTAACCCAAAAGACAAGGAGAATAAGAGTGAAAAAGAAAAGCTTTATGAGGTAATGGAAGAAGCGACTTTATTTTTTGAAAAAAATTTAAATGTAAACAAAGAAGCTTTGGAATATATTAAATCTCGTGGGGTAAATGAGAAAAGCATTGCTGATTTTAGAGTCGGATACATCGCACCAGACTGGCGATTGCTTTATACTCATTTGAAAAACAAAGGTTTTTCTGATGGAGAAATAGAAAAAGCTGGACTCGCTAAAAGAGTGGATAAAGGCCTGCCTGCCGGCAGGCAGGGAATGTATGACAGATTTCGCGGAAGAATCATGTTTCCAATTGCAGACTCTAGTGGGCGCATAATTGCTTTTTCAGGCCGGCTTCTTGAAGCCGGCCTGTCCGCCGAAGCTTTAGCGAAGGCGGGCGCTAAGTATCTTAATAGTCCGGAAACACCAATTTTCAGTAAAAATGCCGTACTTTATGGCATAGACAAAGCCAAAGATTCCATTCGCAAAAACAATTTTTCTATTTTAGTGGAAGGACAAATGGATTTGATTATGTCCCACCAAGCAGGCTATAAAAACACCGTTGCGACATCCGGCACCGCTTTGTCGGATTCAACCGTATCTAAAGAACGGGTTGTTTCTAATTTGGGATTGATTCGCAGACTGTCTCCAAATATTGTTCTGGCTTTTGACGCCGATAAAGCAGGAGCCAATGCGACAATCAGGGCAGGCAACATAGCTTTGTCTTTAGGTATGGATGTAAAGGTTGCAAAGATGGGGGATGGAGTTGACCCAGCGGATTTAATATCGAAAGAAGGAGTAGACGCATGGAAGCAAGTCGTTCGTGAAGCTAAACATATTATAGAATTTCTCCTAAATAAAGTTTTAAATACTTCTCGGAATGATACTCGCAAAACAGGCAGGGAAATAAAAGAAAAAATATTGCCGTTTGTAAACGCCCTGGAGAGTTCAATCGAGAAAACATATTTCATAAAAAAAATCAGTGATTTGTCAGGAATTCCGGAACCTGCGCTCCAAGACGATTTGCGAAAAATTGAACAGGAATTAAAATACGAAAAAGAAGAAATAAAAGAAGCAGATAATGCTCAAAATAAATTATACAGAAAAGATTATATAGAACGTAAACTTTTAGGCATTGCTTTTTGGAAAAAAGATTCTGAGATTTTGGAAAAATTGGCTCCCATTGTAAAAAAATATGAAAATATAAAAGAAGATTTAATTTTTGAAGCGGAAGTTTTTTACGCAAATGATGAAAATTTGGAAAAAAGCGTTAATGAAATGTTTATAAACTTGGAAGAAGAAGATATTAATGCAGAATTGAATAAAAAAATGACAGAGTTGAAGCAAAATACAGAGGAGGAAAAAGGGAAGTCGATTCTGAAAGAGATAAATGAATTAAATAAAAAGAAAGAAGAAATTAAAAACGGTCGCTTTAAAAAATAAAAATATGAAGACAAAAAATAAAAAAAATAAAAAAGTCAGTAAGAAAAAAGTAATTAAAAAAATTAAAGCAAAAAAGATTGCTAAGAAAAAAACCGTCAAAAAACACAAAAAAATTACTAAAAAAATCGTTAAAAAAGCTAAAAAAATGACTTCTGCTCAAAAAAAGGCAGATAATTTAGACCATTTAGCTAATATGATTATAGAAAAAGGCAGAAAGCGTGGTTTTATAACTTATGATGAGATTTTAAAAACTTTTCCAGACATAGAAAACAATATTTTATTCTTAGATGAGCTTTATGAAAAATTTTCAGTAGCAGGTATTGATGTGCTGGAGGGTGGAAACCTGCTCAATTTAGATTTGGATATCAACGATAAAGACTTAAACAAAGGGTCTATGCATGACTCTATCCAGATGTATTTGAAAGAAATCGGACAATATCCGCTCATTCGTGCTGGTGACGAAAAAGATTTAGCGAAACGCATTGAGCATGGAGACGAGGAAGCAAAAAATTTATTGGCGCGTGCAAACCTGCGTCTGGTGGTTTCTATCGCCAAAAAATACGTCGGCAGATCTGCCAACCTTACACTTCTTGATTTGATTCAAGAGGGAAATCTAGGCTTATTTAAAGCGGTAGAAAAATTTGATTGGACAAAGGGATATAAGTTTTCTACTTATGCCACTTGGTGGATTCGCCAATCTATCACCCGTGCTTTAGCCGACCAATCCAGAACCATCCGTATTCCGGTGCACATGGTTGAAACAATTTCCAAATATAAACAAACCCATCGTCGACTTTCTCAAGATTTAGGCCGAGAACCGCTGGCGGAAGAGATAGCTACCGAGATGGGAATTCCAGTTGACAAGGTTCATGTAATTGAAAATATTTCTCAAGAGACGGTGTCGCTCGAACAACCAGTCGGAGATGATGATGATAAATCAACTTTGGAAAATTTTATTCCAGATGATAAAATCTTGCGTCCAGACCAAGAATCTTCTCGTCGCATTCTTTCCGATCAGATTCGCGAAGTTTTAGATGAGCTCAATCCGAAAGAAAGAAAAATTTTAGAAATGCGTTATGGATTACTAGATGGTATTCAGCACACTTTGGAAAGAGTAGGGGAAGAATTCGGAGTGACTCGTGAACGTATCCGTCAGATTGAAGCCAAAGTACACGAAAAACTCCGCCAGCACGAAAAGATTTCTAGATTGAAAAATTATTTTGATTAAACTAGTCCTTCAACGCAGCGTCAATTTTTGCGGTTACAGAGGCAAGTGGCAAGTAGCCATCAATTGTATCTACAACTTTTCCATTTACCAAAATAAACCCTTTTGGCGTGCCGGTGACTCCGGCATTTGTGCCTTCATCTTTGGAATCGGCAACTGCCTGTGCGTATTTGTTGCTGGTTAAACACTGGTTAAATGTGGTGGTATTTAGTCCGAGCGTACTAGCAAAAGATTCTAGATTAGTTACAGAAAATGCTCCCTCGTTTTCTCCGCTTTGGTGAGCAAAGAGATAATCGTGATATTGCCAGAATTGTCCTTGGTCTCCGGCGCATCTGGCTGCCATGGCTGCATTTAGAGATTCATCTTTGGCTACGACGTAAGGTTGAACAAAACTGCCCAGGAAAGGAAAGTCCCTGAACACAAGTTCTACTTGCCCATTTTTTACATAAGTGTTTCGGATGCTTGTCTCAGATTCTGCGACAAATTTTCCACACCAAGGACATTGAAAATCTTCATACATCACAAGAGTCACTTTTGCATTTGGATTTCCAAGTGTTCTGTCGCTTGGTCCCACTGGAGCCAATGTGGTAGTGGTGACAGGGATTCCGGTATTGGTACCTGTGCCACCGGTGCTAGTAGGCTTACTACCTCTTAGTAAAACTGCGCCGGCTATAATGACAGCTGCAATAATAATAGCACTGACGATTGGTCCTTGATTGCTTTTTGAGCCTTTGTTTTCAATGTTAATTTCCTTTATTTGAACAGTCTCATTGACTGCTGGTTCTACTTTTTTTTCTTCCATTTGATTTTTATGATTACTTGTTAATAAGCCATTGTAGCATATTTTGTAATTATGGTATAATAGGGATGTTTACAAATTAGGTTATTTTATTAATTAACTTATCTCAAACATTTGTTTGGGACAAAAAATAATATGTGTAACGGAAAATGCGGAGGTTGCGCTGTAAAAAAGACTGCAAAAGTCTTGTTGATTATTGGAGGTTTGAATTGGGGTTTGGTAGGTTTGCAAATGTTGTTCGCTCAAGGTAGTGATTGGAACGTTGTGCACCTCCTTCTCGGTTCTTGGCCAGTAGTTGAAGGTATCGTTTATCTCTTAGTTGGTATTGCAGCTCTCGTGAAGATTTTTGGTTGCCGATGTAAGAAATGTAAAGCTGCTTGTGCAGCCTGTGCCGCAGATGAAAAGATGGAACAAAAACCCATGTAAATTTGTTGTTTTTTCTGTAAAAAATTCCTCACCAATTGTTAAATTGGTGAGGAATTTTTAATTTACTTTTCATCTTTTAAATGTTATATTTAGTACAAGAAAAATGAATTTAATTGCCACCACAATATTGTATATATTCCTCTTTTTATCTGTCTATGTGCAGGTGTTTTTTTTCATTACTTTCCTGGAAAACAGAAAAAAAATAATTATCAGAAAAGGAGATACTAAACTTTCTCATTATCCAAAAGTGACGGTTACTGTGCCTTGCTGGAATGAAGAAAAAACTGTTTACAAGACGGTTCGTTCTCTGCTTGATCTGAATTATCCCAAAGATAAATTGCAAATTTTTCTCATAGATGATGGGTCCACTGATAAGACCTTCGATGTCATCAGTAGGTTTGAAAAATATTCCAACGTTAAGGTTTTTAAAAAAGAAAATGGAGGTAAATACACAGCTTTAAATTTTGGCTTAGCGAATTCTGATACTGAATTTTTTGGTTGCTTAGACGCCGATTCTTTTGCCGATAGAGAATCTCTGGTTCGCATTATGAGTTACTTTGAAAAAGATTCCACCGTCATGGCAGTGGCACCTTCAGTGGTTGTTTATAACAATAATAATTTTCTACAAAGCGCCCAGCGAGCCGAGTATTATATGGGTGTTTATTTTAAGAAGATGCTAGATTTTCTGGGTGCGATTGATGTAACTCCGGGACCACTGACAATTTTCCGCCGAAAAGTTTTTAATGATTTAGGAGTTTATACCCATGGTCACAGTACGGAAGATATGGAAATTGCTTATCGTATGCAAAAAAATCATTACAAAATAGAACATTGCAATGACGCATTCGTTTACACCAATACTCCCGAAACAATCAAAAAGCTTTACCGTCAAAGGGTGCGTTGGATTTTTGGTTTTATGAACAATACTTTGGACTACAAGGGCGTTTTTTTCAAAGAAGAGTATGGAAATTTCTCTCTCTTTACTCTACCGACACGTGTGTTTGCGGTGGTGGCTGTCGGCTACCTATCCTCGCGCGTTCTTTATAATATTGGTAATTTTATTTATTCAAAATTTTTAGTAATAAAAACTCTTGGTTTAAACTTGCGCGCAGGTGGTATAGTTTTTGATCCGTTTTTTATTAATATTCAAGCCTTTTTAGTTTTCACAATTATTACTTATCTTTTAATATTTTTCTCAATGCTTTTCGGCCGAAGGATGGCGGAAGGGAAGTGGGCCTTATCTCCAGGTATGATTTATTATTTTGCCGTTTTCGGTATTATTTCTCCATTTTGGCTATTGAAAGCGGCATATAACACTATATTAAAAAGAAAGCCTTCTTGGAGATGAGAGTTACTTGTCCCGTTAAAAAATCAGCGAGACATGCATAAAGATATAAAATTATTAGCTTAAATTTTTAATGGGATGAACTCAAACCAGATTGATTGGAAAAAATATGTAATTGTCTTGCTGATTACCGCTGGTCTTTTTGTGACCGCTATATATTTAAGTAATTATTTTGGTAATCAAAAAATCAAACAGCTTCAAACAATTCAGGATCAAATTTCCATTGATGTTCTTTCTTCGGAAACTCAATTTTCATTACTTTCCGAACTTTCCTGTAAAAATATTTCCGACTCTGTTTTCTCCGATGAGTTGTCGGAGCTTGGTAGCAAGCTAGAGTGGAGTCAAGACAACCTTGGCAATACGGCTGAAGTGTCTTATCTGCAAAAATATTACTCACTCCTCGAAATTAAAGATTATCTTTTAAATAAACAAATTGCCACACGCTGTGGAGTAAAATCTGCATTTATTCTTTATTTTTATACCACGGCGGCAAATTGCAGTGTGTGTGAGCAAGAAAGTTTGGTGCTTTCACAATTGCGTGCGGAATATCCAGAACTTCGAGTATATTCTTTTGATTACAGTATTGATCTTTCTGCGGTCACTTCCATGTTGCAAATTTATAAAATAAAAGACACAGAGCTTCCGGCTTTGGTCATAGATGACAATGTCTTAACCGGTTTTCATGGTGTAGATGAATTAAATACCATCATCAAGAATTCTTTTAAACTGGAAAGTCCTACTACGGCTACCCCAGTCACTACTTCGACAACTTCTCTAGTAAAATAATAGGCAAGTCCGTTTTGGGGAAGATAGAAAAGATAAGGAAATAGAAACTTGCTTTTTTCTTAATAAAGTGGTATAATGTAAGCGTTAGGGTAAAGATCATATGATCCCAGAATTTCCACAATTTAAACCTTTAGAGCTTTCGGACAAGAAAGATATAGAGAAAATAACCCAAAAATATCCGCCTTACTCGGATTTTAATTTTGTTTCGATGTGGATCTGGAATGTTTTTGGGGACATGAAAATTTCCCTTTTGAACCAAAACTTAGTTGTTGTTTTTAACGACTATCTATCTAGTAAGCCTTTTATTTCATTTATTGGAAAAAATAAAATTTCTGAAACAACTAGTGAATTAATTAGGTTCTCTCAAAAATTTTATAAAAGTTCTTCTTTAAAATTAATTTTTGAAGAAGCGGCAAAGGAATTAACAAAATCAGGATTTACAGTAACTTCCGACAGAGATTCTCACGATTATGTTTATTCTATTTCTCATCTAGCAAGCATGGATTCCTGGACACAAAGTACAATAAGTAAAGGAATTAGAAGATTTATAAAAAAATATCCTGACTATGTCATTAAACAAGATTCGATTCAAGAAAAGTCGAAAGATGAATATTTGAAGATGTTTGGAAGGTGGTCGGATAATAAAAATATAACGAATCACTTCGAGTTGAATGAATATAAAGCATTTGAAAGATTATTTCAAATTAAAGATAAAAATATACAACTAATTTCACTATATGTGAAGGATGTTTTGGTTGGATTTACTGTTTACGAAATACTGCCCGATAATTATGCTATATCTCATTTTGCAAAAGCTGACTCAGAATATCATTCTTCAGTTTATGATATATTGAATTGGGAAGAGGCAAAAATATTAAAAAAAATTGGTATAAAATATTATAATTGGGAGCAGGATTTGGGGATACTAGGATTGCGAAATTCGAAATTAAAATATAAGCCTAGTTTTTTATTGAAACAATTTATTATTAGTAATCCTATTTAATAAATTTCTCTTTATAATAAATTGAGTATATACTTAACAATATGGCATGGTTTTTTATTGCGCTGATTGGTCCGTTTTTGTACGCAACGACGAACTATATAGATAAGATTCTCTTGAGTAAATATTTCAAAGAGGGTGGCGTTGGCACCATTCTTATTTTTTCATCGTTTCTTTCAGCAATCGCATTACCTTTTTTATTTTTGGCAGACAGAACAGTTCTTGATGTCGGTTTCCTCCAAATAATTGCCTTATGTATCGTAGGTATTCTAAACACAATGGTATTACTGTGCTATCTTCTAGCCATAAAAGAGGAAGAAGCATCTGTCGCCGTGGTGTTTTATCAGCTTATACCCGTTTTTGGATGTATATTGGGCTACTTTGTCCTTGGTGAGATTTTAACGGAACTCCAGTTTATTGCGATAACAATTATTATACTAGGTACGACCATTATCTCTTTTGAAATTGATTCCGAAAATAAATTTAAACTTCGTCGTAACACAATAATTTACATGGTTTCAGCTGCATTTTTTTGGGCGTTAGGGTCAGTCATTTTTAAATCAGTTGCCCTAGAAGAGAATCTCTGGCGATCACTTTTTTGGGAACACCTAATGCTTATGTTGATAGGTATTGGGATTTTTACATTCATGCGTCCTCTTCGCAATAATTTTTTACATGCACTGCGAAGCAATTCAAAAAAAGTTTTATCCCTAAATGTCTTAAACGAATTTCTCTTTATTTCTGGAAATATCGCTGTCGCTTTTGCTTATATGCTTGCTCCACTCGGGCTCGTTCTTCTCACAGAATCATTCCAACCAATCTTTGTATTAGCTATCGGCATATTCCTAACCATTTTTTTTCCGAGAATATCAACCGAAAAAATACAAGCAAAACATCTTTGGCCAAAAATTATTGCTATTTGCATCACTGGCATCGGTACATATATGCTTTTCATTAAATAAGTGCATCAAAGAAAAAAATGCATCTTCTATTTTACATAGACAATTAAAAAACATATAATATAAAAATGGGAAAAATACTAAAAATATTGCTTTGGTTATTGCTCATCGCAGGAATCCTGTATTCCATTATTGCTACATATACACGCATTATTGAAAAAGGAGACTATGTTATTAGATACAACATTCCTTGTGATCCTTCCACAGAAACATGTTTTAGTGAACAAAATTGTGATGACTCAGGTAATAATTGTGCAACTACCTATTACGCTTCAATGCAACGGATGGAGTCAAATTTAGCACGCGTCTGTGGTTCTGATATATCAAATTGTGCACTTTCAGAAAAATGTATGGTAGGCGAAACCGATTGTTTTATAAAATTTTGTAATCCGAATAAAGAGACCTGTGCAAATACCCCCAGCCAATAATGAATAATATTCTTATAATTAATAATTGATATGAATAAAGAAGGGGATATTAGGGCGGTTTACATAGGGCTTCATCCAGATACGCTTATTTACATTGATAAAGCGCCACTCACTGTCAAAGCGGTGTCTTTTCTTGATTTTCTAGCTACACCAACACTTAATCCAGTGGATGTATTGTTTACTCTTACGTATATCCTTACTGCTCAAAGATACCCCAAAATAATAGTATGCGCTATTTTTTTTCTATGGACATGTATCAAAATCTTGTCTTCAGATTTACAAATTCGTTACAGTGCATACCTCGCACATATTATCAAAAATAACATATCAATTATAAATGCGACAAACATAGATATACTCGAAAAAACGATTCACACAGAGGAAATAGATATTATAGTTGTAAATAGTTGGAGTCTCTTGCCTCAAAAAATTATTGAAATGCCACGATTCGGAGCTATTAATATACATCCGTCCAAATTGCCACAATATATTGGTGCATTGCCGACACTCTGGGCACTCAAAAATAAAGATTCTTCTTCTGCTGTTTCGCTTATGAAACTTTTGCCCGGTGTTGACGATGGCCCATTGCTTTCCCAGAGAGAATTTCCTATAACAAAAAATGACAATGCCATAGACATAGAACATAAAATAGACGAGATTCTTAAAAAATATTTATGGAATGATTTAATTGAATATATACAAAAAATAAAAATTCCAGTACAACAATCAGGTGTTTCCAGCACAACCGACAAATATATGGCTTACAGACAAATAAAATTGGAACATGAAACAGCCGAAGATATAGTAAATAAGATTTTACTTTATCCTTATATTGAACCTAAATTATATGCATACACTTACATACTAGGCCGCCCTATTAATTTTAAAAATGCCAAATTAGAAAAAATTACAGCAGCACACCCTTTAGGAAAATTTACTCTTAAGGGTTGCTTTCTTTTCATCAAGACTGTATCAGAATCGATAAGAGTGCGCCTCTTTAAAGATATATCTATTTCAGATAGTTTTTTTATACTCAGAAATATTAGAAGAATTAATAATTAATATGTGTTAATATGACATTATGATCTGTCCATCGTTTCCACAACCTATATATCTTATTTTCTCAACGCTTGTACCACCGTTGTTATACTACTCTTATTTGCCAGCACTTTTAATTTCATTTCCCTTTGGTATTTTTATTTTTTTTAAAAATCCAGCTCTGCTTTTAAATAAATTAATATTTGCAATAACAACGTTTTTCGCAATGTGGGCATTTTTTGTTCTTATCCTTTGGACAAATATTAATAGCGACACTATCGTATTCTTTTGGTCATTTTTGGGAATTATATCCTCACTTATAGCAGTAAGTACCGTATATTTTGTTTCAGTTTTTTTGAGAAAAGGTAATGATGTAAAACTTATAGAAAAAATAATATATTTACTTGTACTCATTCCGGCTATTGTTCTGACACCAACGGCAATAAATCTATCTGGATTTGATTTAAATATTTGCGGTAGCGCTGGGTATGTAGGTTTTGCATTCGTTTCTTATTATCGTCTTCTCGGATTATTCTCAGTTCTGTGGATTATTGGCCTATTGATTTATTACTATAAAAAATCAGACCCAATTTTTAGAAAGGAAATAATTTTAATGGGTGTTGGAGTAGTTGCTTTCCTTTCTTTGTTCTCCGGTATTGGATATTACGTCGACTATATAACTGCAGCTGGCATAACAGATTCCTATTCCATCGAGTTATATGGTATGTTCGGTATGGTTATATTTATAATTTTTATCGGGATTTTAATCGTCAAGTTTAAAGCTTTCAATATAAAACTGATTGCTACTCAAGCACTGGTTTGGGCATTAGTGGCTCTGATTGGTTCGGAACTTTTCTTTGCACAGAACAATTTAAATAGAATACTCATCGCAATTACTTTGGTAGTATCCGCATGGCTTGGACTTGCTATTGTTAGAAGCGTCAAGAAAGAAATTGCGCAGAGGGAGGAATTGGCAAAATTAAATATAGATTTGCAAGGTCTGTTGAAACAAAGGGAAAGTTTGATGCATCTTATCAATCACAAAGTTAAAGGATCTTTCACTCGCACCAAGCTTTTGTTTGATGGTATGTTGACCGGAACATTCGGTGAAATTTCTCCGGAAATAAAGAAAAGAGCTCAGCAAGGCTTGGATTTTGATAATGGGGGATTAGAAACGGTAGACATAATGCTCAATGTTGCCAGTATGCAAAATGGTCTTATAAAATACGAAATGAAACCGGTTGATTTAAAGGAGATAGTTGAGAAAGTAATTACTGAAAAGAAAATATCTGTCACAAACAAAGGATTGACAATGGAATCAGACATCAAGCAGGGTAAGTACAATGTCATGGGTGATGCCATTTGGCTCAAAGAAGCAATCAATAATTTGGTTGAAAATTCAATCAGATATACGAAAGAAGGAAAATTACAGTTGGGTTGGAAAACAAGCCTGCAGGGGCGCAAGGTGGGGATAATAAAATTTTATTCTCAGTAAAAGATACAGGGGTAGGTATCACCGACGAAGACAAGAAGAATTTGTTTACTGAAGGCGGACGCGGACAGGACTCCATTAAAGTCAATGTGGACAGCACTGGGTATGGTCTTTATACCGTGAAAATGGTCGTAGAAGCTCACAAAGGCCGTGTCTGGGGTGAATCCGAAGGTACCGGCAAAGGCTCTCAATTCTACATCGAATTGCCGGTGGCTCTAGATAAATAATTTCTGGAGCCGCCTCTCGGATTCGAACCGAGGACCTTCACTTTACAAAAGTGTTGCTCTACCAGCTGAGCTAAGGCGGCATTCACTATAAATTTTCTTCCTCTTTTATCTGGTGTTTTATTTTCTTAACTTTATGTTTATACTCCGAAATCATTTTTAAAAATTTGTTTGTTTCTGCTTTTCCTTCACTTTTTTTTGACCTCTTGTTGATGCTATCTTTTACTTTTATTTTTATCAATCCATATTGTTTTTTTACAAAATTTACAAAATGGATATAAAATCTAATAGTCGCTACAAGGCCTAGGTAACTGTATTTTTTGATATTTTTTACAGTTGAATGTCGCCATTCTTCATATGAATCTTTCATAATATTTTCATTATGGTGAACTAAGACTCCTTCTTGGAGTGCCATCAGCTTTCTACCTATCATGAAAATGATTCCAACAAGTGACCCAAAAAATAAAATTAAAAGAAAATACATATTTTTATATTGAATAACGCTTCATTTCTTTGATTTTTGCCTTCGCTTTTTGGAGAAGTGTTCCTACTGTTTCACTCCCTTCGCTTTTTATGAATACCTGGTCCAATAAAGTTTTCTCTTTGAAATATGTGGTCATTTTTCCGTCCAACATTTTTTTCTTTATATCCTCAGGCTTGTTCACATTGGAGATTTCCTTTTCAAAAACTTCCTTCATGGTTTTTTTCACGTCTTCCGTAATTTCATCTTCAGAAATATATTCTGGTTTCATTGCAGCCACGTGCATGGCGACGTCTTTTGCAAGTTCGGCGTTGCCACCTTCCAAGCTTACGATAATACCAATTTTATTATTATGTAAATAACTACCCAAAACATCTCCCGTTACTTCATATGCATCTCCGAGTTGAATATTTTCTCCAGTTTTTTGGATGACTCCATCAATCATGTCTTTCGCATCTTTTTTCATTTTTTCTACTCCTTCTTTCAGAGCTTTGTCCGTCAGTTTGTCCAACAGAGTAGTGAAGTCTTCGTTTTTCGCCACGAAATCGGTCTCGCAGTGAAGAGAAACCAAAACAGCTTTCCCCTCGGCTGTTTTTATGGATACTCGTCCGTCTTTAACTTCACGACTCATTTTTTTGAGCGCAATATCTGAGCTAGTTTTTTTCAAAATTGCGAGAGCTTTTTTCATGTCGCCTTCGGCTTCTTCCAAAGCGCGCTTACACTGCATTACCGAGATGCCCGTGGCATCACGAAGTTCTTTCACTTGTTCTGTGGTTATTTGCATAGGTTTATTATATTAATTTATTCTTGCCCCGTACCGAGCTTGCTCTGGTGCGGGGTTTTTTCAGGAACGGACATAATTCCTGCTTTATAAGCACCGCCGATAGCTAACGCAAAAAACTTTATTGAAGGTATTCCTGAATCATTGGCGACAATTGGGTAATCGATTCCTTTAATGTTTGAATCGGAATTTACCAAGGCAATTACCGGAATGCCGGATTTTCTCCCTTCTGTGACTGCGATACTTTCACTCCTAGCATCTACCACAAACAGTGCATCTGGAGATTTTTTCAAACCGATCAATCCGGAGTAGTATCTAGAAAGTTTCTCCATTTTTTTAGACATAACTACTCTTTCTTTTTTGGTGTATTTATCAAGACCACCTCCTGCACTATCTTTATGATAGTTTTCTAACTCAATGATTCTTTTTTTAATTTCTGAAAAGTTAGAAAGGGTTCCACCAATCCATCTTTCTACTACATAAGGCATATTCAATGATTCTGCAACTTCTTTTACGGCAACTTTTGCTTCAGGTTTGGTGCCGACAAAAAGTACAGTTTTTCCCTTGGCTCCTAAATTTTTTAGAAACTCGGTAGCCAAATCTAGCATTAAGCTTGTTTTTTCAAGGTCAATTATGTCTTCTTTGTTTTTGGTGGCGTAGATATACTTAGAAACAGAAGGGTGTCTTCTGGTTTTACTATAGCCGTAATGCGCACCGGCCTTGAACATTTTCTCAATAATTGTATCTGTCTCTTTCTCAAATTCTCTTTTTTGCATAAAAACAATATAGCAGAAAAGTGTATGTTTTGCAAACTTTTTACCCTTTGACCAAAAGCTTTTTTTCGAGTAAGATGTCCCTATATGAGACAATCTAAACTTTTTACAAAAACCAGAAAAGAAAGCCCGGCGGACGAAGTTTCCAAGAATGCGGAATTTTTAATCCGTGGAGGCTTTGTGCACAAAGAGATGGCGGGGGTGTATAGTTATTTGCCGTTGGGTTTGCGAGTATTGCGAAAAATCGAGAATATCATCAGGGAAGAAATGAACAAGGTTGGTGGACAAGAAGTCTTGATGTCCACGATGCAACCGAAAGATAATTGGGAGAAAACCGGTAGATGGACCGCGATGGATGATTTGTATAAAGTCGGAGATTCTTCCGGCAGAGAAGTTGCACTCGGTCCCACTCACGAGGAAATTGTAGTTCCTATTTTGAAAAACTATGTCACATCCTATAAAGATTTTCCGGTGGCTGTTTACCAGATTCAAAATAAATTTCGTATGGAACTTCGCGCAAAATCCGGAATGTTGCGAGGCCGCGAATTTATCATGAAAGATATGTATTCCTTTCATACCTCCCAGGAAGATTTTGAACAATTTTACGAAAAAATGAAAGATGTTTATAAAACAGTTTTTAATCGAGTCGGTATTGGGCATCTGACCTATCTTACTTTTGCTTCCGGTGGAACTTTCTCAAAATATTCTCACGAATTTCAGACAATTACAGGAGCTGGTGAAGATACTATCTATATAGATGAAGGAAGTGGGCAAGCAATTAATCAAGAAATTTCCGGCGATGATGAAGTTTTAACCGCTCTGAATTTAAGCGCAGAAAAACTAGTTGAACATAAGTCCATCGAAGTCGGAAACATTTTTGATTTAAAGACTAAATATTCAAAACCATTCGATTTATCTTTCACCGACGAAAAAGGCGAAAAACATATTGTTTTGATGGGTTGTTATGGAATTGGACTCGGTAGGCTTATGGGTACGGTGGTAGAAGCTCTTTCCGATGACAAAGGGATTATTTGGCCGGAAGCTGTGGCACCTTTCATGGTACATTTTCTGGCTCTCGGAGGGGACGAAGCAGTTTCCAAAGAAGCGGAGAAAGTTTATGAAAGCTTGGAAAAGGCCGGTGTGGAAGTTTTATTTGATGACCGTAAAGATATTTCTGCGGGGGAAAAATTTTCCGATGCGGATTTACTCGGTATTCCTTATCGTGCCGTTGTCTCCGCTCGCAGTTTAAAAGAGAATGGAATTGAATTAAAAAAACGTTCAGAAGAAAAAGGGAAAATCGTAACTCTAGAAGAATTATTGAAAGTTTTAAAAATAATGTTTGAAAAAATTTACAAATTAATCAGTAACGACATCGGCATAGACCTCGGGACTTCAAATACCTTGGTGTATTTGAAAGGGCAGGGTATCGTCATAAACGAACCTTCGGTGGTGGCGGTGAATATAAAGACCAATCAAATTTTGGCTGTTGGTACGCAAGCGAAAGAAATGCTTGGACGCACTCCAGGACACATCAAGGCGATTCGTCCGCTCGTGGATGGTGTCATTTCTGATTTTGAAGTGACCGAAGAAATGCTTTCTTATCTCATAAACAAAGCGGATAAAATGTCCAAAAAATTAGCTCGACCGAGAGTGCTCGTCGGTGTGCCTTCCGGCACTACCAACGTAGAGACTCGCGCGGTGTATGATGCGGCACGCAGCGCCGGTGCGCGAGAAGTTTTTTTAGTTGAAGAACCAATGGCGGCAGCTATCGGCATACGACTTCCCATCAAAGACCCAGTCGGTTCGATGATTATAGATATTGGTGGCGGTACGACGGACATTGCAGTCATTTCTTTGGGTGGAATTGTAAAATCTAAAAATTTAAAAATAGCTGGCGATAGATTGAACAATGACATCATCAGTTATATGCGTGATGAATTTAAAATATTAATTGGCGAGAGAACGGCTGAAATGGTAAAAATCGCTATCGGTTCTGTCATCTCAAGGCGAATATATGGAAACAGAAATTCATGGGCGGGACCTCTTGACTGGCTTACCGAGAGAAGTGGTGGTGACTGATTCTGATATTCGTGAAGCACTTGCTGTCTCAATCAAAGGTCTAGTTGAAGGCGTAAAAGACATGTTGGAAACAACCCCACCGGAAATTTTATCGGACATAATGCACCGAGGTATTACTCTCTCTGGTGGTGGAGCTTTGCTTCCGGGGCTTGATCAAATGTTGCAAAAAGTTCTTAAAATTCCGGTTTATGTAGTGGAAGACCCACTTTCGGCTGTGGCTCGTGGCACCGGAGTTATTTTAGACGATATTGCTCTTTATAAAGAAGTTTTGATTGGTAATCAAGATGAGTTACCTCCTAGATAAAAAAATACAAAGAAAAAAATTTTTTAAAATTGCACTCGGTGTGGTTGTTTTAATTATTTTATTTTTTTTTCGAACGGGTGTTTGGAACGGATTTTCGGATGTCAGTGAAATAATTTTTCATCCAGTTTTAGTTTTAGGAAAAGGAATTGAAGAAAAGTTCAAAGATATCGGTTCATATTTTGTTTCCAAAAGTTATCTTTATAATCAAAATCAAAAATTACAAGCAGAGGTTTCTTTTGATGATGCACGAATGGCAAACTATAATTCTTTGGTTGCGGATGATGCCAGCTTGAAAGAAATTTTAAGCAGAAAGACCCGAAAGTAAATATGACTTTGGCCGCTATTTTATCTAAGCCAAACCAAAGTCCTTATGATACCTTATTGATTGATGCGGGAACTAGCCAAGGTGTCGTAACAGGAAATACGGTTTTTGCTTTAGGCGATGTGCCAATTGGTCGTATTTCAGATGTTTATCTAAATTCTGCCAAAGTAGTTTTATTTTCTAATCCGGGAGAAACAACACAAGCAATGATTTCATATCAAAATCTCACGCCATCAGCAACTAATTCAACTGCCTCTTCTCCCAACAGTAATGTCTTTGTAAATTTAGTCGGAAGAGGTGGTGGAAATTTTGAAATTGTCATACCAAAAGGTGTGGTTTTGGAAGAGGGAGAGCAAGCGGTATTGCCGGGTATCAATGATTATGTTTTGGGTATTGTGCAAAAAGTAATTTCCGACCCGCGCAATGCTTTTACCAAAGTATTATTAACTAGTCCGATAAATATTGAGGAGCAAAAATTTGTGGAAATAGAGCAATAGACATCGGACATCTTCTAAAGCAGGTGTCCGATGTCTCATAACGCAGAGAAATCCATTATGGAATTTAAAATTGAGAAAAAATTAAAAGGAAGTCTTGGGCGTGCGGGGGTTTTAAAAACAGCACATGGAGAAATACACACTCCGGCTTTTGTGGCTGTGGGCACGAAAGCAACAATCAAATCTTTGAATCCGGAACAAGTTCGTGAGGCTGGCGTGGAAGTGGTACTTGGCAATACTTATCATTTATATTTACAACCGGGGGATGAAATCGTGCGTGATGCGGGGGGAATAGGGAAGTTTATGAATTGGAAGGGTCCGACCATGACCGATTCCGGCGGTTTCCAAGTTTTTTCTTTGGGCGTGGCTTATGGAAAAGATATTTCGAAAATTACCAAAGCCGTGACTGACCCATCGCTTTTAATTCCGGAACGTTTTGACGATAGTGATGCTCCGCGTTTGGCAAAAATTGGGCAAGACGGAGTTTCTTTTAAATCACATCTAGATGGCTCGGTTCATTACATTACTCCCGAAAAATCAATTCAAATACAGCACAATCTTGGTGCAGATATAATTTTTGCATTTGATGAATGCACAAGCCCGACAGAAGATTTGAAATATCAAGAAGAAGCGCTGGAACGCACCCATCGCTGGGCGGAGAGAAGTTTAAGAGAGCATTCTAGGCTTGTCGCCTCGGCTGATACTTTTGCTCAGTCGCTCGGTCCCTCGCCAAGCTCAGCCACTCCTTTGCAAAAGCATGCATCCTCGGCTCCAGAAAAACTTGAAAGAAGTTTCGCACCAGCTCTTTTTGGCATCGTGCAAGGAGGCAGAGATGAGCGACTCCGAAAAGAAAGCGCGAAAGCAATCAGCGCTATGGACTTTTGATGGTTTCGGTATTGGTGGAAGTTTTGCCAAAGAAGATATGTCTACCGCCGTGCGTTGGGTGAATGAAATTTTGCCGGAAGAAAAACCTAGGCATTTGCTCGGTATCGGCGAACCGGAAGATTTATTTATGGGAGTAGAAAATGGTGTAGATTTATTTGATTGTGTTTTGCCGACACGGCTCGGTAGAAATGGGACGATTTACACCCAGAATGGAAAAATAATAATAATGAACACAAAATTCAGAAATGATTTTTCTCCAATTGAAAAAGATTGCGAATGTTACACTTGTAAAAATTATACCAAGGCTTATGTTGCGCATCTCTTTCATGGCAAGGAAATGTTGGCAGGAACACTAGCATCTATTCACAATTTGCATTTTATAGTCAATTTAGTGAAAAATATTCGGCAATCAATTTTAAATGATAATTTTTTTGAATTTAAAGAAGATTTTCTTAAAGGGTACTCTGAGACGTTGGACATCTGCTAAAGCAGGTGTCCAACGTCTGGAACCTTTACACTTTTAGGACACTTGCTATACCCCCACACTTATTTTTTGACTTTAAATAAGTGTGGGGGTATACTAATTTTAATTTAATGCGAGTGAAAAAAAAGTGAAAAAAACAAAAAAATCAAGAAGACCGCAGAAAAATTGGAAAAAGTTTTGGAAACTCGGGACAGAAGAATTCAATACTCAATTTTTAGATGTAAGTAAGGATGGGGAATTGTTGGCGAACGAGGGACATCATGTTTACAATCTGCATGATATAGCTCATAAGTATGGCACGCCGCTACAGGTGATTTTCCCTTTCGTATTGGAAGACCGACTCAAAGATTTGATCGGTTATTTTCAGGCCTATATGAAAATTTATAACTACAAGGGCAAATTCTTTTATCATTATCCGATGAAAGTAAATCAAAACAAAGAATTTGTTCTGCCGATTTTATCCGAAGGAGCTAATCTGGAAGTGACTTCTGCTAACGAACTCTGGATTGTAAAAAAACTTTGGGAAGGGGAAAGATTCAACAGTAAAATTCGCGTGTTGTGTAATGGTCCAAAGACCGATCAATATCTGGATTTGATAGAAGAATTGCGTGGAAAACAAATGAACATCGTGCCGATTATTGAAGGTCCGGAAGAAGTGGAAAGACTTTCCAAATATAAAGGCGACATTGGTATTCGTGTGGATTTGTCTATCAAGGCGGATACGCACTGGGACAAGAAATTTGACCGCTTCGGCTTGTCGGAAAAAGATGCGCTCGATTTATCCAGAATCAAAAATCTTAAAATAATGCATTATCACATGGGTTCGCAAATCAAAACACAGAAAAGTATTTTGGAAGCAGTCAAACATGGATTTTCTGTTTATACGCAATTGCAAAAAATACATCCTTCTCTAGACACATTGGATATCGGAGGAGGTTTTGGCATTTCTCATGAGAAGAAAAAATTTTATACGGCCAAATCTGTTTCCAGTAAAATCGTAAAATTACTAAAAAATCTCTCAGATAAGGCAGGAGTTAGACATCCAAACTTAATCGTGGAGTGGGGATGGTACATCGTAGACCCGGCTCAAATTACAATCTATAAAGTGATTTCCAAGAAACTTATTCCAAAAGCCAATGCTAAAGCTTGGTATGTCATTGATGGAAGTTTTGTGAACGATTTGAAAGACACTTGGACCATTCACCAGAGGTGGCATACTATTCCGGTAAATAACATGCAAGAACCACTCCGGACTACCTGGCTTGCGGGTAGCACCTGTGATTCGGACGACAAATACACCGCCGGAGGCAATTACATTCTTTTGCCAAAACTTCACGAAGGCCAAGACCAATTTGTGGCATTACTTGATACGGGAGCATATCAAGACGGCTTGGCTTCCCACCATTGTTTGCTTTCTGCTCCCATGAAAATTGTGGTGCAAGATGGCGATGTGAAGGTTGTTCGCAAAAGAGAAAACGCAGAATCTATCGGAAAACTTTTTGGTTGGAACGGTGACCATAAATAAAGATGAATAAAAAAAATATCTTTGCTTTTGTTGTAGTTATTATTTTTTTTCTAGTGGGGTTTCTTTGGGTGCAACGTTTAAATAAGCAACCTGTCGTAACTCAAATTCCCATAGCCCAAATTCCCGAGAATATTACATCTGTAGAAATCGGTGGACAAAAAGTAAAAGTTGACTTGGCCCTAACCGAAGCGGAGCAAGAACAAGGACTTTCCGGAAGGCCAAGTCTTTTACCGAATACGGGGATGCTTTTTGTTTTTCCGTCACCCCTCAAACCCCTGTTTTGGATGAAAGACATGAACTTTCCTATTGATATGATTTGGATTACGGAAGATATGAAAGTGGATTATATAGAAAATGATGCGACTCCAGAATCATATCCTGCAACTTTTGGTCCTGGAGTAAACGATGGGAATGCGGAATATGTGTTGGAAGTTCCGAATGGGTTTGCCGCGCAAAATAATCTAAAAGTAGGGGACAGCATACAATTTATTTATCAATAAAGAGAAAACTCCGCCTTTTGAGGCGGAGTTTTCATTTTTGTTGCAGGTATCTATAAGCCGAATTTCGTAGTCTGACCGAAGTCGGACGATAGTAATTTATCTAGGCCTCAAATTACTCTGAGGCTCAAGCGATTCTCCCCCACACCTTTCGGAGCGATGCGCAGTTGCGCGTTGTATTTCACAACCTCGTTCTGAAAGGTGTGGGGGCACGATCTTGCACACACGTAAGTATTTTGCCGTTTCACTCCCGCCGATGGCGGGATTCGTCACTGTTCGCAACTCTATCCTTACGGATGATGGGTATTACCCACTACGCTTGCCTAGACGCAAGGTCAGGGCTGTGTGTTCGGACTTTCCTCCCGCCTTATAAAAGACGAGTAACTATCCAATACCTGCACCCTTACTCTATACCACTTGCATTTTTATTTCAAGTATGATATACTAGGGACGTGAGTGTAAGGAGGTGATTCTTACATTTATCGTAAACAATATATGTGCCGCAAAACCCCGCCGCAAGGCGGGGTTTTGTTTTCCCGGTAGTAGATTTTGGTGAAGTCTTTCAGACGCGCTTTGCGCATCACCAAAATTCACTACCCGGGTTTTGGTTCTTCACTAGCTTTTCATATTAATATATTATATATTAATACTAAATTAGTATATTTTTATATTAATTTATTATTAATTTAATTTAAAAAGTATATGGATAAAAATAAGCCACTAAAGAACTTTTTAGAAATACCTTACGACGAGCTGGAAGTAATGAATTTGCGTGCAAAAGAACAAGCAGAAAAGTTGAGTGCAGTGGAAGTAGAGAAGCAACATTGTTTATATTTACAAAAAGAAAAGAGAATAAAGGCTATCACTGTTTGTTTTACCGACATTGAGGGTCGTTTTCATATGCTGGATTATGATAAGAAATTTTTGCTTGATTCGGTTAACAATTTAACTTTTGATGGTTCTTCAATTCGTGGTTTTAGCCAGCAACATGAATCGGACTTGCGTTTAAATGTCGATTGGAAAAGTATTCGTTTTCTTCCATCCGATGTCTTTGGTCCCGGAAAAGTGATTGTTTTTGCGGATGTTTTAGACCGCGATCGTATGCCTTACATCTCGGATTTTCGTGGCCAATTAAAACTTTACACAGAGCAATTAAAGAAACAGAATGGCATTATTGCAAATGCTTCGGCCGAAGTGGAAGGGTTTTTGGTTGATGGAATAAATGCAGAACACCAATATAAAGACAAAGGTTCCTTTAATTTTATTTCCACTGGTGGTTATTATCATTCATTACCTTTAGACCGCTTGCGTCAGTTTATTGATAGGACAGCAGAGGCGCAGCGCGCTTTGGGATTCAAAAATGAAAAAGACCATCCGGAAGTCGCGCCATCACAATTTGAAATGAACTTTTCCTATTCCGATGTATTGCGTGCAGCTGATAATATCCAACTCTACAAACTTGTTTGTCGCCAAGTTGCAAATAATCTCGGTATGACTGCGACTTTCTTACCGAAACCATTTGTGGGGATAAACGGCTCTGGAATGCACACCAATGTTTCTTTGGCCAAAGCGGGTAAAAACATTTTTTATGAAAAAAAAGGAAAAGACGGTTTATCAAAAATAGCCTGGGATTTTATTTCCCGTATCTTGAATCATGCTTCAGAAATTTGTTTAGTTTTTAATTCCAGTGTAAATTCTTATCGTCGACTTGACCCGCATTTCGAAGCACCAAACCAAATTAAAGTTTCTGCGATTGATCGAGGTTCCATGATTCGTATTCCCGTGGGCAATGAACGCTCCACTCGT
Source organism: Candidatus Nomurabacteria bacterium (assembly GCA_963832025.1). Classification (GTDB taxonomy): domain Bacteria; phylum Patescibacteriota; class Minisyncoccia; order Phycocordibacterales; family UBA9973; genus UBA9973. The sequence goes on from CAWHSF010000003.1 coordinate 425,290, forward strand.
ATTGAAGTTCGTTCAGTCGCGCCGGATGCCAATCCATATCTGGTTTTGTTGACTATATTAAAAACCGGACTGGAAGGAACCCTGCTTATCAAAGATAAAGACAAGAGAGATCGGGTGCGTGTTTTGCCGGATAATATTTATGACGCAATTAAATTATTTAAGGCCAGTGATTTTGTCGGGAAGATTCTTCACCCGGTAAATCAAGAAAAATACACGGAATACAAACAAAGTGCAGCCGACCGCAGCCCCAAAGCTTTGGGTACGATTATAAAATCTTCCGAAATTATTTATCACCACGAAGTGACCAACCAGGTCCTTTGGCATAGATTTTAAATTTTTTCGATATAAATGATTTCAGTGTGGACCTAGCGAGAATCGAACTCGCGCTTCGTCAATGCGAATGACGCGTAATACCACTTTACTATAGGCCCGTGTATGCGGGTATGTGCGTCTTGTTGGAATCGGACCAACGGCCTTTCCGATGTGAACGGAACGCTCTACCCCTGAGCTAAAGACGCAAGCAGAATTCCCAGTGGACCTACGGAGAGTCGGACTCCGACCTCGTCCATGCCATGGACGCGTTCTACCGCTGAACTATAGGCCCGTCTGTAGAATAATAGCCGAAATATATAAAAATACAACGGCAATTTACATTTTAATCAAAATAATATAAAATGCCTTTGTTGTCTGGGCCTTTAGCTCATCTGGTAGAGCGCCTCATTTGCAATGAGGAGGTAAGGAGTTCGAGTCTCCTAAGGTCCACAATGATCCGCGAGAACAGCTGGGAGCTGCTTGAGCGAATCATCATTGTGTGACATGAGAGACGAGAAAGGCGGAGGCCGACGGGCCGAGCCGGGGTAGCGAAATTTTTCAGTAGAAAAATATTTGTGACCGAGTCTCCTAATGTCCACAGTTGTTCTTTGGAAAATTAAATTCGGGAGTAGCTCAGCGGTACCTGCCTGCCGGCAGGCAGGGGGCGGTCGCCTGTGATATGATTTAGAAATGGAGGAAAATTTCGTTTACGCCATAAAAAGCATAAAGGATGGCAGAATTTATGTTGGAATGAGTCGTAACCCGTAAAAGAGATTGTTGGAACACAACAGCGGAAAAGTTTTTTCTACGAAAGGTTTTCGTCCTTGGATTCTGATATTTTTTGAAAATACTGGCGCAAGTAGAATTTATGCCAGAATTAGGGAAAAATATTGGAAATCAGGGTGTGGTAAGGAAAAATTGAAAAAAGAATATTCGGGAGTAGCTCAGCGGTAGAGCGGTCGCCTGTTAAGCGATTGGTCGTAGGTTCGATCCCTACCTCCCGAGCATTACGTGGACTTTCAGCGTAGAGTTCTTCTATTTGTCCTCGTATTTTTACCTATTTTGAGAGGTTCTAACCGTTTATTTTCAATCACTACATCTTTTAAGGGAATTAGCGTTTTTTCCATATCAATCACTACGATTTTGTCTTTTAACGACGAGGTGCGAACCTAATTGGATGAATACCTCTTTTTTCTCAAAGGTTCGCCTTTTTCAAACTTGGCTCTTGCATCTCTGGCAAAGTCAGCAAACCTCGTCTGCTTTTTTCATAAAGCAGGTCAACATCCTTGCCCGTCTTGTTAAAGATATTTTCCCAGCGTTGTTTTTCTGCTGTTAGTGGTTCTTTACGCATTTTAAATTCCTCCTCGGTTAATTCTTGATTGGCTCGCATATCAATCAAGCCCGACAATTTTTTCAAGCATTCTTTATATGCCTTATTTTGCGTATCAAGGATGGATTCGGTTGTTTGAGCTTGTTTGGCGTTTTCTTTTCTAAACCACTTCAAAGCAAAATCGTGCAAATCTGGCGGGAATGGTTAGTGAATCAATTTCTGTTTTAATTTGTTTTTCCAATTCTTTTTGCTCAATACATTTCTGGGTGCAGTTTGGATTTATGCGTTTCGTGCAATGGTAATAAATATATCTGTGTATGTTGCCGTTCTTGTTGCCTTTTGATTTTTTCTTCTGCTGTAATGCTTGCTCCGCACTCTCCGCACTCCATAAGCCCCGTAAAGGCGAAAATATGCGTCTTGGGGCGAGGTTTGCCTTTCTGCCGAGATATTACTTGTATCTTGTCGTATTCTTCTGCAGTCATTAAAGGTTTATATGTCCCTTTATACCAAATACCACTTCCTTTCGGATATTCGAAAATCCCGTAATAAGCGGTATTAGTGAAAATATAGTAAATCGTATTTCTGCTCATCTTTTTGCCATTGGGCATTTTAAAGCCCCATTCTTCGTTGGCTATATTTCTCTGATTTTTAACGGAGTATAAAGACCCGTAAGCATCATATCAACCATTTTACGAACCAAATCAAATCTTTCTGGGTCTGGGTAAATTTGCTTTTTACCTCGTTCGTCATATTTATTATTTTTATATCCAGTCGGGGCGGGTGCAGGATACATTCCTTTTTCAGCTTTTGTTTTTAATCCTCGTTTTACATCTTCGCCCTTGTTATCATTTTCCAGTTTCGCTTGATTACAAAACAGAGCAAGCATAAATTTATCGTTGGGGATATTGCGCTATAAATTTGGCTTGGAGTTCTGACTTCAACCAGTTTCCCTAAATCCATTAAATACACAATCTTGCCTGTATCTATTGGATTTCGTGAAATTCTGCTTGGCGCTCCAAACCAAAAGCCCATTGGCATAGCCATTGTCAATTTTTTCAACCAGTTCGGCAAATTTAGGTCTGTTGAGTTTTTTTGCCGAGTGTGATTCTTCAATAATTTCAATACTATTCATGCTTTTCTCGTTTCGCAACAACTTAAAGTTCTTTTCTTGCGATTCAATAGATCAAAACTTGCCTATCTTCTTGTTCGGAAGTATTTACGACAGTAAATAATATATTTGGTTGGCTGTTAATTTTGTTTTCCATTGGTTTTTGCTTTATTCAAAAAACTATCAAACTCTTTTTTATCAATTCTAAATTCCTTACCTATCTTATAGGATTTTAATTTTCCACACCAATATAGCGATAAATAGTCATTATATTTACCCTTAATTTTTCTGCTAATTCTTTGGCTGTGTAAAAATCTTGTTTCTTTTTTCATAATTTTTTTATTCTTTATTTAAGCTCTTTCTTATTTCTTGTAAAATCAACATTGTCTCTGTATCTTCTGGAATATCTATCTCGCCACATTTTGGACATCTAGTTTCACAGCAGGGACAATAATTAAAATTACACTTCTTACAATCTACTGGTTTTATTTCTATGGGCATAAGTCTATTATACTTTACTATTCTTTACATAGCAAAGAATCAAAGTGTATAACTTTTTCCAAAGAAGTTAAGCTAATAAACTCAAATCTATCAAGCTGTTGGGTTATGTAAGAAATACCTTGAGGCACTGGAATATCCTTTACTAATTCGGTGGCAATATCCAACTTCTCAAGCAATCTGTTGTCTTTATTTGCCCATATCTTATTTAGTTCATTTTTTACAGTTTTTGCTCCGTGCTCTTTTATAACTTGGACTAGACCATAAATCCATAGAGCTTTATTTTGGCTATGGGCACTAGGATTTTCCAGTTTAGCGTTTCTTAAAATGTGTAGCAGTAAATCCAAAGAGCTTGTATAGCTTAAAAGGGCTAACTGATTTTCTGGGCGTTGCAATATATTTTTCCATCCTCTCGCTAATACAGTTTTCCAAAGTCCATCTGTGAAAAGGTCTGCAACTGTGATTTTATCTTGATATGTTTTTCCCAACAATGCGTGAAGTTCGCTTTTTATTGTTTGATGCTTATTCAAGCGGTATTCATATCTAAAAACTTCAAGATTTTCAAAAGCTGGAGAAGATAGTAATTCTTTTTCGTAAGTAGTTCTTGTTTTATCCGCTCTTTTACTCTTCGGTTGTCTAGCATCGTCTGCCTTATCGTAAAAACACCATTCACGAGAACCACAAAATAAATGCACTACCTTGCCAGCATTTTTATTTCTTTGTCTGCGAACATCTTCGGTTGTGTCGTATGCCTTTCCCATATCCGTGCGAGAAAGGTCAGAAAGTATGCTTCGTATGGCAATTTCTCTGGGTAAGATTATATTTTTACAGAAATGAACCACTGAAACAGGGGCTTGCTTTATTGCTTCTACTGAAATTAGGATGCCAGCTTCCGCCAACCTTTGTGTTGTTAAAACTAATATTCTATCTTTATCCAAAACCTTAATTTCTTCAAAATTATTTCCCAAAAGGAGTTTTGGTATTGAATGGATTGTGATAACTATTTCATATATGACTCTGCCTATTGTGGCATCCGCTTTTTCATACACTTCAACACTGGGATAGTATGTGTCCTCGTCATCTTTTACTGGATGGAGGATAAATTTACGCAAATATTCATTACCTCTCAATCCTTTACTTCTAATTCTTTCTTTTTGAGAAAGGTCTGAAAAATTTCTAACAGAAAATTCTGTATTGAAATTTGCTCTCTCTGTTATTCTGAAATTTTCTTTAATGCGAAATGATATTGTGTCCATAATGATTTAAAAATGTTGGCTATAAATTTCTTGGAATCCTATTTATATTCTTTAATGATAATTTTCATCAAAACCTGAAGTATTGAAATAAACAGCACTATAAAGAGCCACGAGATTATTTGCTCGGCGAGTTGCTTCTTCGTCCGAAAGTTCAACACCATAATTTTTGGCGTAAAGTTTCTTGTATTCTTCTATGGCTTCTTTTGGCAACATAGCTAACCCCGAAGGGTTAACTATAAAATAACAAAAGAGTCGCTACGCTTAACATACGCCTTTGCTATTTTCTCCAATAAAAATAAGCCCATAATCTAGGCAATTATAAAAACTTATCAACAGTATCAAGGGCGTAGTAAGGGCGTAGTAAGGTTTTAGTCCTTTTTTAGAGCAACCCTGTATTTAGAATTTATCCTATAACCACTTCCTTTTTTGCCATCTAGAAAATTACTCAAGCCGAGTTTAGTTTTTGCGTTGGTATTTATTTTTCCTATTTCCGTGCGTAAGGTTTGCGTATTTTTATTACCTAGCTCATTTGCAATTACTTGAGTTTGTTTATATCCACCACCAGAGAGAAATTTAACAATTTTACACCTATCACTTTCTTCACCCATTTCGTAGCAGTATTTTTTCTTTGGTTCTTTATATAATTCACCGCTTTGATTTAAAAATAAACTTATTTTTTTTGATTCACTTTTTGGTTCTTCTGCCTCAATTTTTTGCACAAAGATATTGTGCACCGTCTGCAGTATGCTTTTGAAAGTAGGGG
>CAWHSF010000004.1:0-41330 GCA_963832025.1 Candidatus Nomurabacteria bacterium
TCTGCCTCACCATTTCAAGAGCCAAAACCACCCGGCATTTCTTTCTTTTCAAGACCTTAACGGAATCACGGAGGAGCCTAATCACGGTCCTTTGTGCTTGAGACAGGGTGTGATAATCTCCACAAAAAACGATATGAGAATTTAAAACGGAGAGTAAGAGTTCTCGTTTCGTGGAGACTTCCCGGAAATCCTGGAAGTCTTTTTGATATTCCCTGAAGTATTTTTTTAACTCGGGAGAAAATAAAATCCGCCCAGAAGATTTCGGGCATACCTCTTCAACCGATCGTACATGATACGTTGGATCCGAATTAAATGGGTACGAGGCAACATGATTAAAGTAGAAACTTTAAAACCAATTTTAGCTCAGACCGCGGCACTCTGGCTTTCTGGCAATGGTTCCCTGCACCGCTTCCAGCAAGCCCGGAACCGGGGCACAAGGGCGAGTTGACGCTTGAGAGTCTTCTTAAGAATACGCTGTCCTCAAACGGCATGATCCAGGAAGCCGTTCAGGACATCGAGATCGCGCGTTCCCAAACTCCAAACTGGCTGATCTGCCCTTTATCCCAAGGCCAGCGCGATGATCATTGGAGCTCCGATCTTTGAGGAGAGAGGCAATGCGCTGCACTCCCAATCGAACTGGGGAAACTGGGGACCATTTTTTACGGGAGGGATCCAAGTCGTCGAGCCCCTTTATTCCTTTGGAATGATAAGCAGCTATCAAAAAGCGGCGGAAGGGCAGGTCAACGCGAGAACTGAGCTGGCCGAGGTCAAGCGGTGGACGTGCTGAATCAAACGAAAGAGATTTACTATGGTTATCGATTGGCAACGGATTTGGAAAAGTTGGTCGATGATCTCAGCTCTTTTCTTCAAGATGCGGTAAAAACCGCGGAAGAAGCTGTTAAAGAAAAGAAAAAGTCAGCGGTGAAACCTCACGATTCCTATCACCTAAAAACGGCGTTGGACGATCTGGAACAGAAAAGACTTTATGCAAAAGCCGCAAAACAAACCGCCGAGCGCGCGGTTTCGTGGCTATCCGGTGTCAAATTCGCCTCTCGCCCCCGCGTCCCCCCAGACCTTTACCCTGCTGCCGATGGAGGAATACATCAAGATTGCCAAGGCCAATCGGCCAGAGTTTAAAGCGCTCTTGGCCGGACAAGAAGCTCGATCGGCGCTAAGAGACGCTAAACGTGCGCAAAGTTATCCGATTGTTTTGCGGGGAGTTATGGGTTCGATAGGATGGACCCCCGTACGGGACAGACAAGATTCCGTTTTCGCTTACGATCCCTTCAATGCGATGACCGGAGGAGTCGGACTGGGGTTGAAATTCGATCTCGAGTTCGCCCGGCACTCCGCCGAAGCGCACGAACAGGACGCTGAGTTAATGAAACTCAAAGCGACTGAGAGCTGGGCTGCGCCAGGGATTGAACTACAGGTGAGAAAAGCTTTCTGGGAACTGGAACAAGCGAATGACGGGTTAAAGATCGCAAGCGATCGCAAGACTCTCGCGAAAAAATGGTTTGTTTCCAATGCGATGGGCTGGTCCATCGGGATTACGCCGGCGAAGGATCTCTGGAATCTTTGGAGGGCGACGGGTTTTTGAGAAGAAATTAGATCCAGACCGTATACGCCCTTAATTTGGTGCTATCGCACCTTAGCCAAGCGGTCGGAAAGGAAATTACGAATTTGGAATATCGCAGTCACTAACCAATGAATCACTTCCTCACCCTTCCCCCACTGCGCTTCAGCCTTAGAAAGAAAAAAACCGCCATCGCCACTTCCTCTAGAACCATCAAGTAGAGCCCCGTCTTGCTTTCCCCTTCCTGCGGGACCGTAGGTTACTTTTCTCGCCGGGCTTCTTCTTTTTCGCCTTCAGATGACTTTGCAGAACTCTTTGCTGAGTCTGACCGATTCCGGAGCCCCTCCCCTTGCTTCGAGGCCACAGCCAGGTCGAAATCGTTGTTCGTTTTGATACATGACCATCTTTTCGAACTGTGGAGCCAAGCGAGAGTAGTGTTCATTGGTAACCATGTAGTGGATTAAAATAGCCAAGCGGTTTTGAACAGTCGCAACAGAGCGAAGACGAAAACCCAGGAAGTTCCGATTCGTACTGGAGGGAGTCGACCCGAAAGCGTTCCGCGGATATTTCGACGGCGCGTATAGCTCACCTTAGGTTTATGTCGTTTCCGGTTTCATCTTTGTACGTTCTGGGCTTTTTGAGATAGTCCTCAACTTCAGACCGTCCCATTGCGTCGCAATGGTGGCAATCGACATCACTAGTGATTCATACCGATCCGGATTGGTGGTTCCCTGACAGTAAAAGGTCCCCTGAGTCAGTTCACACTTCCATCGCTGGGAGATTAAAAGACACATATTGTGTTTGAAGCGCAAATGCAGATGAGGCGAATAGAATACTTAAGAAAAAAAGTCTCATTTCTGTGTCTCCTACCTGAAATTGTACCACAGAGACGACGTGTCCCTATATATCGACTACCCCCCCACCGCTTCGTCGATTTGCGCTTTGAGTTCCGAAGATCTGCCCATAAAGCTCTCCCGAGGATCGAGCGTCTTTTGAATGGGCGTACCCGGGACATGGCGAATAAGAATTTTGGAAATATGGTTTTTGAAGTTAGCGGTTTCACAGATCCGACGATAAATTTGCAGATCCATTTCTCCACTGTCTCCGATGAGAATGCATTTTTGGTTTTCAAGGTTGCTCATGATTTTTATGAAGAGTTCTCCACTTATGTCCAAAGCGCCCGTATCCCAGCCAACGCATGAACAAAGGCCCTTCGGGAAACCCCGTTCACGCAAGAACTTCAAAAGAAACGGAGCCAGCTGGTAAGGCGTGCTCGTCACGTAGATGATCATCGAATTCTTCGCTGCGAGCGATTGGTATAACTCCGCCATTCCCTCGATCGCCTCATACTTATAATAGTGCCCCCGGAACAAACCACTCACTATTTGCTTGAATCCAGTTGTCTCGGAGATCTCTGGAGTCTTTGATCGTATCGTCGATATCAGAAACGATCACCCACTTCACATTTTCATTCAGAAAATAAACCGGCGCGCTGAGAACTTCGTAGTCCCCCAGACGAACAAGGCCCAGCAACGTCTCAACACCCACCGGGCTCTTTATTCGAAGCCATGCCATTTGAGAAGCTTTCCAGGGAAGGGTCCACGGCAGTTGCAAATGGACAAAACCGCGGTTCTCGGTACTGGCCTCAACGGTACGCAAAGAATTTTCCGTCATCGCCAGCTGAAAACGAATCCGCTCGAAAAACTCGAGATCGGGGATCCCTCTTAAGATGCGATGCAGTAAACGGCGGGGGCGAAACCCCAAAACCTCTTCTTGAGTTCCGTTATAAACCACGGCTTGGAGCGAAGTGAAATTACGCGTCGCGAGCGTCGGGATTGCAACGATCGATTTTTGGGGCCGATAAAGATCTAACGCCTGAAGACATTTAAAAAATATCACCTCGAAGGTCTTAAAGAATCGAAGCCAGCCCGCCCACCACTTGGGCCGCGGCAGATCGGTGAGTCGAAGCCCCGAGCGAAGCAAATTCTCTGGTTTTTCTTTGATCCGTTTCATCTTCGACACAAAAACTTCAGCTTTCCTTCACAGTTTCCGAAAAGTCAGTCATAAGGATCCGCTAATCTCCCCCAATGAAACCCAACTACTTAAGGCTCTTTTTTCTCTTTCTCCAGATCTATGTCCTCATACTATTCCTTTCGCCATTTTTGAGAACGGCGTTAGCTCTGAATGAAACTTTTGAAATCTATAATGCGCCTCAAAGCCTGGGAATGGGCAATGCACTCACCGCTGACGCAACTGGATACACGGCACTTTATCACAATCCGGCAGGGCTGGCTTCGTTCACGAAAAAGAAAATGGAATTGACGGTGGTGGATCTGGAGGGAATTCTTGGGCAAACGCCCTAGAACTTGCAGCCTCCGCTCAAACACTCGGTATCTACCGCCTCTTTAGCCCGATGGCAAAAAACGCGGGAAAGTATACTTATTTTAACTGGGCCAGCGTCCCCTCCTTCACCGTCCGTGGCTTTGGTGTTTCGCTGCTGGGAAGCTATCAATACGCGGGTCTCTCCGATGGAACCAATATCGATATCGACGCGAATGAAGATGTCGGCATTGTCGCGGGGTATGCGAAATATTTTGCCGGAAACGTCATTAAGCTCGGAGTAGACGTGAAGGGTCTTGTCCGAAACGAAATGAAGGGTGTTTACGCCTTTAGCACACTGGCGACTTACAACGATCAAACTTTTCCGTCGCTCTTTAGGGAAGGGGCTGCCGTCGGAGCGGACAGCGGAATGATTATCACTCTGCCAAACAACTGGCTGCCCACATTCGGCGTCGCCTGGAGAGATATGTTCAACACGCAGTTCACCCACACCCATATTATTAATTCACGCGCCAGCGGGACTCCGGACAATATTGGACAGAGCATCAACACCGCTTTTTCCGTTCATCCCTTTTTCAGCCGCCAGTTAAAATCCACGATTGCCCTCGAGTATAAACACTGGGAAGCCCAAGACTGGCCTTTGAGAAAACACGTGCACTTTGGGATGCAGCTGGAGGATGAAAAAAGCCTCTACGCTTGGCTGGGACTGAATCAACTCTACTTAACCTTGGGCCTTGGGTGGAGGGTCAAAGGCGGTACACTGGAAGCCGGTACTTACGGTGAAGATGTCGGAGACAATAACAACCCCGTGCAGGATCGCCGCTTTTTCTTTCGTTACACTATTGGGTTCTAAATGAAACGAATACTTTTACTAATTTTCTTTTCCCAAATCGCAACTGCGCAACTCACGCATTTTGAATTTGAAGGAGTTAGACAGACCGGAATGGGAAATGCGGGGATCGCTATCGCCGATGATGCCAACGCCCTTTGGTATAATCCGGCCGGCCTGTCTCAGATTAAAAAAGTTCATTTCGATCTCTTTGACTTTACGCTCGGAGCGGACTCCTTGGATAGCCTGAATCGGATGCAAAACGCTATCTTTCACGGCAATTACAGCAATATGCTCCGGCCCAACTCTGAGTTTTTGCGCTTTAACGTTACACCGACACTTGCGATCCCAAACTTTGCCCTTAGTCTTTTCGAGACGGCTCGGGGTTTTTTCGATCTCCAAAACCTGACCTCCCCCAATCTATCCTCCAGCGTCCAAGTGACAGCTCATAACGATCTGGGCGCGATCGCAGGGATATCCATTCCTCTGCTGGATGTTTTCTCTGTTGGATTTTCGGTCCGCGCTTTTGAGCGTACGGGGCTCGACGTCAATCTAACCGCACAAGACCTCATCAATCAAACGGGAACTTCCAACCCAACGACTCTACTCAACAATTTATACAGCTCCTTAAAAGATATGGCGGGAACCGGAACAGGGATCGGGTTAAACACAGGGGTTCTAGCACATATCCCCTTGCGCGGAAAAGCCGGGTACCGATTGAACTTAGGGGCCACCGTGGAAGATGTTGGAACACTTCGTTCACCAAAATAGGAAATCTCCCCCCTCCTCCATCGATACCCCAGAGCATTAACTTTGGGACTTCCCTGCAGTCTCCCATTGGAAAGAACTGGATCTGGAACAACACTCTCGATTACAGAAATTTTCAAGAGCATGACGCCGTTTTGAAACACATCCACTTCGGAACAGAAATTCGTCACGAGGTTTTTGGTTTACGTGCGGGAGTGTATGAAGGGTATTGGACCGCAGGCTTCAGCATCGAAACGCCTCCCCACACCAAGATCCACTTCTCGACGTATGCGGTGGAACTTGGAAACGAACCCTTGCAACGGTCGCAACGATGGTATCTCGTGCAGCTGATTATTGGGTTTAATCCGCTGTAATCTTTGTTTCCCTCGCCGCCTACCCGTAGATCAATATTTTTAGATAATCCCCTTCCGGAAACCCAACCGGGTGATCGTCTTCAGGGCTTAACCCTTTGATCAATTTCAAAGTCCCCGAAAACTTTTTCCGCCTCATTGCGAAACTTCGGTCTTGGGATTCGCGATGTGCAACAACACACAACGATTCTCCCGCCGGGGGAAAGATGTGGCAACGCCGCCTTGTAGAGTTGCCGGTACGCACGAAGGGCGTTTGGCACCTGAATCTTTTGGCTCGCCATCTGGGGAGGGTCGATGATGATGAGATCGAATTTCTCGTTGGGAGACATGGATTCGATCCATTTAAAATATCCGCGCAGATCCATTTCTGATTTTTTTCGTTCAGACATGGTTCTGCTCGTCTCCAAAAACTCCCTGGGAAATATCGACGTTCCAGATCTCGCTGGCTCCGGCGACTTCAGCGGCGAGACCCAACGTTCCTGAGTAGCTAAAAAGATTAAGCACTTTCTTTTTGGGGAGTTTTTCCATGGAAAGCCATTTTCTTAGGCCCCGAAGATAGAGAAAGGTGCCGCTTTTTCTGCCCCGATCCAATCTCAACGGTGAGCTTGAGTTTCCCTTCTTGAAAAGACAGGGCAGGAGGAATTTTGCCGTAGAGGGCGGCGATTACGGGCCTTTGTTCCTCCAAAGTTTTTCGCTTCACCGGCGGTTTCCATACCATATTTTTTAATTTCAACTCGTCTCGCAGAATCCATGCCAGATAACGGCCCAAAGCATCCACCGCGTTCGAGTAGGTTTGCAAAACGGCCGAATCCCATAGACATCGATCACAATCCCGGGAAAACCATCATTCTCACCATGAATCGCGCGAAATGCCTCGGTATACTTCCTTAAGTTCTCACGCTTCTTAAGCGCCGTTTGAAGCTGAGAACGAAACCATTCGGGACCGGGAGGATCTTTACCCTTTTTCAAAACGCGAATGCCAATAAGCCCTTCTTTTTCATAGATCCCATAGCCAACGACCTCATTCTTCGCATTCACGATCTTAAGCCGATCGCCGTTTTTAAAACACATCAGCGGCACTGCTCAGATGGGTCCTAAAGATCCAGGGATGACCCGCATTCAAAACGATAATCGCGTCTTTCGTGGCTTGATAGCGCTTCGGGATGAGCTTTTTCGTACGCATAGAAGAAGGACAACTTAGCCGAGGCGCGCTATAGGCTCAAGTCCCAATTTCAAGGGTGTAATAATCGTCGAAATAGCCTTGGAAGCAGAAAGATCCACCGCACCGAAAACCGCGGTCAGGCTAAAAAAGCTGAGCAGCGCCTCCCAGTGTCTCAACCAGTCAGGAATAAAATGCGGAGGCTCGATAATCCCATGCGTTCTTAACCAGGCCAACGTTCCCACATCTTCCAGCGAAATCCGTCCGCAAACCAGGGCATCTACGAGAAGGCGATTCTGGTTTTTCACCGCAATTCGGAGAAAATTATAAACACCCAGGTAACCCCGCGAGATACACCCCGTCTTTAGTAAACGGGCCTCCGCCAGTGAGCTTAGCGCCTCGAAAAACGCGCTGGGTGCTGAAAAATGCCTCCATCTCGGTTTCGCTTCGATCCTTATACCAACGGTAAGCTGCATCAAATCCGCACCTTGCTCCACTAAATCCAAAGCTTCAATTCGATAACATAGAGCCAAGAAACGGCGGTGGAGACATCGTGTGGCCGTACACACCTCATAAAAAACGGCAAGACCTTCTGGGTCATCGTCGTTGGGGTCCTCCCCCGGAATAAAAAATCGCAGGCGGCGTGGCGGGCCCCATTGTGTGCGGTAAGACAGTGGGATTCGATTTCATGATCCAAAGCGCTGAAAGATCGATCGTGGAAAATCGGGCTTCTTTGCGCACGCGGACCCGGTTCATTCCGGCGACAACCTTCGCCACCACCTGGTCGGTGACTTCCACTCGCACCGGCATCGTGGGCCTTCGCCCTGCAATTTCTTCTCTCCAACTCCCGCGCGAATTCGTCTGACGATTTCATGACGATCGACTCGTCCATGTCGTTCAACGCACAGACGGACATTCTGCCTGGAAATCGCCCTCTGCCAACTCCAGGTTCGAAATCTTACAGAGTGGAACATATCGAGGTATGGTTTCCGCTTTTACGAACGAGCTGGTAGCTAAAAACAGAAAACCAAGCGAGATGCTTTCGGACGAAGATGCAGTGGCCGTCATTACTAGGCTTTCCAAACAGAGAAAAGATTCTATTGAACAATTCAAAAAAGGCAACCGCGATGATTTGGTCAAAGAAGAACAAGCCCAGCTTGAAATCTTGGAAACCTACTTGCCGAAATTGATGGATAAAAACGAAGTAGAAAAAATTGCGCGAGCAAAGAAAGACGAGCTTGGCATAACGGATGCTACCAAAAAAGGTATGCTTATGTCTGCTTTGATGAAAGATTTAAAAGGCAAAGCCGATGGATCTCTGGTGAAGGAAGTAGTTGACTCCCTTTTCTAATATACCTGTCCCGTACTAAATTTCACTTAAAACAAAATGACCACTATTATTAACAATTTAAAATTTTAGTACTGGGATGCACACCATCAACTTTTTAATTCGTTTGGTGGAGCATCATCAAGTTATAGCTTATGGAATAATCTATTTGGGATTAATCTTTGAGGGAGAATTTTTCCTGATGTGTACTGGAATATTGATGCACTTGGGTGCTTTTAATTTTTACTTTGCCTTATACTTTGTTCTCCTCGGTGCATTTTCCAAAACTATCATCGGGTATGCCTTGGGAGAATTTTTATTTAAGAAATTTAATTACAATAAATTCTTTAAATATATTCAGAGAAGAGTTTATCGCATCTTGCCCGGGTTTAAGAAGAAACCTTTCTGGTCTATATTTATTTCCAAATTTATAATGGGAGCCAATCATTTGGTTATTATTTTTTCCGGCTTTGAAAGAATAAATTACAGAAAATTCTTACAAGCAGAAATTTCTTCCACTATAATCTGGGTACCGATGTTGCTCGCACTCGGTTATTTTTTCAGTTACACTGCGCTACGCATCAGTCACAATGCTTGGAAGTTTTTAATTGTAATTTTGATATTGTTTGCAATATATATTATATTTGATAAGCTAGTCGGCTGGTTGTATGAATTGTTTGAAGAATTTTACTATGAACACAACTGAAAAATTAAGCAAAAAATTAATTACGCACGATGGCAGTTTTCATGCAGATGATATTTTTGCTTGTGCCACACTGTGTCTAGTATTGGAAAAAAGTAACGAAACATTTGAAATTATTAGAAGCAGGGATGAAAAGATGATAAAGCATGCAAACGGAGCAGATAGCTACGTATTTGATGTCGGAGGAATATATGATGAAAAAGAAAATCGTTTTGACCATCACCAGATAGGCGGTGCAGGTAAACGAGATGGTGTGGAATATGCTTCATTTGGTCTGGTCTGGAAAAAATTTGGTAAAATCCTGACTGGCAATGAAAAAGTCGCGGAAATTTTAGATAAACGTTTAGCTATGCCGATTGACGCCTTTGATAATGGTTTCGATTTGGTAGAAAATAAATACGAAGTTACTCCATATTATATTCAACATTTTTTTATGTCGATGAGACCGACTTGGAAGGAAGAAAATGCAAACAAAGATGAAATATTTTTAAAATGCGTATTGTTCGCGAAAGAAGTTTTAATTAGAGAAATAATTCAAGCGCAAGATGCGCTTTTAGCAGAAGAATTGGTCACCAATGTTTATAAAAATACCAAAGACAAACGAATAATTGTTTTAGAAAAAAATTATCCTTTTGAAAATACTTTGAATGAATTTTCTGAGCCACTTTTTGTGGTATATCCCAGAAGTTCGGATAATTTTTGGGGAGTCAGAGCAGTTAAAAAAATTCTTAAAACTTTTATTAATAGAAAAAACTTGCCAAAACTATGGGCTGGTCTGCGGGACGAAGAATTAAAAAATGTTTCAGGTGTTTCTGACGCAGTTTTTTGTCACCGTGGACTATTTTTAGCTGTTGCGGAAACCAAAGAGGGAGCTATCAAATTGGCGCAAATTGCGGTAGAATCGTAAGAACCTGTCCCGTACTAAATTTTTGATTACGTGGATATGTCGCTAAACATTATTAGTTAAAATTTTAGTACTGGGATGGCATTTATCGATGAAATAATAATATACGCAGAAGCCGGACGCGGCGGAAACGGTGTCGTGCGTTGGCGTCAGGAAAAATTTATACCAAAAGGCGGACCGGCCGGCGGAGATGCCGGGCGCGGAGGGGATTTTTACGTGCAAGCTGTCCGTGATATTCACGTGCTTTCAAAATACAAAGCAAAAAAAAGTTTTTCTGCCGGGCGGGGCGAGGACGGCGCAAATAAAAGCTTACATGGGAAAAATGGCATAGACTTATTTTTGGAGTTGCCGATTGGCTCTATCATCACCAATCTTGACACTGATGAATCTTGGCAATTGACTGAGGAAGGACAAAAAATATTAATTTTAAAAGGCGGATATGGAGGTTTTGGTAATGAACATTTTAAAAGTTCCACCAACACGACACCGAAAGAATGGCGACCGGGCGAAGAAGGTGAAAAAGGAAATTTTAGAATAGAGTTGGAGCTTTTTGCAGATATCGGATTGATTGGTTTACCAAATGCCGGCAAGAGCTCACTGCTCAATTCATTGACCAACGCGCAAGCGCGAGTAGGTGATTATGCTTTCACCACTCTTGACCCGAATTTGGGAGATTTTTATGGTTATATCATTGCGGACATTCCGGGAATTATCGAAGGTGCTTCGGAAGGCAAAGGTTTGGGTGTAAAATTTTTGCGTCATATCAAGCGTACTAAAATGCTTGCGCATCTTATATCTTTTGAGAACTTATCTAAAGGCAGCACCGGGATGATGAAAGTTTACAAAGATATTCGCAAAGAACTCGCCAAATACGACAAGAAATTAAATCTGGGAGTCGAAGGCTTGTCTGGAAAAAAAGAAATAATAATTTTGACTAAAAGCGATGTGGTAGAAGATACCCGCCCGAACGACAATTCAGTCGGGCGGGAAAAAATCATTGAAAGGGAAATGAAAAAGTTTGAAAAACTCGGCGAAAAGGTTTTTGTAATTTCTTTATTTGATGATAAAATGATAAAAAAGTTCAGAGATGAACTGGTAAAAATTTTAAAGAAAGATGGCAAATAAATATTATCCTACAATCGGTCTTGGAAATACACGCAGAACTTAAAACTCAAACAAAGATGTTTTGTGGTTGTAAGAATAATCCAGACGAAGAAAAACCCAATGTAAATATTTGCCCGGTGTGCATGGCGCATCCGGGAGCTTTACCCGTGCCAAATAAAAAAGCAATAGAGAATGTGATTAAGGTGGGCTTGGCTGTAAATGGCAATATTGCGGATTTTTCAGAATTTGACCGTAAAAATTATTTTTACCCGGATATCCCAAAAGGTTACCAGATTTCACAATATAAATTTCCGATAGTTTCCGGCGGACACTTAGCGGATTTTGATATCACTCGCGTACATTTGGAAGAAGATACGGCGAATAATAAACATTTCGATGATTACTCTCTCATTGATTTCAATCGCGCTGGTGTTCCACTTATGGAACTTGTTACCGAAGCTCATACTTTTGAAAATATTGAAGACGCAGCGAGAGTTGCCACAAAATTTGCCAAAGAACTGCAGTTAATCTTGTGGTATTTGGGGGTTTCCGATGCAAACTTAGAAAAAGGTGAATTGCGGGTAGAACCGAATATTTCTATTTCACCGGACTTCAAAAAATTGAGCACTAAAGTGGAAGTAAAAAATTTAAATTCTTTCAAAAGCGTGGAACGAGCTATAAAATATGAGTTGACCAGAATGGCGGAGCTTTGGGAGAATGGAAAAGAATCAGAAATAGTGCAAGAGACTCGGGGCTGGGATGACGGTAAGCAAAAAACTTTTTCGCAAAGAAAAAAGGAGGGAAGCGCGGACTATCGATATTTTCCGGACCCGGATTTACCAAAGATGAAACTGCATGAAGCTTTTGATTTAGAAAAAATGAAAAAAGAACTTCCTGAATTGCCGGAAGAAAAAAGAATCAGATACAAAAAAGATTTTGGAATAAAAGATGAGGATATAGAGGTTTATATAAATGAACCAGAATTAGGCAAAATGGTTTGAAGATGATTGCTAAAATACTTAGAACATAAGGATAAAATAAAAATAGCTTCAAATTATATTACTTCAGATTATATTGGGTTTAAAAAAATTTCCAAATATGGAATTAAACTCCATAGTCCTGAAAATTTTGCAGAACTTAATAAACTTAGTTATTTGAGAGGAAAATTTCTTCACGTGTAGCAAAAGATATATTGGCTGTTATTGTTGTTAACGATGAATCACCACTTAAGATTGCAACAGAAGAAGGATTTACTCCAGAGTAACGACGAAGGAGCGTTAAAAGCTATTGTAGAAAAAGCTATTGTCGAAAATCCAGAAGTAGTTGCGACATACAAGGCTGGAAAAGAAAACGCAATTATGTCTCTTGTGGGTAAAATAATAAAAGAATCAAATGGTTCTGCCAATCCACAAATTGTTATCAAATTGCTAAAAGAAATGTTAAAATAGGAGGATGGATAAAGATATTTTAATTGACACAGTTGCTCGTTTAGTCACTACACCCAAAGGTATTTTAGCGATAGATGAAAGTTTGGAAACGTGTAATAAGCGTTTTGAAAAGCTTGGTGTACCGACAACGGAAGAAAAACGCAGAGAATATCGCGAGCTCTTGGTTACGGCGCCGGAAATTGAGAAATATATTTCCGGCTACATTCTTTTTGACGAAACGATTAGACAATCCACTAAAAATGACAAAAGCTTTCCTGCGGTATTGCAAGCGAAAGGCATTGATGTCGGTATAAAAGTTGACCGAGGATTGGTTGAATTTTCACCTAATTCTATGGAAAAAAGAACACAAGGTTTAGACGGACTCGAAGCTCGATTGAAAGAATATAAAAGCATGGGCGCGACCTTTGCTAAATGGCGTGCGGTTTTTACTATCAGTGATAAAACTCCGTCCTTGGATTGTATGAAGGAAAATGCAATGCTTTTTGCGCAGTATGCAACATTGTGTCAGGCAAATGATATTGTGCCGATTGTTGAACCGGAAGTTTTAATAGACGGAGAGCACACCATAGAACAATGTTTCAATGTGACAGCTAAAAATTTAGATATCGTTTTTACTGAGTTGTTAAACGCAGATGTTTTTATTCCCGGAATGATTTTAAAGACCAGCATGGTGATTTCCGGTAAAGATGCCAAAGAAAAATCTTCTAGCGCAGAGGTTGCAAGGATGACGGTGAAATGTTTGGAAGAACATGTGCCTATGCATATCGGTGGAATTGTCTTTCTTTCTGGTGGACAAAGTGATGAAGAGGCAACGATGAATTTAAATGCGATGCATAAAATGGGACCGTTGCCTTGGCCACTCTCATTTTCTTATGGTCGGGCAATTCAAAACCCTGCATTGCAAAGCTGGGCAAAAAATCCAGATGATGTTGCCCATGCGCAAGCGCTTTTACTAAATACTGCAAAAAATAACAGTTTAGCTTCTGTCGGAGAATATGCAAAATAGAAATGAAGAAATAATTTTTCAAGGGAAGATGATAGAAATTGTTCACGAAACAGTTTCTTCAAATGGAAAAGAAATTATTTTAGAAAAAGGCAGACGTGCGCCGGGAGTCAGATTGATAATCAAAACTCCTGATAGCGGATTTTTAATAACCAAAGAACAAAGGTTCGACAAAGGTTTAGATTATCGTTTGCCAGGTGGAAAAGTTTTTGATTCTTTAATTGAATATAATAATTTTAAAAAAAATGCCGTAAATATTTTAACGAAGGCAAAAGAAGCTGCAATAAAAGAAGGCATGGAAGAAGCTGGAATCAAGCCTGTTGAAATGGAATTATTTTGTATTTCCAAATGTGGTGGGAGTTTTGATTGGGATTTATACTATTTTATAGTTGAAAAATATGATGAAGTCGGTCAAAATTTGGAAGAGCACGAAAAAATTGAAGTCATGAAAATTTCTCGTGAAGAATTAAAGAAATTAGCGTTGTCTGGTAAGATGAAAGAAGATAGAAGTGTGGCGGTGATATTAAAATATTTAAATAAGAATTAATGACAGAATCCAAAACTCCAAAATTTGATACATTGATGGATAAAATCTTGGGCGAAATGGTTCCTCATTCAAAAGTCTGCGCGGATTGTAAAAAAAAATTTGAAGTTGAGCCAGAAGATATAGTGTTCTATAAAATGTTCCGAGTTCTTGCTCCAAAACTTTGTCCGGATTGCAGGCAAAGACGCAGACTTTCTTTTGGGAACTATTCCAATATTTATAAACGCAAATGCGATTTTCCCGGACACACCGATATTATGATTTCTCCCGTCGCACCAGTAATGCCTTGGGTGACATACGACCACGAGACATATTATTCGGATGTTTGGGATCCTTTTTCTTATGGGAAAAATGTTGAAGAAAATAAATCCTTTTTTGACCAGTTTCTGGATTTACTAAAAGTAATTCCTCAGCCTGGTGTGCGTCGTGATCCAAGTTCTGTCAATAGCGATTTTAATTTTTACGGAAAGGATATGAAAGATTGTTATTATGTTTTCGGTGGCCGAAGCTCAGAAGATATAATGTATAGTTCTTCGATTTATAAGTCTAGGCATGTCGTGGATTCTTATTTTCTTAAAAAGGTTGATACAGCTTTTAGTTCCGCAAGAACAACTGATTCTTTTAATGTTAAATATGCTTATTTTTCAATGAATTGTATTGATTGTGATTTTATTTATGATTGCCGTAACTGCCAAAATTGTTTTGGTTGCGTAAATCTCAGAAATAAAAATTATTGTTGGTTTAATGAACAGCTTTCCAAAGATGAATATCAAAAAAGAAAAGAGGGGATTGATTTAGGCAGCCGTAAGGTTGTCGATGATTTTACAAATAAATTTTTTGACATCGTAAAAGAAAATCCAATACGCGCTACTAGAATTTACAAATCACAAAATGTTTCTGGCGACGATATCATCACTTCCAATAATTGTCAAAAATGTTTTCAAGTAGAAAATGGTGATAATTTGAGATATGTAGCGCTTGCAATCGTAGGATTAAAAGATTCAATGGATATGGGTTATTCTGGTGGAGCGGAACGCATCTATAATTCTCAGAATACAGGTGACAAGTCTGCTAATGTCAAATGTTCTTTTGCCACCAAAGAATCTGTCGATTGTGAATACGTGATGTCTTGTAGAAATTGCCAAAATTGTTTTGGTTGTGTGGGACTGAGTAATGCTTCTTACACAATTTTTAATAAAAAATACAACCCAGAAGAATATTGGAAAATATTGGACGAAATAAAAACAAAAATGTTGCAAGAAGGTATTTACGGAGAATTTTTTTTGATGACTTTTTCGCCTATTGCTTACAATAGTTCTTTAGCAAATATAATTTTTCCAATGACAGAAATCGAAGCAAAAAAACGCGGGCTCTTCTGGCAACCGGAAACAGATGTTGAAATGAAGAATTTACAGAACATCGAGGCGGATAAATTACCTGACAATATCAAAGACATAAATAATGAAATTTGTAAATTTGCGATTATCGGAAAAATCTCTAAAAAACCGTTTAAAATTACTGAAAGGGAATTAAATTTTTACAAACAAAACAACATACCATTACCAACTGACACACCCTATCAGCGTATAATTGATCGCTATAAGGTTTTAAATAATTTTCAGATTTATCAAGAGAATTGTTTTTCTTGTGGAAAAGAAATTGAATCATCATATCGAAAATCAGATGGATATAAACCGTTTTGCGAACAATGTTATCAACAAAGAGTGTTATAATAACAAAACATGAACAAAGAAATAAGAATTCAATTACGTAATTTTTTTAAAGGGGATATAGATGATAGTGAAGCGACACTCGTGCAATATTCTCACGATGCGAGCTTACTTGAAGTAAGACCAAAACTAGTGCTTTTTCCGCAAGATTCGGAAGATGTAAAAAATTTAGTGAAATGGGTTTCAGAGAATAAAGAAAAATATCCTGAGCTTTCCATTACGGCTCGTTGCGCGGGGACAGATATGTCCGGCGGAGCAATCGGGGAATCAATAATTTTGGATTTCACAAGATATATGAACAAGTTGATAAGTTGGAACCAGCTCCCAAAAAATTCTTCCGGATTACTCTACCCTGCGGGTGGAACCTTCCCCGTTCAGAATTCTTTGGAAGCTCATTCCATTACTGTTCAACCCGGAATGTTTTATAGAGATTTTGAAAAAATTACTTTAGGAAAAGGTTTAATTTTACCTTGTTTCACCGCCTCAAAAAGTATAAATGCTGTAGGCGGAATGTTTGGAAATAATTCTGCCGGGGAAAGAACTTTGAAATATGGAAAGACGGAAGATTACGTTTTAGAAGCTAAAGTCATATTTGCTGATGGAAATGAGTACCTTGTAAAGCCACTCAGTCGCGATGAATTGAATAAAAAAATGTCGCAAGGGGATTTCGAGGGAAATGTTTATAAAAATATTTTTGATTTGATAAATAAAAATGAGGACGAAATAAGATTAGCCAAGCCAAAAGTTCATAAAAATTCAGCCGGATATTATATTTGGAATGTGCTAAGTCCGGAGCCGAAGAAGAATTTTTTGGCTTTCCTCCAGCCTTCGGCCGGAACCTTCCGCCAGCAAAATTCTCCTTCGGCTCCTGCCATGCAGAGCGATAATTATTTTAATTTAAACAAATTGTTGGTTGGTTCGCAGGGAACATTGGGAATTGCGACCGAAATTACCTTTAAAGTAATACCGGACAATAAACATTCTAAACTTGTCGTGATATTTATGGAAGATATGGCGCCCCTCGGCAGATTGGTGGATGAAATTTTGACTCTTAATCCGGAAACACTAGAAACTTATGATGACAAAACGATGAAACTGGCAGTAAAATTCTTTCCGGATTTTTTAAAGAATAAAGGCTTTATTGGCATGTTTAAATTCATGTTATCTTTCTTGCCGGAATTTTTTATGATGGTCACCGGTGGTTTTCCGAAATTAATTATTCTGGCCGAATTTGCTGGCGTTGACGAAGAAGACGTAAATGAAAAATGTGTAGCACTGGTGGAGAAAATAAAAGACTTTAAATTAAAAGTTCACATCACTAAATCCGAAACAGAGGCAAGTAAGTATTGGGATATCAGGAGAGAAAGTTTTGCCTTGCTCCGAAAGCACATAAAAGGTATGCGCACTGCTCCATTTATAGACGATATTATTGTTCGTCCGGAATTTTTGCCTAAATTTCTTCCGGAATTAAACAGTATTTTGGTAAAATATCCCAGTTTGACTTATACCATCGCTGGTCATGCCGGAGATGGAAATTTTCACATCATTCCATTGATGGATTTCAAGCGTCCTGATACCGCTCAGATAATCCTAGAATTAGGAGAAAAAGTTTATGATTTGGTCATAAGATATCATGGTTCTATAACCGCCGAACATAATGATGGTTTAATCCGTACGCCATATTTACGCAAAATGTATGGAGATAAAATCATTCAAATTTTTACCGAAATTAAGAAAATATTTGATTCGAAAAATATTTTTAATCCCGGTAAGAAAATTGCTACAGAAAATCTCGGTGGAACAAAAGACTACATTAGAACGCATATTGCCGAAGAGCATGATGCGGTGCACAAAGTTTAAGCACTAGATGTTGGACATCTGCAAAGCAGGTGTCCAACATCGGGCTCCAGACGTCCAACGTCTTTTGACTTTTGCTAGATGTTCGGTTATACTGCTTTTTATGTTTACAATCAAAGCGCAAAAGAGAAATGAGGACGTCAAAGTGGACGCGCTCAGAAAAGCAGGTGAAATTCCAGCTGTTTTTTATGGTGCTGGGAAAAAATCCACCTCGATTACGCTTTCAACCGTCGAATTTAAAAAAATCTGGCGCGAAGCAGGAGAATCTTCCGCTATTTCAGTCAAGACTCCAGAAGGAAGCGTGGACGTACTGATTCACGAAGTACAAGTTGACCCAGTGACGGACGAACCTATACATGTGGATTTTTTGGCAATAGATATGAAAAAGAAAATTCGAGTTTCTGTCCCGCTCATTTTTGAAGGTGTTTCCAATGCAGTAAAAAGTGGAATTGGCAATCTGGTAAAAGTTCTTCACGAAATTGAAATTGAAGCGTTGCCAGCCGATTTACCACACGATCTTATTGTTGATATTTCTTCTCTTGAAGGTTTGGAAAACCAAGTTTTTGTTTCTGATATAAAACTTCCAGCCGGAGTCGTGGTCATCACCAATCCTACCGAAGTGGTGGCTTCCATTGTTGCTCAAGTTGAAGAAAAAGAAGAAGTAGTTGCACCGGTTGATTTGTCTGCAATTGAAGTGGAAAAGAAAGGCAAGAAAGAAGAGGAAGGCGAAGTTGCTACCGCAGAAGCTGCACCTGTGCCAGAAAAAAAATAAATATCTTAAAATTCAATTCGATTTATGTTACAATAAAGCTATGGGGAAAAAATCCATAGTTTTTATTTTACTTTTTTCGATGCTGGGTTTAATAACTGTTTCAGTCTTTTTTGGTACCAAAAGCATACGCTGATTTTGACTGTCTGACTCTCAGTCCTGCTTCTACGTCAGCGGATAAAACTTACTGTGAGAACCAACTCAATCAAATAGAAGCGGAACTAAATACCTTACTTGCAGAACAGGCAGCTCAACAAAAACAAACCGGAACTCTCAAAGGAGATGTGGATTATTTGGCTAGCCAGATTAATGCTCTTAAGGTAAAAATACAAGCTCAATCACTGGTCATAGCCCAACTAGGTGTAGCAATTGTAGACAAAACAAATACAATTACTTCTCTCTCAAATAAAATTGATAGTGAAAATGAATCTTTAGCTCAACTTCTCCGAAATACGAATGAATTTGATAATGAGAACATAGTAAACTTAGTTCTTTCCGATAATTCCATCTCTACTTTTTATAGTGATTTAGAATCATATAATTCAATACAGCAAGCAGTCAAAAGTTCGGTGGATGAAATAAATCCATAAAGGCACAAACTGAAATTGCTAAAACTGACCTTCAAAAACAACAAAATGCTGAAACGGATGCAAAAGCCGAATTGCAAACTGCTCAACAACAAATAGCCATATCCGAGGCAAATCAAAAAAAGCTTTTGGCAGTTTCTCAGCTAAAAGAAAGCGCTTATGCGCAACTCGCAGCACAGAAAAAAGCTCAAGCGGATGAAATTCGTGCCGCCTTGTTTAGTTTGGCTGGTACTTCGCAAAAAATTGATTTCGGCACCGCGCTAACTTATGCAAATCAAGTTTCAGCCAAATTAAATGTAGAGCCTGCTTTTCTACTCGCAATCATTACCCAAGAAAGCAATTTAGGCGCAAACGTTGGTCAATGTTATCTTACAGATCCAAACACTGGTGCTGGAGTGGGAAAAACTACAGGAACATATTTTGCAAATGTCATGCATCCAACACGCGATGTTCCTCCATTTTTAAGCATCACAAGCGATTTTGGGCTCAATGCTTTTAAAACAGCTGTATCTTGTCCAATTGCCGGTGCTGGTGGTTACGGTGGCGCCATGGGGCCAGCACAATTTATTCCTTCAACTTGGGAACTTTTTGCTCGCTAGATTACAAACTCTCTTGGGATACCAAGCAAATCCATGGTCTCCACTTGATTCTTTCATGGCTTCCGGAATGTATTTGAGTGACCTGGGCGCAGTAGGAAATAGTGCCAGTGCCCAAAGTAGAGCTGCTTGTAAATATTATGGTACCGGTGGCTCTTCTTGTTCTTATAGTCGAAGTGTGATGAAGCTGGAAGCAAGTATTCAAGCCAACATAGACGTACTCAATACTCCATAAATTTGCCTTAGTGTAAAATTTGTGATAAACTGCCGAAGCTATGAAAAAAGATATTCACCCAAAATATGATTTAAAAACAAAAGCCACCTGCGCCTGCGGTGCAGTTTTTGAAGTTGGCTCCACTATGCCGGAAATTCGCATGGAAATTTGCAGTCAATGCCATCCTTTCTATACTGGAAATGAAAAAATAATGGACACTGCTGGACGCGTAGAACGTTTCAAAAAACGAGCAGCTGCTACTGTAAAGTCTAAAAAGTAGATACTTCAACCGGGATTGTGTTTTAGAGTCGTATAATTTTCTGCTGAAAATTTACTCCTTCTCGGCCCGTCGGCCTGCGAAAGACTCCAAAAACATAATTCCGGTTTTCGTTTATTGTTTGTAGAAGATTCGCCAAGAAAGAATTTATATTTATTAGAATTTTATGACTTTTGATTTAGAAGAACTTAAGAAAAATCACAATACCAGCTATCTGGCGGGTGTTTTGGAGCGCTTGGCGCGCGAAGAAGCGGAAGTTCGTGAGATGCTTGATAGTGATGAAACGTTTACATGAACTAGCGGCAAAAGAATTGTTTTCCATTCAGGAAGAAAGAACAAGAACCGAAAAACAAATTCAAGATATTCTAGATAAAGACAAAGAAGCGGAAGAATTTCCCAACGAAATAGTTTTGGAAGTGCGAGCTGGAGCCGGTGGAGATGAAGCCTCACTTTTTGCTTGGGAGCTTGCGCATATGTACGAAAAATATTCCGAAATAGAAGGCTGGCAATGGAAAGTAAATTATGAATCAAAGAGCGATTTGAATGGATACAAAGAAGCCAGTTTTGAAATAAAAGGTAAAGACATTTTTAAAAAATTAAGATATGAAACGGGTGTACATCGTGTCCAGAGAATTCCGGCGACAGAAAAAAATGGACGGGTGCATACTTCTACGGCATCGGTGGCAGTGTTTCCAATTCGTAAAAAAGTAAATTTTGTAATCAATCCGGCAGAATTTGAAATGGAATATTCTCGCTCCGGAGGAAAGGGCGGGCAGAATGTAAACAAGGTTGAAACAGCCGTGCGCATTATTCATATACCGACCGGGCTCGATGTGCGCTCCACAAATGAACGCAGCCAGCTGGCAAATCGTGAGAAGGCGATGATGATTTTGACGGCGAAACTTCAGCAGTTGGAAGAAGAAAAAGAAGCGAGCAAGCATGCCGGCATTCGCAAAAATCAAATTGGCACCGGCGACCGTTCGGAAAAAATCCGTACTTATAATTTTTCGCAAGATCGCGTGACCGACCATCGTATCAAAAAATCTTGGCACAATTTGCCAAAAATTATGGAAGGAGAAATAGGAGAAATAATTGAATCCTTAAATTCTGGCGTGGTGGGGGATGAAGAAGAGGAGTAAATTTCTATTTGACAGTTCATAAAATTGGCGGTATAAATTGCAAGAAGGAGAAGAATCATGCACACAGGGCAAATGGTACTTCTGGTGCTCGGCCTGTTTCTGGCCGGCGGTGGCCTACTCTGGGCTGCAATCAAGGGCACGGGAAGTCGACGTATCGGAGCCGTAAGTGGCAGCCGACGTATCGGAAAAAAGGCCAAACAAATAACCTTGTCGGCCTAGGTCTTGGTGCCAATGCTGGAACCGGGAAAAAAGAGTCCTCAAGAAGCGGGGACGAGGAAGGTGGACCCTTTTGCCTCTTCTAATGTAACGCGACCGCATCGCGAAGTCTTCACAAGAGGTGGCTGAGAGTGCGGATAACTTAGCCACCAAAACTGCAGTCCCTGAGCTCTTGCTCTCGGACTGTTTTGCATTTTATTTTATATATGGTATTATTTTCGAGTAGGGTCTCATTTAGCGAAATCGAGTTTCTACGCCCACCCGTTTCGGGAGGGTTTATAAATAGTTTTTTGTCCTTTTTCGTAAAAAAGGAAGAAGTAAAAAGTATGGCTACAAAGCTATATGTAGGGGGACTCCCTTACAGTACCCAAGAGGATGCTCTCAAAGAGCTCTTCGCACAAGCTGGTTCAGTTGTTTCAGCTGTGATTATTATGGACAAGATGTCTGGTCGTTCAAAAGGTTTTGGATTCGTAGAAATGTCATCTCAGGATGAAGCTCAAAAAGCTATTTCTATGTTTAACGAACAAGAATTCGAAGGACGCAAACTTACTGTCAACGAAGCTCGCCCTATGGAAGCTCGCCCACCACGAAGTGGAAATGACCGAGGTGGTTATGGAGGAGGCAATGGAGGTGGACGTCGAGAATACTAACCTGCCTGCCGGTAGGCAAGTTTAATTTATATTCTTAAAAACAAAAAACTGCCAATGGCAGTTTTTTGTTTGCCCAAAAGAGTTTTTTCTGGTATAGTTTTTAAATTGCTTTTTTAAATGAGCGTGTAGTTCAGTGGTAGAACGCTGTCCTGATAAGACAGAGGTCGATGGTTCGATCCCATCCACGCTCACAAAAAATTTAATCTCAATGGGAATTACAAGTTCTTCATTTAACTGTGCTATACTTCCGGCCTAGATATATGAACAATGCAATTGAAATAAAAGAACTTCATAAAGACTACAGTGATTTTTCTTTGAATCACATCTCTTTTACTTTGCCTGTTGGGCATATAATGGGATTTGTTGGTCTCCCTTAAATGCATTTTAATTTTACAACATATATCCTTAATTTTTTGACTTTTAAATAAAAAAGTATTTAATATATTTACTCAACCAGCGTGTTGAGTGGGTGCCAGCTCTGGCGTTCCCGCGTCCAACATTATGGGCAGAAATAAAAGATCCCTAGCTCAGAAAGTTGCACCACTGAGCTCTGAGCAGATCGAATGCGTTCGGTCTGCGTTAAGTTTAACCAACGATGAGCTTGCCGATAGGCTTGGAATCTCATCCTCGACCTTGTATTACTACAAGACAGGGGAAAGGGAACAAAGTTTCGGTAACCGCCTATCGTTGTGGCAATTGTTCTTTCTCCCAGAGGTCCAAAAACTCTGGGCTGTGTATCTTAAGGTCACTTCTACGGATGACTAGTTCGAGGTGATCCTATCTGAGCGCTCGAGACCTTGGTCTCGGGCGCTCCTTATTTATTGTAAAAAATTATTAATATAGTTTATAATAAAAATATAACAGCAATCTATCTAAAAACGAAAAAAAGATAGTATTTTGCATTAAATTTTAGTCTTTGATATAATACCAGAAAGCCCTAATTGGCTTTCTTTTTTGTGGAAGATAACAAGCAAAACATGAATAATAAGGGTGGTCCTTGGTGGAAAGATGGGGTACAGATTTTCACGGAAGTGTCAGTTTGGATTGTCGTACCGATACTCCTTGCTCTCTTTGTCGGAAAGGGTTTAGATGCGCATTATGGGACAAAACCGGTTATTTTTCTTGTCCTTGCTGGAGTTGGATTTCTTTTTTCTTGCTTTGGCATCGTTCGCGTAGTTAAAAAATACATGAAGGAAATAAAAGATTTATCGAATAAAGAATATAAAAACAAAGATAATTAAATGGGACCAATTTTACACAACATCACACTATTTGCAGAACCGATCGGAAATTTTCACGGGCTCTCGATTACCAACTCTTTGCTGACCAGCTGGGCTGCGGTTTTGATACTAATTATTGTTTCTTTATTTCTCCGCTTAAAATTAAATACGATTCCTAATAAATTGCAAAATCTTTTTGAGATTGTGGTTGAAGGTGCACTCGATCTTTGCGACCAAGTTACTAACAGCCGCGCACTCTCCATACAGGTTTTCCCAATTGCCATTTCTGTTTTCTTTTTTATACTTCTCAACAATTGGCTCGGACTGATACCACTTGGCGGTTTAGGTATTTTGGAAAAAACCAACGAAGGTTTATCTTTTGTTCCATTTCTTCGTGGAGGCACGGCAGATGTGAACACTACGATTGCACTCGCAATTATGACGGTCCTTGGCGCAAATATTTTTGGCATATTCTCAATCGGTATATGGAAAACTTTCAATAAATATGTTAATCTAAAAGC
This sequence comes from Candidatus Nomurabacteria bacterium, assembly GCA_963832025.1. GTDB lineage: Bacteria > Patescibacteriota > Minisyncoccia > Phycocordibacterales > UBA9973 > UBA9973. The sequence goes on from CAWHSF010000004.1 coordinate 23,832, forward strand.
ATTGGGCGAAATCTTCACCAAAATAAGAAAAGAACCGACAGTCATTATCGTGGCTCCGATTACTTTCTTTGTGGGAATTATCGAAATCATTGGTGAATTTGCAAAAATTGCTTCGTTGTCGTTTCGTCTATTCGGCAATGTATTTGCCGGAGAAGTTTTACTCGCTTCAATGGCAGCTTTGGTAGCATACATCGTTCCGATACCGTTTTTATTTTTGGAAATCTTAGTTGGACTTATTCAGGCATTAATTTTTTCAATGTTGTTGGTTGTGTATTTTACAATCGGAGCGACAGACCATGAAGAACATGAGCATGAATACGAAGCAGTGCTAGGAGAAGAACTGCATGAAAATAAACCTGCCCACCTTGCTTCACAAGGCGATGCGGGCGGAGAGTCGATTATTATTAATAATAGTACCGCGTAAGCGAAAAACATATATGAATTTAATACCACTTGCAAAAGCTTTAGCTATCGGTCTCGGTGCTCTTGGTCCAGGACTAGGAATAGGAATGGTCGGAGCAAAAGCGATGGAAGCTATCGGACGCAATCCAGAAGCAGCAAATAAAATTCTTGTTCCCATGCTACTTGCCTGTGCCTTCGCCGAAGCAATCGCAATTTATGCGCTTGTTATCGCATTTTCTATCAGTTAGTAATTAGACACTAAGCATTAGGCTTGTGCTTGTATCAAGCTAGAGCCTAGAGCTTAGAGCCTAAAATATTATGGAATCAATCATATCAACATTTCACATAGACTGGAAAATTATCGTTGCTCAAGCAATAAACTTTGCCGTAGTGTTTGTCGTTTTGTATATCTTTGCATTAAAACCACTTTCTAAATTAATGGCAGAAAGAAGTGAAAAAATTGCAAAGGGAATTAATGACGCAAAAATAAATGCCAAGCTACTGGAGGAAACTCGGGCAGAGTATGATGCAGCTTTGGTAAAAGCTCGCGGAGAAGCAAATAAGATATTTCAAGACGGTAAAAAGGAAGCTGAGGCAAAAAAAGTGGCGATGTTGGAAGATGCCAAGCAAGAAGTGGCGACAGTGATCGCAAACGGCAAGAAAACATTGGAAACAGAAAAAATAAAAATGGTGGAAGAAGCCAAGAAAGAAATCGTTGCACTAGCGATGACTGCGACGGAAAAGATACTCAGTGATAAGGTTGATAAATCTTTTAACGAGAAAACGGTGAAAGAATTAAAGAATTTATAATAAATAAATGGCCACAATTTCAAACAATGACATAGCTCGTGCAATATATTTATCGACAAAAGATAATAATTTGGAGGTCTTGCCTCCAAGTGGAGGCAAGACTTCCAAATATGCCAACATCGTTCAATTTTTATACAGGAAAAGATTATTGTTGCAAGCCCCAGACATTCTTTCTCGCTTGGACAAAATAATTAACGAAGCGGACGGAAGGATTGTGGTCAAGTTATCAAGCAAAGAACATTTAACAGAAAACATCAAAAAAGAAATCGCGCAAATTTTAAAAGAACGTTATGCAGCAGAAAAAATTATTTTCGTAGAAAGTTTAAATGAAAAATTGCTTGGAGGATTTAAAATAGAAGTAAATGATGAAGTAATAGATTTAACAATCAAAAACAAAATTGGAAAATTACAAGAATATTTAACATCATACTTTATGAGCACAAACCATATCGTAGAAAATTTAAAAAAGGAAATAGAAAATTTTTCCGCTCAAATCAAAGTTGAGAAAGTCGGCAAGGTACTGGAACTTTTCGACGGTATTGCCAAAGTTTCCGGACTTTCCGATATTAAATCTTCCGAAATGGTGACTTTTCCAAATGGTGAGACGGGTGTGGCGCTAAACTTAGAAGAAGATACCGTTGGCATAATTATCTTTGGTGATTTTTCTAAAATTAAAGAAGGAGATGAAGTAAAAGCCACCGGTAAAATTTTGGAAGTTCCCATCTCTGATGCCATTTTGGGTACGAGTGGTAAATGCAATCGGTGCTCCGATTGATGGTAAAGGCGCAATTAAAGCAAATAAAACTTATCCAATTGAAAAAGTTGCATCCGGGAGTAATTACTCGTCTAAAAGTGATCAACCGATGGCTACAGGCATCAAAGCGATTGATGCAATTATTCCGATTGGAAGTGGCCAACGAGAACTCATCATCGGAGATAGACAGACTGGTAAAACAGCCATTGCCATTGATACAATTTTAAACCAAAAGGGTCAAAACATGATTTGTGTTTATGTTTCTATTGGACAAAAAGATTCCAAACTTCGCAAAATTACAGGCAAGATTGGAAGCTGGTGGAGCTATGGAATATACGGTAATCGTTTCTGCAGGCGCTTCGGAAGCTGCAGCGCTTTCTTATATCGCTCCTTATACTGGAGTTTCTATTGCTGAATATTTTATGGACCAAGGCAAGGACGTTTTGATTATTTACGATGATCTTTCCAAACACGCTGTGGCTTATCGAGAAATTTCTCTTTTACTTCGACGCCCTCCAGGCCGTGAAGCATATCCTGGAGATGTCTTTTATTTGCACTCACGTTTGCTTGAACGTGCTTGTCGCAAGAACGAAAAGTATGGTGGTGGGTCTATTACTGCTTTGCCGATAGTGGAGACACAAGCCGGAGATGTGTCCGCTTATATTCCGACCAATGTCATTTCCATCACGGATGGACAGATTTTTTTGGAGACAGATTTATTTTATAAAGGCATTCGTCCAGCAGTAAATGTCGGTCTTTCTGTTTCTCGCGTCGGTGGAGATGCTCAAATCAAAGCGATGAAGAAAGTCGCCGGTAACGCTCAAGCTGGATCTTGCGCAATTTCGAGAACTAGAAGCTTTCGCGCAATTCGGTTCCGACCTCGATGAATCAACTAAGCGTCAGCTTGAACGTGGCAAGAGAGCAGTGGAAGTTTTAAAACAGCTTCAATATTCGCCGATTAAAGTTGAAAACCAAGTTGTGACCCTTTATGCTCTCACCAAAGGCTACATGGATGATGTTGCGGTTGAAAAAATAAAAGAATTTGAAGAACAACTCGCTTCAATACGCAGAACACAATGCAAAAATTTTCTTCAAAGAAGTTAGCTGAGAAAAAAATGTGGACCGAAAAAGGTGAAGAAGAATTAAAAACAGTAATTGGAGATTTTAAAAAGAATTTTAGTTAAATTTTATGGCTGGAACCAAAGAGATTAAAAGAAGAATAAAAAGTGTGAAAAACACAAAAAAAATCACCAAGGCGATGGAGCTAGTCGCAGCTTCAAAGATGAAGCGCGCTGTGATGGCAACTTTGGCTTCCAGGCTTTACGCCGAATATTCTTGGGAAATTTTGACATCAATTGTGCAAAATATGGAAGAAAGTTTAAAAGACCAAACGCATCCGTTTTTTGTGCAAAAACCGTTAAAAAATATACTACTAGTTTTGATAACCTCTAATCGTGGGCTTTGTGGCGCTTACAATACACAGGTGATAAAAAAAGCTCTCTCAGTTATCAAGAAAAACAAAGATATAAATGTTGATATATTAGCCATAGGTAAAAAAGGAGATACGGCCATGCGTCGAGTCGGAAAAAATGTCATTGCTACCTTTACTGATATACCGAGTAATGCAACTTTTTCTGATACTTCTCCGGTCTCAGAGGTTATTTTTGAAGAGTATAAAAAAGGTTCATATGATAAAGTTTTGGTTGCTTATACAAAATTTACTTCTCCGCTTGTTCAAACCCCGAGCATTAAACAAGTGCTTCCGGTTCTCGCGCTGAACTCAAAGAACTTATTGATGAACTTTCCTTGATAGGGAATACAGAAGGTAAAATCGAGACACCTTTAAAAATAAACAAAAAAATCAATTATCTTTTTGAAGGCAATCAGGAAAAATTCATGGAGTTGCTGGTAGAAAAACTGGTTGAAGTGCAAAGATATCAAATGTTCCTAGAATCTAACGCATCAGAACAATCGGCTAGAATGGTGGCCATGAAAAATGCAAACGAAGCCTCGAGTGAAATGATTGACGACTTAACTCTGATGTTTAACAAGGCTCGACAGGCAAATATTACCAGAGAGATATCAGAAATTAGCGCAGGGATGGCCTCCGTTAATTAAAAATTACAAATTATAAATTAATAACAAAAAGAATGAAAACAACAGGTACAATCAAAAGAATAATCGGTCCGGTCGTCGATGTAGATTTCGGTGGTGAAAAAGAGAATCTGCCGGATATATACACCGCATTAGAAGTAGAAAAAGATGGCAAGAAATTATTCTTGAAATTGAGCAGTATTTAGGTGGCGGACTTGTTCGCGCCGTGGCGATGGACACGACGGACGGACTCGCTCGGGGATTCTAAAGTTGTTAGTACTGGCATACCTATTTCTGTACCTGTAGGAGAAGCAACACTTGGAAGAATTTTCAATGTGCTAGGCGAAACTATTGATGATCTAGGAGACGTCGGTATCCCGCAAGGCGGGAACCCAACGTCTGTAATAAAGCGTTTGCCGATTCACCGTGAAGCTCCATCGTATGTGGTGCAAGCGACTAAAGTGGAAATTCTTGAAACGGGTATTAAAGTGATTGACCTTATTTGTCCTGTCTTGAAAGGAGGAAAAGTCGGACTTTTCGGAGGAGCGGGTGTCGGTAAAACTGTTGTCATCCAGGAATTAATTCATAACATTGCGTCAAATCACGGAGGATATTCTGTCTTTGCCGGAGTCGGCGAAAGAACCCGTGAAGGTAATGACTTATATCATGAAATGAAAGATTCAGGAGTATTACCAAAAGTAGCGATGGTCTTCGGACAAATGAATGAACCGCCAGGCGCTCGTCTACGCGTAGCCTTATCAGCGCTTACGATGGCGGAACATTTTCGTGATGCTGAAGGCAAAGATGTGCTTTTGTTTATTGACAATATTTTCCGTTTCACTCAGGCAGGTTCGGAAGTTTCTGCTCTTGCTTGGACGTATTCCTTCTGCTGTGGGTTATCAGCCTACACTTGCGACTGAAATGGGAATTTTACAGGAACGCATCACTTCGACGGACAAAGGTTCGGTAACTTCCGTGCAGGCTGTGTATGTGCCAGCGGACGACTTGACTGACCCAGCACCAGCCACAACCTTCGCGCACTTGGATTCTACTGTTGTATTAAATCGTTCGCTTACAGAAATTGGTATTTATCCTGCCGTGGATCCGCTCGATTCATCTTCAACCATTCTTGATCCAAACATCGTCGGCAAGGAACATTATGAAGTTGCCCGTGAAGTTCAGCGTGTTTTGCAACGTTACAAAGACTTGCAAGATATTATTGCCATCTTGGGTATGGAAGAACTTTCCGAAGCAGACAAAGAACTCGTTGCTCGCGCTCGCAAGATTCAGAAGTTCCTCTCTCAGCCATTTTTCGTGGCCGAACAATTTACTGGAACGAAAGGACAATATGTGCCACTTTCTGAAACCATTCGTTCGTTCAAAGAAATTTTAGAAGGCAAGCATGACGATAAGCCAGAAAATGATTTTTACATGAAAGGCGCACTTTAAAAATTTAAAAATTACTTTTAAAAACCCACATAAAATTCTACTGAATTTTTGCTTAGACTTCGGCCCGTTGGCCTCCGTAAGATTTTTAAAAGCAATATTTTAAATTTAAAAAAATATGTCAAAACAATTAAAATTAAAAATAATAACACCCGAGAGACTCATCATTGAAGAGATGGTTGACCAAGTAACTTTGCCAACCACGGAAGGTGAAATTACGATTTTACCTGACCATATTCCATTAATAGCATCACTTGCTTCTGGAGACATAGTTGCTGTGTCTGGTGGAGAACACATACCTTCGGCAGTTGTCGGAGGTTTTGTTGAGGTGAAAAAAGACGAAAAAGGTGAGACCTCAGTTACCGTGCTGGCAGATTTTGCCGAGGCGGTTTCAGAATTAACCGAAGAAAGAGTGGAAAAAGCTAGAGCTAGAGCCGAGGAACTTCGCAAGCAGATGGACAATAAAGAAGTTGTTGATTTCGAACATTTTTCTGCCGAACTTGAAAGATCACTCAATCGGGTAAAAATTGCCGATAAATGGAGAACAAGAAAATATAGAAAATAATGTCTAAATTTTATGTAATTGCGACACCGATAGGGAACTTGGGAGATATTACTCTCCGAGCCATAGAGACATTAAAAAGTGTTGATTTGATATTGTGCGAAGATACACGTGTCACAAAAAATCTTTTAAATAAATATAATATCAATAAGCCTACGATGAGTTACCATGCTCAGAGTAAACTCAGTAAAACTGAGAAAATTTTTGAATTACTGGAGGAAGGCCTGCCTGCCGGCAGGCAGGGAAAAAATTTAGCTTTAGTGTCAGACGCAGGAACACCAGGAATTTCTGATCCTGGCGCGATGTTGATTTCTCAAATTAAAAAAAAGTTTAGTGAATCAGAGGTTCAGATAATTCCGATTCCTGGAGCCACAGCTATCATCACAGCGCTTTCTGCTTCAGGTTTACCAACTCATGAGTTTACATTCTTGGGGTTTTTACCACACAAAAAGGGGAGAGAAACTTTATTTAAAGAAATAGCGGAAGCTAAAAGAACAATGGTCTTTTATGAATCCCCTCATCGTATTTTAAAAACCCTGGAATCTTTACAAAAATTTTGTCCAGATAAAAAAGTTTGTATTGCTCGAGAGCTCACAAAAATTTATGAAGAATTTAAAACTGGAACACCCACTGAAGTATTGGAATATCTAACAAAAAATCCAGTGAAACAAAAAGGGGAGTTTACGGTTTTAATTGCCTAAAAAAGGAAAAGCCGTCTAGGGAGGACGTTCTTCCTCCGCCAGAACGGCGATGATTTTTGTATAAATCTTTATTTTATGCGAGGAGCACAATTTCTCCTCTTGCTCCCGGGAATCTTTTTTCTGCCTCTTTTGTTGCCTCTGGCTGGCATCTTGCATCAAGAGGCACGATTTCTACATGGAATATTTCTCCTATGTGTTCGCACCAGGAGACATCGTTACCAGTTCTCATCATAAAAAAGTACATGGGTTTCTCCTCAATTTCAGATTAACCTATATAAAATATAAGTCAAATCTTATAGTAAATCTTCCGGGTCAACTAATACTTGAAAAGACATTGGAAGAGAAAGCAATTTTGCCAGCAGGTTTTCGTCAATATGTGAATTCATGGAAATTTCCGGCAGTGACCATTTTTTTGGATCTAATTTTATTAAAGCATTAGTAGTATATTTCTCCTTTTGCTTGGCTATAAAGGCGCTAAAAATCTCGGGCTTATACTCTTTAAAAACTTCTTCCAGTGCTTTTCTGGCTTTGATTGTTTCTTCTTTATTACCGATATAAGTAATTTTAATAAAACGTCTGAAGGGCGGATAATTTAATTTTTTTCTATCTTCCAACTCTTCTCGCACAAATGACAACAAATTACCGGATTTTATTGCCAAAATAGAAGTGTCATGTTCGTTTTTTGTTTGGATAATTATTTTTTCATTCGTATGGCTCATAATTGAAAGTATGATGTGAATAATTCTTTCACCCATTTTAAAATTCGGGATACTCCACAAAGAATCAAAAGAAGCGACAATAGATAGCGCAACTTTTTTTTGTAAGTAGAAAAACGCCATTTCTGTGCCGATTAATATTGACCCTGAATTTTCTTCAAACTCTTTTATGATTTTCTCTGCACCCTTGGTGGTTTTTGCCGATTCTTTATCCAATTTAAAAATTTTTATTTTTTGGTCAAACACTTTCTCTATTTCTTCATAGATTGTATCTATGCCGATACCAAGTGGCATCAAGTTCCAGCTGCCACAATTTTCACAAGCTACGTCTCCATCTACATCTATCTCACAGCGATTACAGACAAAAATTCTTTTTTTATTTTTCTGTGAACTATAAAGTACAAGTGGCGACCCACATTTTTTACAGCTCAAAGTGTCGTTACAGTCTTTACAAACAGTCATTGTCGCTAAGCCCTTTCGTAATGCAAAAATAAAGATACTTTTATTATGAAAAACTGCATTTTTTATTTCTCTCAAACTCTCTTCCGGGAATATTTTAAAGACAGGATTCTTATTCTCTTTTACGGGCGTTACATTTTCTTTCTTCATGTTCTTATCAATAATTTCTATTTTTCCTTTGAAATTGGTTCTGAACTGTAAAGGATGAAATGGGGTTAAATTATCAATATCTTTTCTTTCAATTGTTTCGAGGCGAAGCATTGTGTCGCTTAAAATAAATCTAGCGTTAATTTTTGCTGCAAAAATTCTGCAAAAAATCGCAAATCAAAATGAGGTTTAGCTATCATTTTATAAGCGTTTGAGCTTTCGTGTTCTACTATGATGGTCTTTATATCATCTCGAGGAATTGATAAAAAAGGTGTTGTTCCCAATATCAATATCGGGTGATTCATGATTTCCATCTCTTCAAAATCCTTGAGTATTTTTTTGGGAGTCAAGCTTCCATGTAGAGTAAAGATGAATTGTTCAATACCTCGAGAAAGTAATCCTTCAAATATTTTTATATCGTATTCGGTCGGTAATACAATAAACACCGACTTTTTTTCTGCGAATGCTCCACGAATCAAAGTTTTATAAGTAGCAATTCGGTCCAAAAATGGTGCTTGAAAAATTAACTTTTCGGATTTAATTAATTTTGAACTGCTCTCTTTTTTCTTGTCTCTTAAATCAGCATTTACTAATTTAGCTATTTTGTCGTAATTTTCCCGCAATGGTGCCGGAATCAAAGCAGTAATCCCATAGTTTTTACTAACAGCAAAATATCTACTGGTTTCAATCGCTGCGTGCAAATATTCTGCCGAAAAAATTGAAGTTTCTTTTACTTCACTTATTTTTTTTAAATTAAAAGACATCCCCTTAATATTGGATTTTGATTGGGTTGCGTCTTCCACAGAAATTACCAAACCCAATACTTTTTTGTTGCGTAGGGGAATAGTAACAATACTTCCGTTTGTAATATCTTTCGCCGTAAAATAAGTTAAATTTTCCTTCCAAATTCCTTTTTTGAGCGGAATGACTGTGACAATTTTCATGTTTTTCATTTTAGCACAAATATGATATACCCTCACACCTATTTCCTTGATTTTAAATAGGTGTCGGGGTATATTGCTTTATATATGGGTATTTTTTCCAAAAAATTAGGCATAGACTTAGGAACCGCGAATACGCTGGTTTTTTTGCCTGGCAAGGGAGTAGTTTTAAATGAACCTTCAGTGGTGGCAGTTTCCGAACAAGATAATAAAATTTTAGCGATTGGCTTTGAAGCTAAAGACATGATTGGTAAGACTCCTGATTCAATAATCACTTATTGTCCAATGAAAGATGGGGTTATTGCGGACTATCGAGTGACTGAAGCCATGCTTCGTTATTTTATCAGTAAAGCAATGGGCAAATTTAATTTTTTCAAACCTGACGTGATGGTTTCCGTGCCGGCCGGCGTCACTTCGACGGAAAGGCGAGCAGTCATGGAGGCGGCTATTCGTGCAGGGGCAAAAAATGCGTATGTGGTCAAAGAGCCGATTTTGGCGGCTATTGGCGCAGGTATTCCAATTTATGAATCAAAAGGTTATATGGTGGTTGATATTGGTGGAGGGACGACGGACGTGGCGGTGATTTCTCTAGGTGGTATTGTGGCTTCAACCTCGGTTAAATTTGCTGGAAATAAAATAGATGCTGCAATTGCGGATTATATTAAAAAAACTTTCAACTTGGCAATTGGAGACAGAACAGCAGAGGAAGTAAAAATAAAAATTGGCGCGGCAGTACCTCTTGAAGAAGAACTTCGTGTGACTATCAAAGGCCGGGACTATATTCAGGGGTTACCCAGGAGCGCACAAGTCGGAACAAATGAAATAGTAAAAGCGATTGATGCGGAATTGAGGCAAATTATCAAAGCAATCAAAGATGTGTTACAGGAGACTCCTCCGGAACTTGCTTCTGATATTATTGACCACGGAATTATTATGACCGGTGGTTCTTCTCAATTGAGAAATTTTACAGATTTGGTTTATAGAAAAACAGGAGTTAAAGCGACACTTGCCGAAGACCCTCTATTTTGTGTAGTTAAAGGCACAGGCATCGCTCTCGAGCATTTGGATGTTTATAAAAAGACAGTATTAAGTAAAAAATAGATGTTCAACGTCAAGGCTCCCAGACGTTGGACGTATGTAACGCATCTAGAATTTATGAACCTAATCCAATATTTAGATAAAAATAATTTACACCATGCGTATCTAATAGAAGGAGCGCGAAATGAGATTGTTCCAGAAATTATAGATTTTTTAAAAACTATAGGTGTAAATACAACCGGCAATCCGGATTTTATTTCAATTGCAATTGACAATTTTAAAACTGAGGAGGCTTTCGATTTACGCGCAATGTCGTCGGATAAAAGCTTCGGAACAGGTAAAAAAATATTTTTGATTTGTGCCAACAGTTTTTCCTTGGATGCCCAGAATGTTTTACTCAAGATGTTTGAGGAACCGAAAGAGAACACTCATTTTTTATTGGTTGTGCCTGATATAAATACGCTTTTAAAAACGCTTGTTTCAAGATTTTATGTTATTGTCACTAAATCCGATTTAAAAGAAGAAATAAAAAAAGCAGAAAAATTTACTGCTATGTCTTTAAAAGATAGAATCGATTTTGTCAAAGAGTTGTTGGCTGAGATAGAAGAAGAGGACGAAGAAGGAAACGAGATTATTACGCTAGACTCAAATCGTTCCAAAGCTTTAAAATTTTTAAATGCGCTTGAAGTTGTTTTAAACGGCAGGTTGGCAAAGAATTTTTCCGGATTACTCCACCCTGCAGATGAAACCTTTCCCATTCAAAATTCTTTGCCAACCTGCCTTGAACACCTTTTCAAGGTTCGAGAATTTCTTCGTATGCCCGGGAGTTCAGCAAAGAAGCTTATGGAATCTATTGCTTTGATTATTCCAGAGAGAATATGATATAATCATCATCTATGCAGTATAATTTTTCAAATTTTAAGATAGAGCTTAAAAAAGTGGAAGAATTTTTAGGTAAGGAATATACCCAGCTAAACATCGGCCGAGCTTCGCCGATGGTGCTGGATAGCATTACAGTAGATTCTTATGGTTCTTTTGTCCCGATTAAAAAATGTTGCTTCTGTGTCTATTGAAGATCCGAAAACTTTGCGCATTACGCCTTGGGATAAGAGTCAAGTAAAAGAATTGAAAAGGCCATAATCAGTGCAAATTTAGGACTATCTGTAGCGACCGATGATTTGGGTATGAGAGTTATTTTTCCACAACTGACGACTGAAACAAGGCAAGCCTTAGTAAAAGTTTTAAAAGAAAAATTAGAAGAAAGTAGAATTATTGTTCGTCAGTGAAAGAGAAGTTGTGTATAGAAGATATGGAAGCAAAAAAAAAAGAAAGTAAGATGACCGAGGATGAAATATTTCGTGCTAAAGAAGAATTGCAAAAAATTATTAATGAAACGAATGGCAAGTCTTGAGGCTATTTTTGAAAAAAAAGAACGAGAGGTAATGGGTTAATTTTATGAGTATAGTTATTTTTATTAATAATTTTATTGGTTTTAGTTTTAGTCCATGAATTTGGACATTTTTTTACCGCGAAAAGATTTGGAATCAGGGTGGATGAATTTGGTTTTGGCTTTCCGCCAAAATTATTTGGTATAAAAAAAGGAGAAACTGAATACACTTTAAATTTATTACCACTTGGTGGTTTTGTGAGAATTTTTGGCGAGAGTCCTGATGAAGAAAACATAAACGGTCCTGATGCCAGTAGAAGTTTTGTAAACAAAGCCAAATGGAAACAAGCGCTAGTTCTATTTGCTGGAATTTTTGCGAATTTTTTATTGGCATGGCTTTTATTTTCTTTTTGTTTTATGTCTGGACTTCCGACTTCTATTGATAGCGAACATAGCTGGCAATCAACTTTCTAATGTCCACTTAGTGGTAGTTTCTGTGTTACCAAAATCTCCCGCCGAACAAGCTGGATTAAAAACTGGTGATAAAATTATGAGTATCACGTAATGGTAAAAATTCCACAACTAACATCAGCCCAGAAACAGTTCAATCTTTTGTACTAGATAGCGCAGGAAAAGAAATTGATATTGGATATACTCGTGGCAAAACCCAGAAATAAATCAGGCAAAGATTATTCCGGTTGAAAATAAAACTGACAACAAGCTGGAAATCGGTATATCTATGGATACAAATAGGCACAGCCAAATTGCCTTTTTTCCAGCCATTTGGGAAGGATTGCGTCTAGACTGGTCTATCGCTAAAGAAACCACGATAGGGCTTTATACGCTTGATTATGAGGGTATACAAGGCAAAGGTAGCTTTTCTGAAGTAACTGGCCCAGTAGGTATGGTGGGCATAGTAGGAGATGCCTATAATTTTGGCTTTGTTTATCTTTTGTCTTTTATGGCTTTAATTTCTATAAATCTTGCAGTTATAAATTTAATTCCATTTCCGGCTCTTGATGGTGGAAGATTATTCTTTTTATTGATTGAAAAAATAAAAGGTTCGCGTATAAATCCAAGAGTTGCGAATACTGTAAATACTGTTGGTTTTTGTATTTTAATGTTTCTCATGCTTGTCATTACCTATCACGATGTGGTGAAATTGTTTTAAAATAAAAACAAAATCACGGTACTGATAATTAAACATGCAAACAAAGTTAATTCACGAAGTTCGGGCGGTAAAAAATAAAAAAGAACTTGCGAATATTATTAAAGCGCAAAGAATTAGCGAGCAGGTTTTAAAAGATGTTTTAAAAATTTTAAAATCAGGAGTGGGTGAAATTGAAATTGCTAATTTTATTAAAAAATCTTTCATAAAATATGGAGCGCCAATTTTATCATTTCCGCCGATTGTTTCTTTTGGTAAAAATACAGCTAATATTCATCATGAACCCGGTAAATCAAAGCTAAAGAAAGGGGATATAATAATGTTTGATTTTGGATGCACGGTAAATCATTATTGTTCTGATATGACGCGTACTTATTTCTGGGGCGAACCCCTCGGCTAAACAGAAGAAAATATATTTAGATGTCTTAAAATCGCAAGAACTTTCACTAGGAAAAATCAGAAAGGGGAAAAACGAGCAAAAGTTGTAGATAAAATTGCTCGAGACTTTTTAAGTAAAAAAACGCCCGACCGAACGGTCGTTCGGGCGGGTATAAGAAAAATTTTCAGCATGGCTTGGGTCATGGAGTCGGGACAGTTATTCACGAATGGCCAAATTTTAAACCAAAGAGCGAAGATATTCTTCCGATTGGATGTGTAATGACCGTAGAACCGGGGATTTACCTAAAAGGTTTTGGCGGAGTGCGTATAGAAGATATGGTTTTAATCACAAAAAATGGATGTATTAATCTCACTAAAGTTCCAAAGAATTTGGAAAGTGCGATATTAAAATAGTTTCTCAGACGTTGGACATCTGCAAAGCAGGTGTCCAACATTTTCAACGTCTAGAGGTTAAAATTTGCAAAAAAATGGAGTTATCCACAGTATTTTTTGACTTTCTTTTTATAATCTTATATTATAAGGATGTAAATAAGATAATTTTTGTAAAAAATGGCCAAAAAAAACAAAATTAGCGTGGCGGTATTGTGCGGTGGACCTTCTTTAGAAAGAGGAATTTCTATGAATTCTGCTCGAAGTGTTTTGGATCACTTGGGTAGTTTGGGAGTAGAAATTGTTCCTGTATATTTTAATGAAAAAAAGAAAGCTTTTAAAATATCTACTGCGCAACTTTATTCAAATACTCCTAGTGACTTTGATTTTAAATTAGCTATATCGGGCAAAGAGCTTTCCAACTCCTCTCTCATAAAAATTTTAAAAAATGTTGATATTGTTTTTCCGTGTATTCATGGAACTTTCGGCGAAGATGGCGAACTCCAAGCATTTTTGGAAAAAAATAAAATTCCATTTATTGGCTCTTCTGCCAGAGCTTGTAAGATGGCCTTCGATAAGCACCGAGCAAATGAATATATTCGTTCGTTGGGATTTTTTGCTCCATCATCTATTGTCATTAAAATCACCGATACAAAAAAAGAAATTACGGAAAAAGTAAAAAATTTGTGGGAAAATGAAAAAATCACTCGCGCTATTGTAAAGCCTGCTTCCGGTGGTTCCAGTATCGGTGTGTTTTCAGTCGAAAATATTTCCGATGCGTTAAAAAATATTGAAAATTTATTTAGTAAGCGTATGGATACGCGTGTGGTAATTGAACCATTTGCAGAAGGCCAAGAGTTTACCGTGATTATTTTGCAAAACAGATTTAATATGCCGGTTGCTATCATCCCGACAGAAATGGAAATGGATTATGATAAGCATCAATTTTTCGATTTCCGTAAAAAATATTTACCAACAAGGCAAGTAAAATATCATTGTCCTCCAAGATTTCCTAATGAAATTATTGAAAAAATCCAAATTCAAGCTGAACAACTTTTTTCTGTTTTTGGGATGACTGATTTTGCGCGATTTGATGGTTTTTTCATGCCCGATGGCAATATTTGGTTTTCTGACTTTAATCCGATTTCCGGTATGGAACAAAATAGTTTTCTTTTTCAACAATCTTCTCGTATTGGTTTTTCACACCAAGATCTTTTACGTTATGTTGTTAATAATGCTTTCTTGCGTCGAGATATTCCGGTTTCAGTAGGAAACAGTTTTCTGAATGAAAGCAAGATTTCTCGCAAGCCAGTTGCTGTATTGTTTGGTGGCGAGACTGCCGAAAAACAAGTTTCTCTGATGAGTGGCACAAATGTTTGGCTCAAATTGCGTGGCTCTAAAATATATAAGCCATATCCGTATCTGCTGGCTAAAACAGGTGAAGTGTGGGAATTGCCTTATTCTTATATTTTAAATCACACCGTAGAAGAAATAATAGAAAATGCAAAAAAAGCAGAAGATGATATCGAAAGATTATTTTTCTTAATTGAAAAAGTAAAAATAAAATTATGCTTACATACATCCGATGTCACGGAAGATTTTTTTATGCCACGAAAGCATTTGTTAAATGATATTTTAGATAAATATAAATTTACTTTTTTGTCTTTACATGGTGGGGCCGGTGAAGACGGAACCTTGCAAAAAATTCTAGAGAATAAAAAAATAAAATACAATGGTTCAAATAGCGTTGTTTCTAAATTATGTATGGATAAATGGACAACTAACGAAATTATTAAAAACGTCAATATAAAAGGTGTCAGTGTGACACCGCACATTCTACTCAAGATAAAAGATGCTCCAAAAAATCCAAATTCATATTGGAATATGCTTTTAGAAAAATTAGAAACCAAAACAATTCTGGTTAAACCAAGAGGCGATGGTTGTTCTGCAGGGGTAGTTCGGCTCTATAATAAAAAAGATTTGGCAAATTATATTTCTTTAATAAAAAACAAAAAACTTATAGCTTCATCTGGCACTTTTACAAATCAAAACAGCGTTGTAGATATGCCGGAAGGTGAAGTGAGTGATATTATTTTTGAATCCTTCATCGAAACCGACAAATTGAAAGTCAGTTCCGGAAAAATTATTCATAACAGGAAAACTGGTTATGTAGAAATGACTGTCGGTGTTTTTGAGCAGAACGGAAAAACACAAGCATTTTCACCTTCCATCACGATTGCCGAAGCTTCTATTTTGAGTGTGGAAGAAAAATTTCAAGGTGGTACCGGAGTAAATATTACACCCCCACCAAAAGAAATTATTTCTGTAAAAAATCTCAATAAAGTAAAAAAATCAATTGAAATTATCGCCAAAAAAATTGGTATTCGTGGTTATGCCCGCATAGATATTTTTGTTCAAATTCAAACCGGCAACATTATTGTGATAGAGATTAACACTCTACCTGGGCTTACTCCTTCTACGGTAATTTACCATCAAGCCTTGGCGGAGAGTAAGCCAATATTTCCAAAAGAATTTTTAGAATTATTGATAAAAAATAAAGGGTATTAAAATGAAAACATATCTTTCTTTTATCGAGCTGTCAAAGAAAAATTTAATTCATAATATTAAGGAGTTTAAAAGTTTAGCTAAAAAAGGAACAAAATTTTCCGTAGCTGTCAAAGGAAACGCTTACGGTCATGGACAAAATGAAATAGCTGAAATACTTGAACCCTATGTCGAATATTTTCAAATTAACAGTGTGGAGGAATTGGAATTGTTGCGAAAAGTCAGCAAAAAAGACACTTTGATGTTGGGCTATGTACAAGATTCCGATCTTAAACGCGCAATTAAATTAAAATGTATTTTTTCTATTTTTTCAATCAAAGAATTACAAAAAATAAATAATCTTGCACAGCAATTGAAAATTGTACAAAAAATTCATATTCCGGTGGATGCATATTTAGGCAGAGAAGGTTTTTTGTTAAAAGAATTGCCGAAAGTTTTTACAGAAATTAAAAAATGTAAATTTATAAAATTGAACGGTATTTATGCACACTTCGCAAACATTGAAGACACCCGCCCGACTGAACAGTCGTTCGGGCGGGTGCTCTGATTTTTCTCATGCACAAAAACAAATCACAGAGTATGAAAAAGCAGTTGAGTTGGCGGGAAAATTTGGTTTTGATGGTCTAGAGACTCATATTTCGGCGACTTCCGGACTTTTGGTCTATGAAAAAAATTCTGGAGTTCATCCACTTATACGTCTCGGTATCGGTGTCTATGGTATGTGGCCGTCAAAACATTTACAAAAAATGTATGAAAAAAATAGAAAATTGAAATTTATTTTAAAACCCGTGTTGTCTTGGAAAACAAAAATTGCACAGATAAAAATCTTACCAAAAGGGAATACTATTGGCTACGGATTGACCTATAAAACCAAAAAAGAAACTAAAGTTGCCATCATTCCGCAAGGTTATGCCGATGGTTTTCCTCGCTCATTGTCCAACAAAGGCGAAGTTTTAATAAGAGGAACTCGATGCAAAATATTAGGGCGGGTGATGATGAATATGTTTGTGGTGGACGTCAGTCACTTAAAAAATGTCCAGACAGAAGACGAGGTTGTAATCTTGGGCACTCAAGGAAGGGAACAAATTACCGCTGAAGAGATAGCCGAAAAGGCGTATACAATCAATTATGAAATTACCACTAGGATAAGTTCTCTATTACCTAGAATAATTAAATAAGAAAGGGCCTGCCCCGCACCAAGCTTTGCTTTGGTTCGGGGTTGCAATTTAAGCATTTTTATATTAATCTGTATCTATGTCACAAGATAGACTTATAAAACTTGCCTGCGGAACCTGCAAGCGCATAAATTACTGGTCCAGCAAAAACAAGAAACTCGTTACCAAAAAAATCGAGCTCAAAAAATATTGCAAATGGTGTCGAAAGCAGACCAAGCACAAGGAAATCAAGAAGTAATAGATTTTCCTGGCTTTTCTGCTATACTTTAAACGACTAATGGTCGTTTTTTGTTATTTAGGGCGATTAGTTAAGTGGTATAACTTCGGTCTCCAAAACCGATGTCGGGGGTCCGATTCCCTCATCGC